>JANOAS010000175.1:0-28651 GCA_031411255.1 bacterium
CGGACCTCCCTATCGGGCGACCGGGACCTCCCTGCCGGGCGACCGGGGGGTCCCGGTGGGGTGGACCGGAGTGCCTGTCGGGCGACAGGGACCTCCCTGTCGGGCGATCCGGACCTCCCTGTCGGGTGGCAGGGACCTCCCTGTCGGGTGGCAGGGACCTCCCTGTCGGGTGACCCGGACCTCCCTGTCGGGTGCCAGGGACCCCCATGCCGGGCGACCCGGACTCCTGGGCGGGATGACTGGGGTGGCCGGGTGAGGTGACAGGTGGGGACCTGACGGGTCGCATCCGGGCCCGATGCTGGATACGTGGCGGGGCGGGTGAATGCCTGGGTGTCGCCCGAAGAGCCGGGCGGCGGGGCCACCCGGCGGCGGGACCGGGCCAGGCTGGGTGAAGAGGAGGGCTGGAAAGGCGGCGCGGTGGGGGTGGGAAGGGTGGTTGCGGGGTGTCTGAAGGCTGGCAGGGGGATGCCGGAAAATATTTTTGCAAATTCTCTTGCCAAGTTATCCAGGGTTGTGGCATTATTTCACCATGCGGCGGCCATCCGAGCCATCACCGCCGCTAAAACCACACACTCTGATGGCTACCAAACCAGCCGTTCGACTCTATCCACATGGCCACCTACGGAACAGCAAGATTTGATTCCGGGGCCCGCTATGACGAGGCGGCGGCGCCTCCGAGGAAACACGGCATGGCCAAGGTAAAACAGGATCTGGATTCTAAAAGCGACGCTGAAGTGCTGACGTACGCTCTCGCGCACAAGACTGCGATCATCGGGAAACCTGAATTCGCCACGCCGGACCCGACGGCTCTGATCTACGACGCGGTCGTCGACGAATACAGCGACCTGCTGGACGAGATCACGCAAATGGAAGCGGCGCTGGCGTCCAAACGGGCGGCCAAGGAGGCGAAGAAGGCGGAGCTGAAACTGGAGCTGGCGGCCCGCGCGAGCTGGGTGCAGCGCGTCTCCGGCGGCAGTGCGGAGATCATTCTCAAGGCGGCCTTTGAAATTCAGGCAGATGGAGCCCCGACAACCAGCCTGCCGCAGCCGCAGAACCTGGTGGCCACGATCGGCAAGAAGGAGGGCGAAGCGGACGTGAGCTGCGCTGCGGTGAAGAAGGCGAAGGTGTACTTCTGGGAATGCCGCGAGCACGTGGAGGGCCAGGTGCCCGGACCGTGGACGCAATTCAAGGTGAGCGGCACCAGCTCGATCAAGGCGACGGGCCTGGTCTCCGGCCGGAAATATGCCTTCCGCGTAAAAGCGCTCGGCCCGAATGAAACCGAGAGCCCGTGGAGTGACGAGGCGGTCTGCATGGCCGGGTAGGAAAGGACGGTGAAGAGGCGGTGAAGGAGGCGAACTGAGCCCGGCGGAGACACCATTCGCCGGGGTTCGCCAGCCAGCACCGCCGCCCCGCCGCCTCTTCCTTATTTTCCACCCGAATCAGTCAGTTTATTCCGATCAATAAATGGAGGTAATCTTATGGCATATGATCCCACACTTCCCGTGGACGGGAGTCTCATCGAGGCGGCGGAACTCAGGAGCCAGTTTGCCGGAATCCACGATGAAATAGCAACCATCCCGGTGGGTCCGCCCGGCCCCCAGGGGAACCCCGGTCCGCAGGGCCCGCCCTTTGCCGCCGCCGTGGTGGACGGGGTGACGACCCTGCCGCCGCTCTCCGGGGCGACGGTCACGTCCACCTTTGACGGGACGACGGTCCACTTTGAGTTCGGCATTCCCACCGGCGTGCCGGGCGAGGTGAGCGCGGCGCAGCTGAGTGACGCAACGGCCAACGCGCTCTCCAGCGCCCTCTCCAACAGCAGCGCGAACACGAACACGGTGGCGGTCCTCAACCTGGCCGTGGCCTCCCCGCCGACGCAGGCGCAGATGCAGACGCTGGCGAACAAGCTGGACGAGCTGATCCTGGCGCTGCGGAGAACGTGAAGGGAATTTCGGATTTCGGATTTCGGAATGGGGAATGGGGGACCACAGATGGCACTGATGGGGCAGGGATTGAGAAAAGACGGGGGGGGCGGCGGGACTGCCAAAGTCTCGTTCCCTGGGACGGGGCTGGCATCTTGGGGGGCGGCTTTGCCGGTTTCCCCGGCTCCACTGCCAGCAGAGACCGGGCGGCTCAAGCGCCTGGCGGGCAAAGCACTTGCACGCCTGTGGGGAGTGGTGCTATTCTCGGCCCATGGGATTAGTCAACGGAAGTGACCTCATTGAGGCGGGGTGGAGCGAGGGGCCGGACATCGGACGGGCGCTGGCGAAGGCGGCGGAGCTGGAAGCGCGCGGGGTGCATGACCGTGCCTACATCCTGAAACTGGTGGCGCGCGATGTGCCGAAAACGAAGCCCCGGCTGGAGAACCGTGCAGAGCCGGCGCCGCTGGCGGAGGCGATCCAGGCGACATGCGAGGCGGATGAGCAGAACCTGGAGAAGGTGCGGCGGCTGATGGCGGATCTGCTGCGCACGCCGGTCATCGAGCGCGGGGCCATCATGCCGGATGCCTGCCCGGCGGGCCATGCTCCGGCGACGATCCCGGTGGGCGGGGCCATCGCGGTGAGGAATGCCATCATCCCCTCGGCCCACAGTGCGGACATTTGCTGCTCCATGTTTGCCACCTTTTTCACCTGTGAAAAGGAGGTGGCGGCGATGCTGGACGACCTGACCGCCTCGACACGGTTTGGCGGGGGAGGGCGCCGGAGGGATGATCTGGTGCACCATCCGGTGCTGGAGGAGGAGGTGCTGTACACGAATCCCTTTCTCGACGGGCTGCGCGAGGCGGCGGTCATCCACATGGCGGACCAGGGGGACGGGAATCACTTTGCCTACATCGGCCGGCTGGAGGTGACGCCGGAACTGACGGACGCGCTGAGTGCGGCGGGCTACGGGGAAATGGCGGGGGCGCTGTCCGGACACGGGCACACGCTGGTGCTGGTGACGCACCACGGCTCGCGAGGGCTGGGGGCGAAGCTGTACGTGCGCGGGCAGAAGGCGGCCAGGAAGGCGACGGACCGCATCGCGCGGGACATCCCGGACGCGGCAGCGTGGCTGGACTTTCGCGAAAAGGAGGGGGCGGACTACTGGGAGGCGCTGCAATACGTTTCCCGGTGGACGAGAGCGAACCATGAGAGCATCCACGAGAGGTTCCTGGAACGCAGTGGCGGGACTCGTGTGACCAGCGCCGGGAACGAGCACAACTTTGTCTGGAAACGGGGCGAGGATTTCCTGCATGGCAAGGGGGCCACGCCCGCCTGGCGGGATGAGGAGGGCCGCCCGCTGCTGGGGCTGATCCCGCTGAACATGGCGGAACCCATCCTCCTGGTGCTGGGGCGGGACAACCCGGAGTTCATGGGCTTCGCCCCGCATGGCGCCGGGCGGAACTTGAGCCGCAGCGCACTGATGCGCGACTTCAAGAACGCGGACGGGGAGGTGGATGAGAAGCGGGTGGCCACGTCCCTGGCGCACACCACGGCGGGGCTGGACATCCGGTGGTTTCACGGAAAATCCGACCTCTCCGAAAGCCCCATCGGCTACAAGCCGGCGGCCCAGGTGAAGGCGCAGATCGCCCAGTTTGGCCTGGCAGACGTGGTGGCGGAGATCACGCCGCTGGGCTGCATCATGGCGGGGGACTCGGGCCCGCCGCCGTGGATCAAGCGGAAGCTGGAACTCTCACCCAAGCAGCTGCGGGCCATCGAACACCGGGCCGACCGGCGCAAGGAACACCAGAGGCTGAAGAGTGGTGCGCTGCCTGTGGAGGAGGAGGGGGAAGAGTGACTCCGCACGGGCTGGTGCGCCTCATTATTTCCCGCCGGGTGGCAGCCTGAAATCCCGGTCCAGCACGACGGCGAGTGCCTCCATTTTCCGGGCAAGAGTGGCCAGGCCGCGCTGGTCCGTGCCGGGCCCCGCATCCGCCAGCACCTCGGCGTGGCGGTCGGCGAGCGGGAGGTGCACGCTTGTGTTGCCCAGTTTCTGAAGCAGTGCCCCGATCTCCGCTGCCATTCGCTGCACCGCCGCGATGGAGTGGCCGGCTTCCGCCTCTGTGACCTCCCCCGCAGCCACCCGCTGGAGTTGCCGGCACTCAAACTTCCGGCAGCGGGAGGGTCTGGCCTCGTAGACGGCGCAGCGGCAGTCGTGCAGAAACCGGCAGGGCTGGTTGAAGTAGGGCGCGGTTTTTTTCCGGCTGAACTTCATGCCGAGTGCCTCGAGCTGCTTCACGGAGTCCTCCGGCTGGAGGCGCACGATCTGAAAGAGCACGCCATTGCAGCACAGCCCGCAGGCCGTGCAGAGTCGGGTGGCGGCATCAGGATCAGCAGGGACAGTCACCCCCGAGCTTAGCCCGGACGGCGACGGATGGCAATCTGCTGGCGTCCTATGGCCAGCGCGCACTAGCGGCTTTTTCCGGGGCAGGCTGCGCTGAGGGGCAGGAAGAATAGTGCCGGCATTCCCGTGCCAGCGTGCGGCGTCCTGACGGTTGGTGTGCCGGGTCTCGGTGACGATCCCATAAATATGGGAGGGGGAATCAGGCCCTGCCCGGAGGATTCGGAACCGATGCGCAACGATTCGGAATGGGTGCGGAGCGGAATAGTGGAGGGATGGCAGGATGGTCGCGTCATCCAACGTGGTTTCCCGGCCGCTTCGGAAGCATCAAGTCATGGAAGTTCTCTGCCTCACCGTTTTCCTCAGCCTTTGCCTTGCAGCCTGGTTCACGCTCGCATTCGTGCGGAGCGCCCGGGACCGGCATGCCGGGGCGAGTGAGCGGGAGTCCCTTCTTCCACTGGCGCCTGAGGTTCCTGCCGGTGAGCGACCCGTGAGGCTGGCAATGCCAACCCATGAACGCCACCAAGACCATCATTGAATTCGACGACCGCACTGTGCGGCGTTTTCTCATCGCCATGCTTTTCTGGGGCTCGATAGCCCTGCTGGCTGGCGTGTTCATCGCCTTCCAGCTGCACCGCTGGCAGTTAAACGGAAAGGAATTCGGAGGAGGAGAGGGCCTCGAATGGCTCACCTTCGGGCGCTTGCGGCCCCTCCACACGAATGCCGCCATTTTCGCTTTTGTCGGCAACATGATGTTCGCCGGCATTTACTATTCCACCCAGCGACTGTGCAAGGCGCGAATGGCGTCGGATTTGCTTTCGAGCATCCACTTTTGGGGCTGGCAGCTGATTATCGTAGCGGCGGCAGTGACACTCCCGCTCGGCCTGACCCGTGGCAAGGAGTATGCCGAGCTGATCTGGCCGATCAACATCGCGGTGGCGCTCATCTGGGTGGTTTTCGCGATCAATTTTTTCCTGACTCTGAAGCGCCGGAATGAACCGTCGCTCTACGTGGCCCTCTGGTTCTACATCGGCACCATCATCACGGTGGCGATGTTGTACATCGTGAACCACCTGTCGATCCCTACGAGCCTCACGCACAGCTACCCGATCTTTGGCGGGGTGCAGGATGCGCTCGTCCAGTGGTGGTATGGGCACAATGCCGTCGCCTTCTTCCTCACCACTCCCATCCTCGGCATCATGTACTACTTCATGCCGAAGGCTGCGGAACGGCCGGTCTACAGCTACCGCCTCTCCATCGTTCACTTCTGGTCGCTCGTTTTCATCTACATCTGGGCGGGACCGCACCATCTGCTGAACACGGCGCTGCCCTACTGGCTGCAGATGCTGGGAATGCTGTTCTCCCTCATGCTGTGGGCGCCCAGCTGGGGCGGGATGCTCAACGGCCTGCTCACCCTGCGCGGCGCCTGGGGCAAGCTTCGCACGGATCCTGTCATCAAGTTTTTCGCGGCCGGCGTCACTTTTTACGGCATGTCGACCTTCGAAGGACCACTGCTCGCGATTCGCGCAGTGAACTCCCTGAGCCACTACACGGACTGGACAATCGGCCACGTCCATTCCGGCACCTTGGGCTGGAATGGATTCATGGCGGCCGGCATGACCTACTGGCTGGTGCCGCGCCTCTGGAAAACGGAGCTGGCCAAGCCCTCCTGGGCCAACATGCACTTCTGGATCGGCCTCGTGGGCATTCTCATCTACGTCGCGGCCATGTGGGTCAGCGGCATCATGCAGGCGCTCATGCTGAACCAGCTCGCAGATGACGGCAGCCTGAAGTACCAGTTTCTCGACACGCTCAAAGCGATCCGCCCCCTGATGCTCTTCCGGGCCATCGGCGGCACGTTGTACCTTGTCGGTTTCGTCATGATGGTCATCAACGTCTGGCTGTCCGTTAAGAAAAAGACGGTCATCAACGGATCCATCGAGGTGATGATCGAGCCCAAGGTTGCCCGCGTCAGCTTTTGGAAAATGGTCATCGCCGAGCCCGTATTCTTTCCTGTCCTCGCCATCATGGGCTACTGCCTGTGGTTCCTCCTGCCCGGCCTGTGGGCATGGGGGGGCTGGTCCTGGGGCTGGACATGTCGTGGCGCACGGTGTGGCTGTTCATCCATCATAAAGAAAAGTGGATCAAATGGTATGATCTGCTGCTGGAAAACTGGGCGCCCTTCTCCGTGCTCGTGCTCGTCGCTGCAGCGGCGGGTGGCATGGTGCAGATCATTCCAACAGTCATGATGAACCGCGCGAAAAACGTGGAGGACCGCCTGCAGTTGGTGCCCACTCCACTGGAGCTGGCGGGACGCGACATTTACGTCAGCGAGGGCTGCTACAACTGCCACAGCCAGATGATCCGCACCCTGGCTCCGGACGTGCTCCGCTATGGCGACTACTCCCGCCTCGGTGAATCCATCTACGACTACCCGCACCAGTGGGGCAGCAAGCGCACCGGTCCCGATCTGGCCCGCGAGGCGGGACGCCGGAACAACACCTGGCACTACCAGCACCTGATGGATCCCCGCGCTCTGAGCGCCGGGTCGAACATGCCGTCGTATCACTGGCTTGGTGAAAAGAAAACCGACATCAAGAGCCTTCCGGGCCGCATCGCCGTGCAGCAGAAACTGGGAGTGCCCTTCAAAGCGATGACCCGTGATCAAATCCAGCAGCTGGCCATCGAGCAGAGTGTGGGCATCGCCAAAGATCTGAAGGCGAACGGTCTTTATGTGGATCCTGAAAGCCAGATGGTGGCCGTCATTGCCTACCTGCAGCAGCTCGGCAAGTTTGACGACCTCGTGAAGGTCAAAGCAGCTGCGGCTGAAGCGGCTTCCATGGACGCCGCTTTCGCTGAAGCTGCCGCTGCCACGGCTTCGGCCCCCCCAGCAGCCGCACCGGCGCCGCTTGTGGTTCCAGCCGCACCTCCTGCCGCACCGGTGCCTCCTCTGGTTCCAGCCGCAGCTCCTGCCGCACCGGCGCCTCCTGTGGTTCCAGCCGCAGCTCCTGCCGCACCGGCGCCGACCTCCCCTCCTGCAGTTCCGCCGGCGCCCGCGCCGGTGGCCAATCCTCCGGCACAAAACTGACATCCATCGCTTAACACCATGTTTAGACGCCTCTTTTTGGACACTTGGGATGGGATCATCCCCGTCACGGGACTCGCCCTCACCGGGCTGGCTTTTGGACTTATTTTGCTCCGGGCCCTGCTGATGAAAAAACCTGAAATCAACCGGATGTCCCACCTGCCGCTGCAGGACGACGCGACACCCCCAACCCACACCAAAGATCATGGAAACTGATCATTCCACCCACGCTCCGCTGCCAAAACCGGAACCCGGAATGCCGGTGCTGCGCCCGCACACCTTTGACGGCATTCAGGAATATGACCAGCTCCTGCCGAACTGGTGGCTGGCCACCCTTTACATTGCCATCATGTGGGCGCTGGTTTCCTGGCTGTGGGACTTCCAGGTTTCGCGGCCCCTGCACATCGCCACCACGGACGGCCAGCGGGTGGAAAAGGAGGTCGCCCGGGTGAAAGCCGAACAGGCCGCCCACATGAAGGACATCCTGAAGGTTCTGGACGACAAGCGTTTCTGGGAGATGTCCCGGGACAGGGATGTGGCCGCACGCGGTCAGGAGACGTTTGACACCATCTGCGCCGCCTGCCATGCGAAAGACATGACCGCCACCATGCCCGGTGGCGTCAAGCTGCCTGGTCTGCCGCTCAACGACGCCGAGTGGAAGTACGGTGGGAAACCGATGGACATCTTCAAGGTGGTTAAAGCCGGATCACCCGACGTAACAAAAGGGATGATCGCGTGGGAGTCACAGATTGGCGGGGTGAAGGTGGCTGAAGTGGTCGCCTACATTCTGAGCAGGCATGAGGCCGGTCCGGACGGTGTCGCAAAATAGCCCAGAAGGAACTGAATGAGCGCCTCCTTCAAAAAGCCGACCATTGACACGGTCACGACCATCAATCCCGATGGCTCGCGGTACATGATTCATCCTGCTGATGTGAGCGGGAAATTCACGTATGCGCGGAGGCTTTTTGTTCTGGGGCTGATCTCGCTCTACATCCTGCTCCCGTGGATCACCATCAATGGCAACCCGGCGGTTTTTCTCGACGTGGAGAACCGCCGGTTTCACCTCTTCGGCCTCACGTTTCTGGCGCAGGATTTGTGGCTCGCGTTCTTCGCCATCAGCGGCGTGGGTTTTGCACTCTTCTATCTCACTGCCCTGTTCGGCCGGCTCTGGTGCGGGTGGGCCTGTCCCTACACGGTGTTTCTTGAGCACGTGATGAGGCGGCTTGAACGGCTGATCGAGGGTGACGCGAACAAGCGCCGCCGGCTGGACTCCATGTCGTGGCGGGAATCCGAAAAAATCATCCGCCGCGGCGGAAAGCTGGCCGTCACGCTGCTGGCCTCGTTCATCATTGCCCACTTCTTTCTGGCCTACTTCGTGTCCCTGCCGAAGCTCTGGAAAATGATGATCAGCAGCCCAGGCGAGCACGGCTTTGCCTTCGCAGTAGTCATGTTTATCACTGCGGCGCTCTTCTTTTCCTTTGCCTGGTTCCGGGAGCAGTTCTGCATTGTCCTCTGCCCGTATGGCCGCATCCAGTCGGCGCTGACGGACGAGCACACGCTCACCGTTGGCTACGACACGAAACGAGGCGAGCCCCGTGGCAAGGCCGGGACACAGGGTGCCGGTGACTGCGTGAACTGCCTGCGCTGCGTCCAGGTCTGCCCCACCGGCATCGACATTCGAAACGGCCTCCAGCTCGAGTGCGTCGGCTGCGCCGCCTGCATCGACGCGTGCGACGACATCATGCGAAAGCTCGACCGGCCAAAAGGGCTGGTGCGCTACGACTCCATGCAGGGGCTGCAGGCGAAGAAGACGCGGTGGATTCGCCCGCGGGTCATTGCCTACACTCTTCTTATGGCGGTGGGCATGGGCGCGCTCGGCCTTTCCCTCCGGCGGCTGCATTCGTTTCAGGCCACCCTCACCCGCATGGTTGGCTCCCCGTATTACGTGGGGGAAAAGTCGGTGCGGAATCAATTTCAGCTCAAACTGGTGAACAAGCGCCAGTCCTCGGAGGAATTCCGCCTTGTGCTGAAGGGCGGCCCCCCCGGCACGGTCATGAACGGAATCAGTGAGGCCATCACGGTGGGGCCGCAGATGGAGTTTCAGAGCGTCCTCATCATCGAGATCCCCCGCGACGCCTACCGGGGAAAACAGAAACTTGAGCTGGAAGTGCAGAGCCTGACCCACCCGGACGAGACTGAACTCGAGTTTGAGTTCACCGGCCCCGATCCCTCCCTCCTGAAAGAAACACCCGCCAATTGATCCCATGAACACATCCGCCACCTCCTCCAGCCGGGCTTGCGCCACGGCCTCCTGTTGTCAAAAGAATCGCGGAGGCTGCTGCAGCGGCGTCCACCGGGAAGATTCCCAGCCAGCAGGAGGCCCTGATGCCAGCCAGCTGAAGCCGGATTCCTGGGTTGCCCAGCGTCCATGGATCTGGTTCTGGGTGGGGTTTTTCGTGCTCATCAGCGTCTGGACTGGATTCATTTCCTTCGCGATCAAACACCAGCCGGCCAGCGTTCCCGTCGTTTCGAGTCATGGTTAGTCCAGTCATCAACACGGCGGCCGGGGCCTTTGTGGTGGGGCTGCTGACGAGTCTGCACTGCGCTGCCATGTGCGGGCCGCTGCTGTGCGCGGCGCTGCCGAAACCCAGTGCGGGCTACCATGGAGGCCGGCTCATCGCGTATACCAGCCTCGGGGCTGCGGCGGGAGCGCTGGGGGAGGCGCCGCTGCAAAAACTGATGAAGTCTCCCCTGCTGGTGCTGCCGTGGATGCTGGTCGTCCTTCTGGCGGGCATTCTCATCGGCTGGAAGCCGCGCCTGCCCAAGCCCCGCTTCCTCACCCGGCTTTCTTCGCGGATCAGCCTGCAGCAGCAGGGCAGGGCAAAAGGGTTTCTCCTCGGCCTCATGACGCCGCTGCTGCCGTGCGGCCCGCTCTACCTTGTCCTGGCGGCCTGTCTGGTTTCGGGCTCCGCTGTCATGGGGGCGCAGTTTGCCTTCGCCTTCACCCTGGGCACGATGCCGCTGCTCTGGGTGTCCCAGGCGGGTTGGGGCCGGCTGAGTCTGCGGCTGGCGCCGCAGCGGTTCAAGGTCATCCAGCGCGTCGTCGCCGCGGTGGCTCTGGGCATGGTGCTGTGGCGTCTGAACACGCTGCGCCAGACCGAGCCGGAAGGAAAATGTCCCCTCTGCGCCGGAGCCGGCACCACCCCATGAAAACCCAGGATACCGCCTGCGAACATTGCGGCACACCGTTTCAGCCCACGGCCCAGGAGTCGAGGTTCTGCTGTGCCGGGTGTTCGTTTGTCCATGAGATGATCACGGGGAGCGGACTGGCCCAGTTCTATGACCTGAAAGGAAGCGCCCCCATCCTGCCAGCGGGCAATGCCGTGCTGCTCCAGTCGGATGCGGCGTGGGCGGCGGATGCCCAGCGCGACGCCGAAGCTGCGGGCGCGCGCGAACTCGTGGAGGGCAAGTTCGACGTGCAGGGCGTGTCCTGCGTCGGGTGCGTGTGGCTCATCGAGGCGGCGTTTCTCCGCGAACCTGGAAGCGCCCGGTGCGTGGTGGACCCGACGCGCGGGAGCGCCACCCTCACGTGGTGCCGGGGTGCCTTTGATCTGCCCGCCTTCGTCAGGAAAATCGGTTCGTTTGGCTACAAGCTGGCTCCGGAATCCCACACAGAGGCGGCCCCGGGGGCTTCCGGCCTGCGGCTTGGCCTGTGCGGGGCGCTGGCCATGAATGCCATGGCTTTCACCCTGCCGCGCTATGCCGGCATGGACCCCGGCTTTGCCCTGGCTGATGTTTTTGAACTGGTGGCCGCTTTTTCCGCCACCGTCAGTCTGCTGGTGGGCGGCGGGTATTTTATCCAGCGGGCGTGGGCGGCGCTGCGGCTGGGCCGGCTGCACCTGGACGTTCCCATCGCCATCGGCATCGTGGCGGCGTGGCTGGGATCACTGGCCGGGTGGTTTCTCCGCTCGCCGGATCTGCTCTATTTCGATTTCGTGGCGGTCTTCATTTTTCTGATGATGCTGGGCAGGCGGATGCAGGAGGTCTCCGTGGCGCGGAACCGGCACCGTCTGCTGCGCAATGATCCCAGTCTGCAGCAGGTGGAGATCGAGATCGACGGCCAGCGGCAAAGGCGTCCGGCAGCGGACCTGCTGGTCAAGCACACCTTTCACGTAAGCCCCGGGGGTGTCGTGCCCGTGGCCGCGCAGTTGCTGGCCCCGCAGGCGACGCTGAGCCTGGACTGGATCACGGGCGAGGCCGCTCCGGTGCATTACACGGAGGGCGCGGTGGTGCCTGCCGGTGCCGTCCACCTCGGGCAGAGCCCGCTGGCGCTGCAGGCGTGCGAAGCCTGGGCGGACTCTCTCCTGGCGCGACTGGTGCAGACGGAAACGAACAGTGCCCAGAGTGACCCTGCCGCCCGGTGGCTTGACCGGACGCTCCGGATTTATCTGGCTGTCATTCTCGTGGCTGCGGTCACGGGCTCCGGCTTCTGGCTGGCTCACGGGGCCGGCTGGGCGCGGGCGCTTCAGATTTTCGTGTCCGTCCTTGTCGTATCCTGCCCGTGTGCACTGGGCGTGGCGGTGCCGCTGGCGCACGACCTGGCTGTTTCGCGGCTGCGGGAGTTCGGGCTCTTTGTGCGCACCGCAGACTTCTGGGGGCGGCTGCTCCGGGTGCGGAAGATCGTCTTCGACAAGACCGGCACTCTGACGCTGGACACCCCGCGCCTGCTTGACGCCGGGCCGCTCGAGTCCTTGTCTCCGGAGGCATCGGGTGTTCTGGCCGCGCTGGTCAGCGAGAGCCGGCACCCGGTTTCCTCCGCACTGCGGGAGGCGATGGCCGGGTGCGGCCTTTTCCATCCTGCTGCCTCCGTCCGGGCCGAGGAGATCTCTGGTCACGGGCTGCGCTTCACCGATGACCAGGGCCGTCAGTGGGAACTCCGCCGCCCCACTGATCGTGAAGCCGGGCTGCATGGCGGGGAAAATGAAGAGGCTGGCCCGTCCGGGGACACGCTTTTCACCTGCGATGGAGTGGTGCTCGCCGGTTTCCGCTTCAGCGAGCAGGTGCGCTCCGACGCCCGCGATGAGATCGCGCACTTTCAGCAGGCCGGCCTCGGGATTTACCTGCTCAGCGGTGACCGGGAAAGCAAGGTGAGCACCATGGCCGCCGCGCTCGGCGTGCGGGCGGACCAGTCGCTGGCCCGGCAGACTCCGGAGGAAAAAGGCGCGTGGATGCAGGCCTTCGGCCATGATGCGCTCTTCATCGGCGACGGGGCGAATGACACGCTGGCTGCGCAGGCCGCTCTCTGCTCCGGCACCCTGGCGGTGGAGCGGACGCTTCTGGCCGAGCAGTCGGACTTTTATTTTCTCAGCCGCAGCCTGAGCCCGCTCCGGCTGCTGTTTGAGGTCGCCCGCAGCCGCCGCACGGCCGTGCTGCGCGCCTTCACCCTGGCGCTCACGTACAACCTGGGTGTGCTCGCACTCGCCCTGGCGGGAAAAATGAACCCGCTGCTGGCCGCCATTCTGATGCCTCTCAGCTCCCTGGCCACCATTCTCATCGTCAGCCTCACCCTGAGGGCGAAGCGGACCGCCACCCGTGAACGGGGCCGCCGCAGTGCGCACTCCGGGGAGAATGGCATTGAGACTATGGATGGTCTCCATCCCGCGACCGTCAAATAGCCGGGAGCGGCTGCCGGCGGCGGAAAATTCAGGAAATCCCGTGACATGCGCGGATTTCTGAATTTTTCGCTCGCCGCGCTTGCCCGTGCCCGGATGCGTTCTAGCTTGAGAACGTATGGAATTGAATTTGTCCACGGCTCCTGCCAGCCCCGAGCGACTGCTGGAGCGTCTGCGCGAAAGCCCCTCCTTGGGGAGGTATTCCAGTGCCTTCCGCCAGGCGACTGGGCTTTCGCTCTGGCTGACCGGGCGGAATCCGGAGCAGAGCTGTGATGCAGTGAACCCGTTCTGCCAGGCCGTGGCCCACACTCCGGCCGGCTGCTCCGCCTGCGAGCACTCCCACAGCCAGCTGCTGGCACACGAGGGTCAGGAGTCTGTGAATGTGCGGTGCTTCGCCAATCTGCGGGAGACGGCGGTCCCCGTCTGGTTTGGCCGGGTGCTGGTCGGCCACCTGCGCACGGGCCAGGTCTTTGCCAGCGTGCCGACTGAAGCCGGCTTCCAGCGCACGCTGGAAATCCTGAGGGAAGATCCGGATTTTCGAGAATCCCGCGAGCCCCTGCTGCGCCGGTCCTATTTCGCCGGCCAGGTCGTGACCGATGAGCACTACGCCAGCATCGTGGATCTGCTCGTACTCTTTGCCACCCACCTTTCATGCGAGCTGGAGCGGCTGCCTGCGGCGGATGCGGCCCGGGACTCCGAACCCGTGCAAAAGGTGTGCCGCCACCTCCGCGCCTCTTTCGATGAACCCTTCTCGCTTCCCGATCTGGCGCGCACCGCAGGGCTGAGCCCGAACCATCTTTGCACCGTCTTCAAGTCCACGACCGGGCTTACCCTGACCGAGTTTCAAAACCGGGAGCGCATCCTCCAGGCGAAGAAGCGCCTCACCAGCCGCTACGCCCGCATTGGCGAAGTGGCGCTCGACGTCGGCTTCGGGTCGCTTTCCCAGTTCAACCGCTGTTTCCAGAAATACGCCGGTGAGAGCCCGACGGAGTTCCGGCTCCGCACCATCCCCAAGCTGCGCATGGCGGGCGGTGGCCAGGTGCTGAGTGTGGCCTCGTGAGCATGCAGGGCTACGGCGCTGCGGGTTTGTCGCCCGTTGTGTCGCCCAGCTCCTTCATTTTCGCCCGGATTTTTCCCTCCAGCTCTTTTTTCGCCGCCTGCACTTCGGGGCGCGGGTCGTCGATGACGTTCTTCGTCTCCAGAGCGTCGTCACCCACGTTGCAGAGTTCGCTGCGCTCGGGATTCAGGAAGTCCAGGGTGAGCTTCCATTTTTCGGTGCGCCAGGTGCGCATGGCGGTGTGCGGGCCGTTGTTGTGGATGCTGTACTCGGCGTAGAATTCCGTCGGCCAGCCGGGCACGGTTTCTCCCTTCAGCAGCGGGAGAAAACTGCGGCCGCGGATGACCATGGAGTCAGGCTTTTTCACCCCGGCGGCGTCCAGGAGGGTGGGCAGCCAGTCGAGATTGGAGACCAGTTCGCGCACCTCGGTGCCGGGTTTGATGCCGGCGGGCCAGCTGACTGCGGTGGGCATGTGGAGGCTGGTTTCAAACATGTTGGGCCGCTGTCCTTTTGGCACGTTCGGAGTTCCGGCGGGTGGATTCTGCGTCAGCCAGGTGGCGTTGCCCTTGTGGCGGAGACCATGGTGGCCGAGGTTGTAGCCGTGGTCGGAGGTGAAAATGACCATCGTTTTTTCCGTCAGGCCGAGTTCCTTCAGAACGTCCATCACGCGGCCCACGTTGCGATCCACGGAATGGATGGAAGCGAGGTATTCGCGCATCAGCTTCTTCATTTCCGCCACCTTGAGGTCCGGGTGGGGCGGCTGGGGAATGGAGGGATCCAGGTTCGCAAAGGGGGCCATGTCCTCCGGCGGCACGGGGGCATAGGGTGCGTGCGGGGCGCGGGTGTGCCAGCTCAGGGCGAAGGGGGCGTCCTTGTGGGAGCGGACGAATTTGATGACCTGGTCGGCGAGGATGTCCTCCGTGTAGCCGGTGAACTTCACGTCTTTTCCCTCCTGCTCGAAGGTCGGATTCATCGTGGAGCACCCTCCGCCGAGAAAGCCAAAGAAGAATCCGTAGCCCTGTTTTGCCGGGTGCTTGTCGGGCGTCTCCCCGTTGTGCCACTTGCCCACCAGCCCCGTCGCGTAGCCGGCCTCCTGGAGCAGGGCCGGCCAGCTTTTGAACTTCACCGGATCGATCCCCATGCCGCCCTTCGCCTCCTTCGGGTTGATCCAGTCCGTCACCCCCACCTCGCTGCCGTAGCGGCTGGTCATGGTGGCGGCGCGGGAGGGCGAGCAGACCGGCGTGACGGTGCATGAGTTTTTCAGCCAGGCTCCGCTTTTAAAGATGCGGTCCAGGTTTGGCGTCTTCGCCTCGGGATTCACCAGCCCCAGCCCCCACGGGCCCTGGTCGTCCGTCTGGATGAAAAGAATGTTCGGCCTGTCCGCCGCTGCACAGGCGAGCGTGGACACGAGCAGGAGGAATGAGCAGAATTTGACCAGCATGGGACGGGTGGGGATTTTCAGGTTTGCGAGGGCGGGTGGCAGCGGCTCCCCTCCCCCTTTCATAAAAAAGGCCAGCCGCAGTGTACCGCGGCTGGCCTTGTGCTGTGGGAAAGAAAACCCGCCGGGCTTACTTCAAGCCGGCGAGGGCGGCCTTGACCGCATCGAAGTTCGGCAGGTCTTTCGGCGTGGCGGTTTGCTCGGCGTATTGGATCACGCCTTCCTTGTCGATGACGAAGGCTGCGCGGGCCGAAGTGTCGCCGATGCCGGCCAGGCCGGGGAATTCAACACCGTAGGCCTTGGTGGTGGCCTTGTTCAGGTCGCTCACGAGCTGGACGGTGATGGACTCCTTCTGCGCCCACGCTTCCTGGGCAAAGGGGCTGTCCACGCTGATGCCGATGACCGAGGCGCCGAGGCCCTCGTAGCCGGAGATGCCCTGGGTGATGTCGCACATCTCCTGCGTGCAAACGCCGGTGAAGGCGAGCGGGAAGAAGAGGAGGACGGTGTTCGTCTTGCCGAAATTGGCCGACAGAGTGACGTCGATCAGACCGTCTGCGGTCTTCGACTTGAGGGTGAAATCAGGAGCCTTGGTGCCAGTTGCGAGTGCCATGTGGTGCGTCAGTTTTAGTTTGGAAGGATGGTTTCGGGCCATTCAGAGGAACAGCCCGCCGGGACCTGCATCATGCTGCCCGGAGGCTCCAGGTCAACCGTATTTTGACTCAACCCTCAAGTCCGGCGTGATCGAGATCACCGACCACACGGGCCAGATTTACGACGAGTTATCCCTCGTCTCCCTCTCCCGCAGCGAACGCATCGTCTGCCGGAAGGATGGTACAGTGGCGAGGTTTCAGGTCCGGCACGACTGATGACGCTGTAGAAGCCCGCTTGTGCTTCCAGCCCCCCGAAATTTATGAAGGCCGACCTTCCTCCACCCGACGCCTCCGCCAGGCCCGCCCGCCTGATGGGCGCGTTTCTGTTCATTGCAGCTCTGGCGATTTCAGCGCTCAATGTGTTCGGCCGCTTCGCCCTCAGGAAACTGGAACTCATGTCGCGCGACATGCTCGCGCCGGGCGATGCGCTGCCAGGCATCGGCGGGCTGGTGCTGGAGCATCAACTTTGGCTCAAGGCCTGTGCGCTTGCCATTCCTGCGGTCGCGGTTGCTGTTTTCGTTGGAACAAAAAAAGGTCGGATGGTGCACGTGCTTCTCGCCCTGTTTCTTCTCGCCGGGTTCTCACTGGTCACGATCCTGTTTGGGTGGGTGTTGGGCTTGAACCACTTCACCGCCGAGATGAGCAAGTGACGTTGGGGCTGTGACTGAGGGTCCCGGAGCCTCCAGAAGTTGCGGGGCTTGGTGCTCGTGGCTGGGTGCCTGGCGGCGCTTGGAGGACCAGCCGGCCCTACCTTTTTGCGGCGCACGTCACGTGGAGGGTAGGCCAGGCTGGTCCTCCATCCGCCGCGCATTGCACCGGGTGGTGTGCCCCGTGGTCGCAACCAGAAAGATAGAGGTAGGAACGAGGCATTGATTTGCCCCGCTCCCCCCTCCGAACCGGACTGGCAGATTTGCCTGCGGCCATCTCCGCTCCGCTCCGGTTCCCGCATCCGGCTCTTCAGTTAGTGGTTTGCTCCTTCGCGGAGGCTGGTGATTTCCGTGACTTTGGCATCCAGCAGGCAAAAGAGCCCCAGTCCGGTGAAGTAGCGGTTCGACCGGCGGTGGTGATCTTGTCCACGGCCACGACCGCTGCCGCCCCGCCGCTTGCGCAGGATGGAGCGCAGGCGAGCCCGCATCCATTGATCGGTCTCCTCCAATTCGCTGGGATGGACGTGTTTGAAGTAGGCATACCAGCCTTTCAGCGTCCGGTTGATGTCCGCTGCAATGGCTTCCATGCTCCTGCCGCTGGTCCGGCGCGTCCGGGGTTTGATGGATTCGCGCAGTTTGCGCAGGCTGTTGGGCCGGACCAACCTGATCAGACGCCCCCGCCGGCTTCGTTTGAACCGGTAGCCGAGGAGCCGAGCGAAGCGAGACAGCCGGCCTGACTATCTCCAAATAGACGCTGGCAACCCGAAATGACTGTCGGCAAGGCCCATGTCCACCGTGCGGGTTTTGTCTGGATGCAAGGCCAGCAGCGGACTGATGACTCCGCCCTGCGGCGTTCGTTCTTTCGCTTCCTGCCAGTTTTCTCCTTCAATCACTCCTTGTTTCAAGAACCCTTCGATGAGTCCCAGAACACGCCCGTCTGCAATGTGCTCGCGCACCAGTGCCATGAGCCGGTCATGGGGAATCGTGTCGAGGCAGCCCTTGATGTCCACGTCCACGACGTGCGTGTTCCCTGCACGAAGCAGTTCTTCCACACGCCGCAACGCATCTCTGCAACCGCACACGGGGCCCTGGCCTCACTCCGGCTCGGCGTGGTTTTGCTCCGCAGCCAGGACGGACTGGGTGCCCGTGGTCACGATGATGTCCCCTGGCTTCAGCCCCTGCGTCACCAGCCAGGACTCGCCCGTCAGGCGGGCCGGGACGACGCGCGTGCGCACGAAGATTTCCGGATTGTCCAGCTCGCGCAGGTAGACCCACGTGTCCCCGGCGAAGCGCAGCAGGGCGCTGCGCGGGAGCAGGACGCCTGTCTCAGCATCCCCCGCCACCTCCAGCGCGGCCTGGATGGCTGTGCCCGGGGCGGGCGCCGCATCCAGCTGCAGGATGAACCCCTGGCCCTGGGTCTTCGCATCGGTGGTCAGCGCCGCAGAGATGGCCGTGGCCTTCATTTCCGCACCACCGCCCAGCGCGGTGACGCGCGCTGCGGCCGGCAGCCCGTCGATGTGCTCCCCTGCCGGGAGATCCACGCGGGCGAGCGCTTTCTTCCGCGCGAGCAGGTCCTCGACGAGCGCCGAGCGGGCCTCGTCAGACAGGCTGGAAATGTTTTCACTGAAGCTGGAGGCCAGCTGGCGGCGCAGGGACAGCAGCTTCACCTCCGCCGTGCGGAACCTGGCCCCGGCGGCGTCCAGATCCTTCCGCGCGCCCTGGCCGCTCTTGAACAATTCCTCGCCCCGCGCCAGTTCAGACTTCGCATTGGCCAGCTCCACCTCCGTCGCCGCCAGATCGCCATCCAGCTGCACCAGCGCAGCCGGGTCCATGATCTGGCCGGAGGCTGTCAGCTCGTGCTTCATGGTGGCCGCCTCCAGAGTCACCACATCCAGCCCCAGCTTTTCCTGCACGTCGTCCTCGATCTCCACGGTGAAGGGCTCCAGCTCCTTTTCGCCACCCTCCGGTGCGGCCTCTGCCTCCTCCGCAGCCTCGTAGTGCGCGATCCGCTGCTGGATGAAGGGACGCGCCCACCAGCCACCGGCGGCGAGGAGGGCGAGGACGACGAGATACTTCACTGCACGCATGAGTCGGTAAAAAAAGGGATCAGGGTTTGCCGGGAGCGGACAGTTCCGTTTGCAGGGCCTCCTCGGCCTTCAGCCACGCGGCCTGCACCTCGGCGAGGGCGTCGAGTTCGGAGACAGCCGCCGTGTCCCGCTCCAGGCGGGCGGTCAGCACGGAGAGGATGTCCGTCTCGCCCGCCTTGTGGAGCGCCTCGGCATCGGCCAGCTGCTTGTCCTGCGCCACGCCGATGCTCCGCGTGGTCTCCAGTTTTTCCCGCGCGCTCTGCCATTCGGCCAGCGCGGCGTCCAGCCCGGCCAGCGCCCTGGTTTCCGCCGCGCGCAGTTTCGCCACGGCCTCCACGCGCTTCGCCTCCGCCTCGGCGATGGGGCCGTCATTTTTGCTGAAAAGCGGCAGCGGCAGGGAAAACCCGAGCGTCACCTTGTGACCGCCGCCGTCAAATTCATAACCCGGGATCACGTGCAGGTCCGGGTGCCTCTTCGCCACCTCAGCCAGCACGGCCGCCTCGGCCACGCCCGCCTCGGCCGTGGCCGCCTTCAGGTCGGCACGGTGGCTCAGCGCCAGTTCGCGCGCCCGCTCCGCAGCGGGTGGCGCCGGAGGCTGGGAAAGCCCGGCCGCCTCCAGGTCAAGCTTCGCCAGGTCCGCCGCCGGACGCCCCACCGCCGTCGCCACGGACACCCGGGCCTGCGCCAGCTGCCCCTGCGCGGTGGCCAGGGCGAGCTTCTGCTGCTGCAGGAGCAGCCGCGCCGGCACCAGCGCCGGTCCGCCCAGCTGCCCGGCCTGCCGCTGTTTTTCCATGCCGTCCACCACCTCCTGCTGCGTGGCCAGCGCCGTCCTCTGCCGGCGCACCCGCTCCGCCGCCGTGCCTGCTGCGCCCAAACTCTGCCGCACCCCCGTGCGCACCGTCCACTCCACCTCCGCCAGATGCGCCTGCGCCGCCAGAAACTGCCGCTCCGCCACACTCAGCCGCGTCTTCCGTTTCCCGCCCAGCTCCAGCGTAAAGTCCATGCCGAACCCATACGTCCCCTCCTTCAGCTTCTCCCCCGCCACCGGGGCGGTCGACACATTCAGCGCCGGGTTGATCTTTTCCCCCGCCGTCTGCCGCGCCGCCACCGCCGCCTGCACCTGCGCCCGCGCCACCGCCAGATCCGGATGCCCCGCCACCGCCGCCTGCACCAGGTGCCCCGCATCCCATTTCGCAGGAGGCCACGCCGTCTCCGCCCCGCACAACACCGTCCCGCCCGGCAGCAGCGCCAGGCAGAGCCCGATCAATCGGATGTTGGGTGCTCTTCTCATCATCTTATTTCTGGATGCCGGACGCCTCATTGTCTGGTGAAATTGCTTTCACTCCCGCCCCGCGCGGGACTTGCATCCAGCCGGCTCCGGTGTCTGGGTATTAGTCCCATGATCCCCGCACTGCAAGCAGACAACGCCCTCCTCGCCGACATCGACTCCGTCCCCCCCGACGACGAGGCGCTGCACCTCTGGTGGCTCGGCCAGAGCGGGTTCCTCGTCCAATGGCGCGGCAGCCGCCTCGTGCTGGACCCGTATTTGTCGGACTCCCTGACGGAAAAATACGCCGCCACCGACAAGCCGCACGTCCGCCTCAGCCAGCGCGTCATCGCCCCGGACCAGCTGCGCGGCGTCAGCGTCGTCACCGCCAGCCACCAGCACACCGACCACCTGGACGCCGCCACCCTCGTGCCCCTCCTCGGGTCAAATCCCGGAGCCACGCTTGTCCTGCCGGCCTCACTTGAGGACTTCGCCCGCACCCGCCTCGGCGGCTCCACACCCACCCTCGCCGGTCTGGACGACGGCACCACCTGCGAGGTCGGCGGCTTCCATTTCACCGGCATCCCCGCCGCCCACAATGACGTCGCCCGCGACCCCGCCGGGCGCTGCTTCTATCTCGGCTTCCTCATCCGCATCGGCCCGTGGACCCTCTACCACAGTGGCGACACCCTCTGGCACCCCGGCCTCGTCCCCGCCCTCCTGCCCGCCCGCTGCGATGTCATGCTCCTCCCCATCAATGGCAACCGCCCCGAGCGCCGCGTCGCCGGCAACCTCAACGGCACCGAAGCCGCCGCCCTCGCCAAAGCCGCCGGCGCCCACCTCGTCATCCCGTGCCACTACGACATGTTCGCCTTCAACACCGAAACCACCGAGGAATTCACCACCGCCTGCACCCGCCTCGGCCAGCCGTGCCGCGTGGTGCGGGGCGGGGAAAGGGTGAGCCTGGGGAAGGAGTAGTGCCATTCGGAGACAGGGCAGCGCGGATAACCGAGATTCCCCTGATTGCCTATAGTTCAGATGCCAACCTTCCCGCGCCCCAATCCCTGCGCCCAATCCATCTCCAATCCCCAAAATCCAACTTTTGCTCCTCACACCTGCGCTTGACACCGGGCCCCTACTCTGCCATTTCCCTCGCTGTCATGAGTGACCCCACCCATCTACCCGCCGAGCGACGGGACTTTTTCATCAGCTACCGCGGCCTGTGCCGCGCCTGGGCGCTGTGGGTCGATTGGGTTGTCCGCCACGCCGGATTCTCCACGATACTCATGGAGGATTTCCCCTCAGGCACTGCTTGGACAGCCCAAATGCGAGAAGCCGCCGATCGCTGCGACCGCCTCATCCCCTTGTACTCTGCCGAATACTGGCAAAGCGGAGCTTGCACCGCCGAATTCGATGCCTACTGGCACCAGCACATGAAGGATGAACACTACCGCTTCCTGCTACCCCTGTGGGTTGAGGAATGCACGGTACCCGTCATTCACCAGCCGCTTTTGGGAAAAAAGCTTCATTCCCTGACCCGCGACGCTGCTCAAGCTGACGTGCTACAGATGCTGGCAAAACTCAGCCCCCTAAGCTTGGCAGGCCCATTTACAGAGCGGGAGCCGCCCTTCCCCGGTGCGAGAACCTCTTCCACGATTCTGGGGGAATGGCCGGAACAGGAGCCCACCGGTTTGCGCTGGCCCTTGGCAGACCACTCGGAGGCACGACTCGCCTTTGCACGCCTCATCACCCGTGGTTCCCCCCACCGACTGCTCATGATCCAAGGCGAAAGCGATACCGGAAAGAGCACCCTCACTGAGCAAATCCACATTAACGCGAACCGAATCTTGGGGCTCCGTTGTGGGCGGTTTGACTTCAAGGGCGGTACCGACATCGAGGTGGGACTAGTCCACTTTGCCGGAGACTTGAAGGTGGTCCTTCCTCCAGCGGGCGGAGGACTCAGTTCTCGGTTGGCCGCCATTCTCGAATGCCTACTGGCCACAACCCAGCCCGCCATCCTCGTCTTCGACACTTACAATGACGCCGGCGAAGTCAGTCGCTGGTTCGAAGATTTCCTCCTCCGTGACCTCCACCGCCTGCCTCATCTCCGGGTCATCATCGCCGGCAAGACGGTCCCGACAGCCCACGCTAAGTATTGGGCCCCTGAAGCTGCCCCTACCGTCTACCTTTCACCACCCACAGCGGACGACTGGTTCACTTACGGTGTGGAATACCGACCCGGGCTTACCCGGAGCGACGTCGAGGTTCTATACAAACATGCAGTCGGCAAACCAACCCTGCTCGCCGCTCTGCTAGGCCCCGCTGCCTGACCCGCCATGGACTTCGCCGCACAACTCCACGTTCTAGAACAGGCTCAAGGTGATCCTGCTCTCCTCGCCCTCGCTCTTGTGGATATCTCCCTCCGTGCATTGCCCGACGCTTCACGCGCCCGTGTCCGAGATGCCCTGCTTGCAGCTGCCGTTCCCCACTGGTGTGACAGCCCTCTCCTCGCCACCCTACTCCAGACCACCGAGGAAGAGGCCTCCACCCTCCTCGGTCACTTGCGTTCACTCGCCTGCGTCGAGCCCTTTCCGGCCCGTGGTGCGGATGCCGTCAATGTACACGAGGCCTCCCGTCTGCCACTGCGCGAGCACCTTCGCCTTTACTACCCTGACCTCTGGCAGACCTACGCCCGGCACGCCCGCATCCACCTCGAGGGAAACCCTGAGCCCTACACCCGCATCGAGGCACTGTATCATCTCTTTGCTTCGGATACCGCCGCCGCCGCCACGGAATGCGACCGCCTCTGCGAGGAGTTCAACAATCGCGGACGCGAGTACGAAAAGGCGGCCTTCTCACTCACTCTGAAAGAGCTAACCACTGCAGGATGGCTCCCTCCACCTGCTCAGCATGCGGCCCTGCTTGCTTCCCTCTGGGTTCGCATTTCTCTGGGTGAGACCACTCAGCTGGAAATACCAGTCCGCGAAGCTCTCGCCCTCAGCCTCGCTTTTTCCACACCCGAGCGCATAGCGGAGGTGCAATGCCTCGCGGGGGATGTCCACCAGGCATGCGGCCATCTAGACCAAGCCCTAGGTGCCTATCAAAAGTGCCTCGCTATGTTCGAGGATCTGGCCGCTCAAGCCCCGGCCAACGTTACTTGGCAGCACCAAATCGCAATCGCCCTTACGAGAGTGGGAGGCATTCACCAGGCACAGGGGCGGCGAGGGGATGCACTCGCCGCCTACGAAAAGCGCCTCGTCATTTGTCAGCATCTCACCACCCTGTATCCGGCCAATTCTGGCTGGCAACGGGACCTTGCACTTGCCTATTCCAAGGTTGGCAGCATCCGTGAGGCAGAGGGCAGGCTGGCAGAGGCGCTTTCGGACTATCTTGAAGACCTCGGCATTTCCCAGCGTCTGACCGCGCAAGATCCGGAAAATGCTGGCTGGCAACGCCGCCTTGCTGTGGCGCATTGCAACGTGGGCGACATCTATCGAGCCCAGAAAAATTTTGACGAAGCGTTCGCCTCCTATCAAAAATCCATAACCATATCGCAAACTCTTGTTTCGGCTGATCAGACACCATTTAGGCGTGATGACATGCTCAATGCAGTCTGGCAATACGATCTCGGCGTGGCTCACGCCAAGTTGGGGCACATCCACATGGCTCAGGACCGAGTCCAAGACGCCCATACGTCTTACTCAAAAAGCCTGCTTACATGCCTGCGCCTGGCGGAACTGAATCCAAACAACCCCACTTGGAGACGTGCAGTCTCGCTGGCTCACTCCAACATGGAACTCGCGCTGCGGAGACTCAATCGCAACGAGGAGGCGCTAGAAAGCCACCACATGGCCGAAGTTGAAATGGAAAAGGCGCTCGAACTTTCCCCAGATAACGCCATCTGGCGCGAAGATCTCCGAAAACTACGAACTGAGGCAAAAGCAACTGAGGAAGCTGTAGATTGACGAACACTAAGCGAGCGGCACTTACATCTGTTGATCCAACTCCACCAATGCCCCAAATCATCCCCTGTCACTGGCACGGACTTGCACCCTCCTTCATTTCCCATCGTCAGCGAAGCTGATCAACTTGCCCCGGCGGTGTGACACAGGATATCTGCTGGCCAGTGTCGGTTGAAACCCGAAGCACTGAGCGGGTCGGCTTTGGAGCACTCCATTTCGGGGCGCTCGCCCGCCTGAAGCCGGTTCTGTCAAGTGGGCGCCGCAGGAGTTTTCATAATGGCAGCAGGGAAGGCTTGAGCGGCGGGCGCCGTCAACCAACGCTGACCACATGAATCTTCCCATAGTCGGGCCACTTGTCATCCTTCGGCTTGCCCTGGCTGGTGGCGGCGGCGAGGTGGAGGGTCTTCCCATCTGCGGTGAAGTGAGCTCGGGTGATGCGGGATTTGGTGTCCAGCGAGGCGAGGAGTGCTCCATCGGCGGCGGAGAAGACGGCGGCATTCCACGTGCCCTGGGCCTGGCGTCCGGCCATGACGAAGGAGGTGGCGTCCGGCGCGTGGGCCAGGGTTTCCATGAGGCCGGAGCCGCGCTCGCTGTCGCGCACCTGGGCGAGCATCTTCGGCTCACCGTCACGCCAGGACCAGCGCTGCCAGGTCATCTTGCCGTTGCCCGCCATGGGGTCGGTCATGGGACCCATGCCGCAGCACAGCAGGGATGAGCCGTCCGGAGCGAAGGCCAGTCCGTAGATGCCCCCGCAGTAGTGCGGGCTCTTGATGATGCCCCAGCTGGTGAAGTCGGGCGAGGTGAAACGTGCGGCCTCTTTGCCTGTCTCCAGACTCCACACGACCACGGTGCCCATCATGTTTCCTGCAGCCAGGTATTTGCCATCCGGGCTGAAGGCGACGCTGAGCACGGGCGGCAGGTGGTCGAAGGCGTGGAGGACATCGCCAGTGAGGGCATCGTGGACCTTGACCGTGGGCTCCGGCCACGGGGCGGGCTCGTATTTCTCCCCGCCGGTCAAATACTGGCCGGTGACGGTGGCGAGGCGGCTGCCATCCGGCGATAGCGCCATCTGCCACGACCAGAAGGAATGCGTCTGGAGTCGGCGGAAGGACTGGCGGGTGGCCACATCGTGCCAGAGCAGGCAGCCATCGTAGCCGGCGCTGACGAGCGTTTTCCCGCCCGGCAGCAGGACGCAGCCGGAGGCGTAGCTGGTGTGGCCGTTTTCAAAAGGCGTGACGGAGCCCGAGGCCGGATCACACTCGTAGACGAGGCCGTCCATGCACGCGGCGTACAGGCGGGAGGCATCCGCCGTGGCAGCGAGCCCGAGCACACCGGTGGGCAGGGAGAGTTCCTTGGTTTTTTCCAGTTTCATGGCGGGTCAGGCGAGCACTTCGGTGATGGGCGCCGCCTGCTCCTCGACGCGGTGAAAGGTGGGCATGTTCGTCAGGTCGTACTCGGCGTGCGGGTCGATGCCGAGGGCGGTGAAAATGGTGGCGAAGAGGTTTTGCTCATTGAAGGATTTGCCGTCCGGGTCCACGCCGTCCTTGTCCGTGCCGCCGACGACCACGCCGCGCTTCAGGCCGGCCCCGGTCATCATGAGGCTCCACGCGTTCGGGTAGTGGTCCCGCCCGCGGGCCGGATTCAGCCACGGCGTGCGGCCAAACTCGCCCATGGCCACCACGAGCGTGTGCTCCAGCATGCCGCGCTCCTGGAGGTCGGTGACGAGGCAGTGCAGGATGCGGTCCAGCTCCGGGACCAGCATCTGGTGGATCTCATGCTGGAAAACGTGATTGTCCCACGGCATGCCGTTTGCCACCATGGTGAAGGGCGCGCCCTGCTCCGCCAGGTTCCGCGCCATGAGTGTGTGCAGGCCGAAGGTGCCGGGGCCGTAGCGCAGCCGGTCCTTCTCCGGCAGCTTTGCCACGTCGAAGAGGTCGGCACTGGCCATCAGCCCGCGCACCCGCTCAAAGGCGGCATTCTGCGCCGTGGCCGTGCTGCTGTGCCGCTCGTTCTCGTACTTACGCGCCAGAAATTTCCTGAGCGCCTGCCGCGCCTCGCGGTCGTCCGGAGTGGCCGCGTCCGCCGCCTGCCGCAGCTGCGTGTAGCTGCCGCCCAGCCGCACCGGGGCATGGGCCGGCCCGAGCCACCCGGCCAGGTCGCCCGCCTTGTATTCCTTGAACTCGTTGCCCTCCGGGTTCGGATCGAGCAGGATGAAATTCGGCACCTTCGCCTCCAGATTTCCCAGCGCCGCAGAGATGGCCGAGCCCAGCACCGGCCTGGTGAAGCCCGCGCGGTCCGGATTTCCCCGAGTCAGCAAGTTGATCGCCTGGAGGTGCTCGGTCTGCTTGGTGCGCATGCAGCGCACGATGTTCAGCTGGTCCGCGATACCCGCGCATCGGGGCATGAGGGAGGAAAAGTGGACGCCCGGCAGCTTCGTCGGGATGCTGCCAAACGGCCCGCCGCTCAGCCGCCCAGGCTTCGGGTCCCACGTCTCAAACTGGCTGGGCGCCCCGCACAGCCAGAGCAGGATCACCTGCTTCTGCGCCCTCTTCACCTCCTGGGCAAAGACCGGATTCGTAAACAGCCCCGTGAAGCTCGTCACCGCAGCCGCGCCCGAGGCGGCGAGCCCCTTCAGAAAAAGACGGCGGTGCAGCGCGTGCTCGTCTGGCGTGCAGTGGCCGGGTGGTGGCGGAGTGGGGATCATGGCTTAGTGATTGGTCAAAAACTCGGGTCCCGACACCAGCGACCACAGCAGGCCGGAGACCGCGGTGGCGGGATCGGTGCCGGCGTTGAGATAGGCGGTGGATTCCTTCAGCTCGTCAGCGTCGGGCTGGCGGAGCAGCACTCGCTTGAAGGCGGCCCGCACGCGTTCCTCTGCTGCGGGCAGGGCGGCGATCTGGGTGGCGGCATTTCCTGGAGCCGGGGCAAAGAGGGCGGACACCTCCGGGCTGTTCGAGAGAAACATGACCTGCTGCGTCGTCACCAGTGTAACGCGCGGCAGAACGTCCGGGAAGCGCTCGGCAAAGCCGCGCCGCAGCGCCTCGTCATCACCGCTGCCACCGGCCACGATCCGTGCCGAGCGGGCTATTGTTTCGGCGATGACCGGTTTCTCCATGGCTCCCGCGAAGGCCTCGGGCGGCGTCCCGGCGGCGGCGGCCAGCTGGTAGCCGCGACTGAGCACGATGGAGCGCACCAGCCGCCGCACATCGCAGTGGTGTGCGGCGAAGTCAGCGGCCAGCCAGTCGAGCAGCTCCGGGTGGCTGGGCGGGTGCTTTGAGTTCATCTCATCCACCGGATGCACCAGCCCGCGCCCCATGAGCAGCGCCCAGGTGTGGTTCACGAATGACCGCGCCAGCAGCGGATTTTCCACCGTGGCCGCCTCGGCCAGCGCTCCGCGGCGGGAAAAGACGGGCACTTTTTCCTCGCCGGCGGCGGGCTTGTACAGCTCGGGCGTGTCCTCCACTTTCGATCCCTCCTCCGGCCTCGTCTCCGTGATCGTCCGTCCATTCAGCATGGCGATGACGGCCGGCTGGGATTCCTTCTTCAGGTTGGTGAAATTGACAAAGCCCCCCACCGCCGACTCCGACACGACGGGCGGACCCTTTTCCGAGTTCTTGCTCCGGTTAAAGGCGGCGACCAGGCCCCAGTAATGGCCCTGCTTGATTTCCCGCGCCAGCGGGTGGTCGTGGCACTGGGCGCAGTCAACCCGCGTGCCGTAGATCACCGGCGCGACGGCCTCGGAGATCCGCTGGTGGTCGTTTTTCCGCTCGTAGAGAAAGACCACCGAGCCCTTGTCCTCGGGGTTGTCCGCCCGGCCTTCGATCATCGCGCGCACCACCTCGTTCCACGGGCGATTTTTCGCGAAGGCGTTTTCGAGAAACCCGTGCCACCCGCGCTCCGCCCGCATCTTGTCCCGCCCGCCGCCCCTGCGGCCCATCAGGAGCACGTCCCACACTTCGCGGAAGTGCCGCGCGTAGTCCTCACTGGCCAGCAGCCGGTCCACCAGCGCCGTTCGCTTGTCAGGGCCGGCATCGGCCAGAAAAGAGTCGGCCTCTTCCACCGTAGGCACGCGCCCTGCCAGGTCCAGCCAGACGCGGCGCAGGAAGGTAAGGTCGTCCGCAGCCGCAGCCGGGGTCACGCCGCGGGCGGCCCAGCCTTCGGCTAAAAAGTAATCCACCGCCGCCGCCGGCTCCGTCGGGACCGCCGCCACCGGTTTTGCCGGAGCTGCGGGCTTGGGCGCTTCGGCCAGTGTTTTCACCCAGCTCTCCAGCAGCGCCACCTCGGCCGGCTCCAGCTGCTTTTTCGGGGGCATGTGCGGGTCCGCCCCGGCCGCCAGCGCCTTGATCAGCGGGCTCTCCTCCGGTTTTCCCGGCACCACCACCGCCCCGTCGTCCCCGCCCTTGAGCGCCGCCTCCGCAGAGTCCAGAGCCAGCCCGCTCTTTTGCTCCAGCGGGCCATGGCACTTCACG
>JANOAS010000176.1:0-6195 GCA_031411255.1 bacterium
CAAACGCAGAAGAGAGGATGTGGCTGGGCTATCTTGGGACGCTGGCGCTTCTTTTGTTTGCGGGGGCGATAGTTGCAGCAGTTGCTGTGCGACCACGCCGAACCACGCCGCAGGCGTCAGCCGCATGAGCATTTGCTGCCAGTCACCAAAGACGCAGTAACTGTTTCGCCCCGTCAGGGCTCCGGATTGTGTTGAGGGAACCTGGGGCTTAGTTCGTGCCTCACTCCGCCCCAGGCTTTGGGGTCCCGTCCTTTCAGGACTCCGGACTGGGGGCGCTGTGGGGCCCGGGGTGGCCTCGGGTGGCCTCGGGTGGCTTGGGGCCTTCCATTTACCCTATCCGTCCCCAGGCTGGAGGGCGGAACGCCGTTGGCGTTCTCAGAATCTGGCGCGGGCCGGACGGTCTATCCGGGGACGACCTCGACGATGATGGCTGGCTGCTCGTGGAAGTAGCGGCGGGCGGCGGCGTTGACTTGATCGAGGGTGGTGGCGTCGAGGCGCTGGTGGAGGGACTCGTGGTAGTCGCAGCCGAAACCGTAGAGTTCGTCGAGCGCGGTGGTGCGGGCGAGGGCGTCTGGGCTCTGCATGCCGAGGAGGTGCTTGCCAGTCCAGGTGGCACGGGCGCGGGCGTACTCGGCGGGGTCGAGTCCGTCGCGGCCGAGTTTGGCGATCTCGTCCAGCAGCTCGGTGCGGGCTTTTTCCAGAAGGTCGGGCGAGGTGCCGAGGTAGAAGGCGAAGGCGCCCGGGGCCATGCCGAGGATCTGCACGGCGCCGGTGGAGTAGGCGAGGCCCTGGTCCTCGCGGATGCGGAGGAAAATGCGGGAGGCCATGTCGCTGCAGGCTTCGTCGAGGAGGTCGAGGGCGAGGCGGTCGGCGTGGCGGATGTCCACGGTGGGGAAGCCGACGGCGAGGACGGCCTGTTTTTTATCCCGCTTCGCCACGCGGGTGGCGGCGGTGACGGGCGGAGGCGGGGCCAGGGTGAACTCCGGCTGGACGCGGTTCCCGGCGGTCATGCCGGCGAAGTGTTTTTCCACGAGGGCGGTCACGGTGGAGGCGTCCACATCGCCAAAGACGGAGATGACGGCATTCCCGGTGACGACGTGGCGCTGGTGGAAGTCGCGCAGGTCGGCCGGGGTGAGGCCGGCGAGGGAGTCGACGGTGCCGTTGCGCTCCTGGGAAAAAGGATGGTGGCCGAAGAGCCCCTGGCGCAGCTCCTGAAAGGCGACGCTGGTCAGGCGGTCCTGCTCGGCGCGGATGGAGGCGGTCTGGAGTTCGCGCTCACGGGCGACCTCGGCCTCGGGAAAGGCGGGACGGAGGAGGACGTCGGCGAGGAGTTCGAGACCCATGGCAAGGTCGGGCTTCAGGACCTCGATGGTCAGGGCGAAGGTGCTCCCCCCGGTGTCGGCATGGATGGAGCCGCCCGCCTCCTCCAGGGTGAGGGCGACGTCGGACGCGCTGCGTGTGGTGGTGCCCTTGAGCAGGGAGCGGGCCATGAGACGGGTGAGGCCGGCGGTGGCGGGCGTCTCGGAAAGCACGCCGCCGCGCAGGGTGGCATGCAGGGTGACGGCGGGGATGCGGCGGTCCTCCTTGACCAGAACGGTCAGCCCGTCCGGACGCACGGTGCGCTGGATGCCGGCGCGCTCGCTCCTTGCCGCGCTGGCGCTGGACTCATCGAGGGTGCCGTGGGGGTTCAGGGACGTGATGGTGAGGCAGCGCTCGACGAGGTATTTCCGCGCCACGTCCTGCACCTGGGACGGGGTCACGCGCTCGATGGCCTGCACCACTTCGCGCGTGTAGTCGAGGTTCCGCGCCACGTGCCAGTTCGACCCGAGGTCGGCGGCCAGTCCGCTCGCGGAGGTGAGGCTGCCCAGCTGCTGGCTGAGGATCATTTTTTGCGCCTTGCGGATCTCGCCCACGCTCACGCCGCGGCTCTGGATTTCCTCCACCATGGCCATGGCCTCGGTGCGCACGGCGTCGCGCTGGTGGGCGTCCAGCTCCCCGTGAATGCTGAAGACGCCTCCCTCGGCGGGAGTGTAGCACCCGGCACCGATGGAATGGGCCAGGCCCAGCTCCTCCCGGATGCGGCGGAAGAGGCGCGAGCTGCGCCCGTGGCCAAGGATGGTGGCCAGCACGTCCAGCGCGGGCACGTCCGGGTGGGTGAGGCCGGGCACGCGCCAGGCGAGGGTGAGCTTGCTCAGCTCGGTGGTGAACTCGATGTGCGCCTCCCGGCGGCCCAGCTGGTCCGGCTCCGCCGGGACGAAGACGTGGGGCACGCGGGCACGAGGCAGGTGGCCGAAGCGCGGCTCCAGCCACGCCTGCACCTGGTCCGGCGTCACCGCTCCGGCGACGATGACAAACATGTTTCCCGGCACGTAGTGCTGCTCGTAGTAGGCGCGCATCTGGTCGCGGGTGATGCGGTTGAAGAGGTCCAGGTGCCCGATGACCGGCTGCCCCATCGGGTGGCGGCGGAAGACGGTGGAGAAAAGCAGGTGGCTGTGCTTCGTGTCCGGGTCGTCCTCGCCCATGTCGATCTCCCGGCGGATGACGTCCTTCTCCTTTTCAAACTCCTCCTCGGGAAAAATGGCGCGCACCGTGAGGTCGGTCAGTACGTCGAGGGCCGTCTCCGCGCCCTCCACCGGGGCATCCACGTAGTAAACGGTGCGGTCGAAGGAAGTGCAGGCATTCATGCACCCGCCCACGGCCTGCACCGCCTTGGCCAGCTCCGCCGGCCCCCGCGTGGTGGATCCTTTAAAAACCATGTGCTCCAGCAGGTGGGAGATGCCGGCACCCAGGTGCTCGTCCTCCAGGATGCTGCCCGTGCGCACCCACACCTGCGCGCTGACGACGGGCGCGTGGTGGTCCTCCTTCACGATGAACTCAAGCCCGTTGGGCAGGGTTCGGAGGACGGCGTCGGTGGGGGGAAATTCAAGTCTGGCTTCGCTCATGGGACCGCCACTGTCCGGGATGCCGGGCGGGTGTCAAATGCGGCTCCTCGTGGCGGAAGCTCAATGCACGGTCACTTCGACCTCGTCGCTCCTGAGGCGGTTTTCCTCGCCGCTGTAGAGAAGGACGGCGTAGTAGAAGCGCTTCTCCGGGTCGGCGCCCAGCTTCGGGCGGGTGTCGTGGTAGGGCAGGTCGTCCTCTTCGTCGGCCAGCAGCGAGAACTCCCGCTCGTGGGCCCGGCGGCAGTAGATGGTGACGTCTTCGGCCATGCCCTGGGCTACGGACAGCACGACACCGGCTGGCCCCGGGTCGGCATGGAGAACGGGTTTTGCGTTGGGATGCATATGAAACCTCTTTGGTGTTGGTGACAGTCTAGTCATCTTTCTCCCGGGTGTCAACGTGACGCAATTGACACGCGGCGCCATGGACACAGCGGGCCCGGTGCGGCGCTGCCGGGCCCATCGGCAAATGGCTGACGCAGCGTCCGGTTCCAGCCGGGGCGGGTGGCGCATTGACTCTGGCGGGGGAGGGGACTAGAGGATGGCTTATTCCATTTACCGTCATGAAACACACCCCAGTTCCCCTTTTCCTGGCCGCCGCCCTGCTGCTGTCTGCTCCTCTTTCCGCTGCGCCCTGGCAGCCCGTGCCCGGAAAAATCATGACCCGCTGGGCAAAGCAGGTGAACCCCGAGGCGCCGCTGCCCGACTACCCGAGGCCCCAGCTCGTGCGGAAGGACTGGGTGAACCTGAACGGACTCTGGGACTACGCCGTCAAGCCAAAGGCGGAGGACCGCCCCGCCGGCTGGGACGGGAAAATCCTCGTCCCGTTTGCCATCGAGAGCGCGCTCTCCGGTGTGGGGAAGACGGTGGGGCCGGACCATCACCTCTGGTACCAGCGCACGGCGAACCTGGCGAAGGTGGCGGGCAAACGGTGGCTCCTCCATTTCGGCGCCGCCGACTGGCAGGCCACCGTGTGGGTGAACGGGAAACAAGTGGGCGAGCACAAGGGCGGGTTCGACCCCTTCAGCTTTGACGTGACGGATGCGCTGAAGGACGGCGCGGCGCAGGAGATCGTCGTCCGCGTGTGGGACCCGACGGACCACGCGCAGAGCTACATCCCGCGTGGCAAGCAGGTGGAGCGGCCGGGCGGCATCATGTACACCAGCGTGACCGGCCTCTGGCAGACCGTCTGGGCCGAGCCCGTGCCCGAGGCGCGCATCACTGGCGTGCAGCCGGTGGCGGAGCTGGAGAAATCCACCGTCCGCTTCCACGTTTCCACCACCGGGGGCGACGGGCTGCGGGCAAAGGTGGCCATCCACAAGGACGGAGATCCCGCCACGCCCGTGTCTGCCGTGACGGCGGGGAAGGGGACCGAGCTGGTCGCCACGCTCACGGACGCCAAACCCTGGACCCCCGACTCCCCGCAGCTCTACGGGGCCACCATCACCCTGGAAAAGGACGGCGCCGTGGTAGACACGGTGGAGACGTATTTCGCCCTGCGCAGCATCGCCGTGGGGAAGGATGCGGACGGCATCAACCGGCTCCTTCTGAACAAAAAGCCCCTCTTCCAATACGGCCCGCTCGACCAGGGCTGGTGGCCGGACGGGCTCTACACCGCCCCCACGGACGAGGCGCTGAAGTACGACCTCGTCATGACCAAAAAGTGGGGCATGAACATGGTGCGCAAGCACGTCAAGGTCGAGCCCGCCCGCTGGTACCGGATGTGCGATGAACTCGGCCTCCTCGTCTGGCAGGACATGCCCAGCGGGGACCGCGGCATCCGCGACGGCGCACCGGACCTCGTCCGCACTCCCGAGTCCGCCGCCTGCTACGAGGCGGAGTGGACGGCCATCATCGGCGCGTTGAAACCCTTTTCCTGCATCGTCATGTGGGTCCCCTTTAATGAAGGCTGGGGCCAGTTCGACACCGCCCGCATCGTGGATTTCACCCGGAAGCTCGATCCCACCCGCCTCGTCGACTGCGCCAGCGGCTGGACGGACCGGCCCGGCATCGGCGATGTGCACGACATGCACCATTACCCCGCTCCCGCCATGCACCCCGTGGAGGAAAAGCGGGCCAGCGTTCTCGGTGAATTCGGCGGCCTCGGCCTGCCGACCCGGGGGCACATGTGGGTCGAGAGCGACAAGAACTGGGGCTACCAGTCCTTCAAGACCCCCGAGGAGCTGGGCGAGAAATACCTCAGCTTCCTCCGCCAGTTGCGTCCGCTGATTTCCAAGGGCCTTTCCGCCGCCGTCTACACCCAGACCACCGACGTGGAGGTCGAGGCAAACGGCCTCATGACCTACGACCGCGAGGTGGAGAAAGCCCCCGCCCAGGCTGGCGAGGTCACCCGCAAGCTCTACGAGCCCATGCCCGCGCCGAAGACCGTGCTCGACGACTCCCAGGCCACCGCCGCCACCTGGTCCTGGACCACGGAGAAACCCGCCGACGGCTGGGAAAAGGAGGGCTTCGCCACCCCGGCGTGGAAGCAAGGCCCGGCGGGATTTGGCACCCAGGGCACGCCGGGCGGCGTTGTCCGCACCGAATGGAAGTCCACCGACATCTGGCTGCGCCGCGAGTTTGACGCCGCTGGCCCCGCCCGCGAACTCGCCCTCAGCATCCACCACGATGAAGACACCGAGGTCTACCTGAACGGCGTCAAGATCGCCGACCTCCCTGGCTGGACCACCGAGTACTCCCTCGTTCCCCTCAGCGCCACCGCCACTGCGGCCCTGAAGCCTGGAAAAAACCTCCTCGCCCTGCACACCCGCCAAAAATCCGGCGGCCAGTACATTGATGCGGGGCTGCTGGACCTCGCTCCGGTCGGGAAGTAGGCCCGCTTTTGCGCCGCCGCCTCGATCCTGTCAGGTTCCCTCCTGCCCCTCCACCGGGACGCCCCAGTCATTCCACTTGGAGGTGCCCGTCGCCCTGCCGGAACCTCCCTTTCACCCGGCGTGGATGTCCCGGTCACCCGGCAGGGAGGTCCGGGTGACCCGGCACGGGGGTCCGGGTCGGCCGACAGGGAGGTCCGGGTCGCCCGGCAGGGAGGTCCCTGTCGCCCGACAGGCACTCCTGTCCACCCGACCGGGAGGTCCCTGTCACCCGACCGGGAGGTCCGGGTCGCCCGACAGGGAGGTCCCTGTCGCCCGACATGGGGGTCCGGGTCGCCCGGCAGGGAGGTCCCTGTCGCCCGACAGGCACTCCTGTCCACCCGAACGGAAGGGCGGCGTGTCGGGGAACGGGGGGGTGGGGTGTG
>JANOAS010000177.1:0-3355 GCA_031411255.1 bacterium
CGGAATGGCGGCTGAAAGCACGCCACTCCCAGTCGCGAAGCGGCTGGGGGGTGGTTTGGGATCGGGGGGGAGGCGGGAGAGGTGGTGGTGCGGGGCGAGGATGAGGGGAGTGGGTGAAGGCCGGGTCGGGTGACGCCTGGCGACTGGGAGTGGCGTGCTTTCAGCCGACATTCCGTTGCACTGGGTCGGGCGACGGGGAGCGCTCCTGATCGCGCTGGGGAATCCCAGGGTGTCGTTGGGCACGCGCTTGGTCGTACTGGGGAATCCCTGGCGCGGACAGATGTGTGAGGTGCCTCCCACCGGTCGCCCCAATGATCCTGCCCTCGATTTTCCTGCCAGCTCCGGATTCTCCGCCCATATCCCCATTTTCCTCCTCCCTTATTCGGGTCCATTCGCGGTTGACCGAGTGCCCCTCCTCTGCTCAGGAAATTTTCTTACACTCTCATCTTCCCGTGCTTTCCGCCCCGGCGGCCGCGCCGTCGCCCCCCTCGGTCCCCTATGGCGGCATTAGGGTTTTCCCCTAAATTGGACCGTCCACGAACGATCCGTGGACGTCCACGCCTCGTCCGTGGACGCCCACGCCCCGTCCGTGGATGTCCACGCCCCGTCCGTGGACGCCCACGCTCTGTCCGTGGACGCCCACGCTCTGTCCGTGGACGCCCACGCTCTGTCCGTGGCCAAAAACCGCAGCCACGTCCCAGCCGCCTCCGGCGTCAGTCCGATTTTCTCCCCGCCCATTTTCCTCCTCCTTTATTCTCTTTTATTCGCGTTGCTTCGCGTCCATTCGCGGTTGACCCGCGCCCCCAGCCGTCGCGCCCCGTTCGCCCCCCGCCCGTGCCCCGTGTCGCAGGGGGGCGCGCGGGGTCAGTGGAAGAGGACGGGGGTGCCGAAGGGGGCTGCATTAATGGAGGTGAGGTCGAGGGCGCCGTTGCGGATGTGGAGGGTGGTGAAGGGGGGCTGGGTGGTGTGGGTGAAGAGGGCGGGGTGCTCGTCGAAGAGGGTGGGGTGGGCGGCGAGGAGGGCGTGCTGGGTTTCCCGGGGGAACTGGGAGAGGCCGCGGAAGTAGTGGTGGCCGTTGCGCTCGACGTGGGTGAGGCCGAGGAGGGCGGCGACGGCGAGGTCCTGGAGGAGGGCGAGGCCGGTGCAGGCGAGGTCTTCGCCGGTGAGGAGGCCGCCGTGTTTCCAGAGGAGGGCGGCGTTGGCGAGGCCTTTGGTGATGCCTTTGCAGTTCTTGTGGCTGGCGCCGCGGTAGCCGAGGGCGAGGGCGCGGGGGAGACTGTCGAGGGAGCCGTCTGACTCGTCGATGATGAGGGGCGGGGCGTCGGGCCAGTCGAGAAGGGCGGGGCGGACGGAGTCGTGGAGGGCGGTGTCGCGGTGGAGGGGCTGCTCGACGCAGAGGAGGCGGAGGAAAAGGGAGGCGAGTGCGGGATCCGCCCGGTGGATTTCCCACTGGGTGCGGAAGGCGGGGAGGTCGCGGAACTGTTCGTTGCCGTCGAGGGTGAAGCGCCAGTCGCCCCGGGCCTCGCGCTCGAGGAGTCGGGCGAGGCGGCGGAGGCGCTCGCTGTCCTGGTCGGGGCGGCCGCTGAGTTTGATTTTAAAATGGGTGAGGCGGTGGGCGCGGATGGCCTGCTCGAGGGTGTGGGGCAGGCCGTCGTGAAGGGCGGCGCGGGGGGAGACGTCGCTGTCGTCGAGGGGATCTGCGAGGCCGACGGTGTGGCGGATGGTGATTTTCTCTGAAGGACGGGCTGGCAGGAAATCCCGCGGGGTGACGCCTTTCAGCTCGGGGTGGAGTCTGGCGAGGCGGAGGCCGAGGGCATTCCGGTGAATGAGGCTGTGGAGGGGCTCAGCCGCGTGGCGGCAGAGGGCGTCGAGCACGGCGCGCTCCATGAGGGAAACGCCGAGCCCGGCGAGAAGGGGGGGCCAGCCGCAGTCGCGTGCGGACTCGGTCTGGGCCTCGTGGAGGGCGAGCCACCAGTCGAAGAAGGACTCGGTCTCGTCCTCTGTCTGGGCATAGACGGCGGCCTGGCTGATGACTTCCATCATTTGCGGGAGGTCGTCCTCCTCGAAGCTGGTGGCGGGGTCTTTGGTGAACCACTTGGGCGGGAGCCCCTCGGCGGCCTGGCCGGTGACGGTGTGCCCGTCGATCTCCACGACGGCGCGGACGGTGAGGTGGGGCAGGGCGGTCATGGATGCGATGCCGTACTGGAAGGGGAACCGGGTCTTCATCTCCAGTGTGGAAAAACTGATGTCGTGGACGCGCACCCTCATCTGCGGGGAGAGTAAGGGGAAAAAATCACCGTGCCAAGCGGGTTCAGCGCCACTCGGGTGACGAAACTGGTGCTGAATGGGGAAAGATTTCCTGCAACAATGGGGCGAGTTTTGCGAATACAAGAGTGAGGAACCATACCATGACGACCCCCGACGACCTTTTGACAGGAAATGCCGCAACGGCGCAAAACCGTCTGCCCGCAGGCTGGCTGGAGGAGGAGGAACTGCACTCTGCGCTGCAGGAGGCCTGGTGCCGGGGGCTGAGTGCGCGGGTGGTGATGAGCTGCCGCTCCGCAGGCACTGCGGGTGTGGTGGTGCCGCCGCAGCCAGGCAGCCGGGTGCGCCGCCGCCTGCTGCTGGTGGACGGGGACCGCGCATGGATGGCCGGGCAAAAGGCGGCGCTGGAGCAGGACGGCACCTGCGAGGTGGTGAAGTGTGACTCGGCCCGCAGGGCGCTGCTGGACTTCGCCAGCAGCCGGCCGCACGTGCTGGTGCTGGGCACGGGGGCGGGGGAAACGGCAAACGAGAGCACGATCCTGCTGCTGCTGGAGCTGGCGGCGAGCCACCGGGTGCCGGTGATCCGGCTGGGCGCGGCCGTCGGGCTGCCGCCGGAAAGCCACGCGCGCATCCACCTGACGCTGCCGCGCTCGGTGGGGGTGAAAAATTTGTTGTACGCGGTGGAGCAGTTGGGGTGAGGGGGCGGGGGGCGGAGTATGCGTCACGCGTTTGGGGGCCTGAACCGCGATGCGGTTCCCGGTTTTTCGTCGGGTTTCCTGGGGTAGCCTTCGTGGCCTCAGGCAACCCCTGGCTGGAGGGCGCAACGCCGTTGGCGTTGGGAGCGGGGGGCACGGCGGGGCGGCGCTGTGGGGCGGCGGGTGGTGCGCGGCGGTGCGGCGGGATTTTTGAACAGGAGGGGACGGAGAGGACGGAGAGGGAGGAAGGAGGGATGGCGATTGCCTATGGCCTATGGCCTATGGCCTATGGCCTATGGCCTATGGCCTATGGCCTATGGCCTATGGCCTATGGCCTATGGCCTATGGCCTATGGCCTATGGCCTATGGCCTATGGCCTATGGCCTATGGCCTAT
>JANOAS010000178.1:0-55354 GCA_031411255.1 bacterium
GATCGACGCCCCCGGCAGCCCGGAGCGCCAGACTGGCGGGTGGCTGACCGTGCCCCCGGGCGACTACAAACTCCGCGCCCGCTGGAGTGACGCGCACGCGATGTGGGCGCACGAGGGCGAGTGGACCGGGGAGCTGGAAACAGGGGAGCTGGATTTCACCGTGGCCGGCCAGCCCGGGGCTGCGCCGGAAAAGAAGACGGCATCCACCACTGCGCCGCGTGTCTGGAAAGCGCTGGAAGTGCGTCCGGATTGGTCGCTCCAGCTGGAGCGGAAGATTGTGACGCTGGACGAACTGAAAACTGCCGCAGGCGGTCATGGCGACTGGGTGGTCGTGATCGATGCCGGGGGAAATGTCCGTCATGAAACAGTGGCTGCGGTGGCCGATGTGCTGCACGCGGCCGGGGTGCCGCTCGGCTACAAGGACGGACGGGTCGGGGATGGGAAGCTGCGCGTGGCAAACCTCCAGGCGGTCTACAAATTTGATGCGAAGCACACTTTCTCCATCTGCCGGCCTGGCGGGCGCCCGCACTTCTTCACTGTCGGCTGGCCGGCGAAGGATGGCCGCCCGGCGAGGCATCTGCGGATTTATCCTGCGGAGAGTGAGGCGACACGCGGCCGGTGGGCGGTGGCGTGGGAGCCGGGCACGGATGTGCTCTGGTGGGTGGACGACACGCACGTGGGGAGGATGACGCTGACCGACCCGATGAAGGTGGTGGTGGACGAGATGGAAAGGGCCGGCGGGGTTTCCAGCGAAGCCGCGCTGCCGGAGGAGGTGCGCCTGGAGTTTGGCCGGCTGGGTTTGGACATCGGCCCGGCCAGCGCCCCTTGGAAGGGCAGAGTCCCCGGGCAGGGGACGCACGAGGTGCTGGTGGCGCAGCCTTTTTCCCTGGAGGACAACCAGCCCACGCCGCGTGCCTCAGACAGCTGGACGGGGACCTGGCAGGCGGTGGCGGATCAGGTGGTGGAGGCCCGGGGAACGCCGGGTGCGGCTGTGGAGAAGCTGATTTCCTGGGGCGAGGAGAAGGACGGCCTGCGGACCGGTCTCCTCATGCCGGGGCAGGTGGAGGTCGGAGGCACGCTCCCGGCGCGGATGGTGGTGCGGAATGTTTCCAGCGAAACGAAATCGCTGAAACTGACGCTGACGAAATACGTGACCGAGCTTTGCGCCCGGAATGAAGCCGGGAAGAGGATCGACACCGAGACGCCGTGGCTGACGGGGACAAACGCGATCAGCCCGCTCACGCTTCAGGCCGGAGAGCAGGTGGAGGTGGACGCGTGGCCGGCTCAGTTTGGCGGGCCGGAGCGGAAGCCGGGGGAGGGCCTGGTGTGCCGGGTGAAATCCGGAGCGGGAAAAGTGAAGGTGAAGTTTGGCCTGCAGAACGTGCCCCTGCCGGACACGGGGGAGGTGACGGTGGACGTGGTGTGGAGGTGAGGCGGGAGGAATGCGCGAGTACTACAGAACCCGTAAAAACTGGCTGAAGTTTGGTGTGCCGGAAGGGTGCCAATCGCTTATTTTGCGCCTGGATTATTGACGGTTGGGTATTTGCGCAAGCATGCATTCACCCGAAGTTGCCCTCCAACCCGGCCCTGCCTGTGCCATATTGGCGCAGCCAGGCGACAAATCGCCCGTTGATTCCATGCGGCGAGGCGGTAAATCTTGGCACGCTTGGCTATTCCTTTTTCAAACATCTTTTCGTCCCGCCGATCCATGGACCAGAATCCTGAACCGCACGCCGTTCCCTCCCCTGAAGATCCCGCCGCCGCCGCTGCCTCCGAAATGGAAGCAGGCGCCGGGGGCCTGTCCCCGCTTGAGCAGGCGCAACAGGAGGTGGAGCAGTGGAAGGAGGTGGCCCTGCGCTCCCGGGCGGATTTGGATAATTTCCGCAAGCGCATGGCGCAGGAGAAAACCGACGCGCTCAAGTATGCGAACGGAAATCTGCTGGAGTCGCTGCTGCCGGTGATCGACAATTTCCACTTCGGGCTGATCGCTGCGGAGCATGATCCGGCGGCACAGAACATCCTGGTCGGCCTGAACATGGTGGCCAAGCAGCTTCAGGACTTCCTGAAGGAATTCGGCGTGGAGGAGATCCCGGCCATCGGGCTGCCGTTTGACCCGAATCTGCACGAGGCGGTGTCCCAGCTGCCGAATGCGGAGGTGGCGGAGGGCGTGGTCATCACGCAGGTGAGAAAGGGTTACAAGCTAAAGGACCGTCTGCTGCGTCCGGCAAATGTGGTCGTCTCTACGGGACCGGAGGCCGCCCAGTAACGCGCCGTCCCTGCGCACTACAGACCCATTTTCTGCCATGTCGACGAAACGAGACTACTACGCGGTGCTGGAGGTTGACCGGAAGGTGAGCCCCGAGGACTTGAAAAAAGCCTACCGCAAGCTGGCGGTGAAATACCATCCGGACAAAAACCCGGACGACAAGGCGGCTGAGGACAAGTTCAAGGAACTGGGTGAGGCCTACGAGGTGCTGGCGGACGAGCAGAAGCGGGCGGCGTATGACCGTTTCGGCCACGCGGCCTTTGCCCCGGGCATGGGCGGTGGTGGTGCGGCACGCGGAGGCGGCGGCGGGTTTCACGATCCGTTCGATATTTTCCGCGAGGTCTTCGGCGGTGGCGGCGGCGGCGGTGGAGCCGGCGGCGGGATGGGCGGCATTTTTGAGGAATTCTTTGGCGGCGGTGGCGGACAGCGCCGCGGCCGTGACGGGAAGCAGCGCGGGTCCGACCTGCGGTATGACCTGCAGATCACGCTGGAGGAGGCGGCGCGCGGGGCGGAAAAGGAAATCGAGATCGAGAAACTGGGCGCGTGCGGCGATTGCACGGGCAGTGGATCGAAGGGCGGCGGGACCAAGACGTGCACGACGTGCAACGGCCACGGGCAGGTGATTTCTTCGCGCGGCTTTTTCCAGATCCAGCAGACGTGCCCGGAGTGCCAGGGCTCGGGCCAGATCATTTCCAACCCGTGCCCGACGTGCAAGGGGCAGGGCCGGTCCGAGCAGCGGAGCCGGATCAAGCTGCGCATCCCGGCGGGCATCCAGGAGGGATCCCGCCTGCGGTCCAGCGGGAATGGGGAGTCCGGCATGCGGGGCGGCCCGGCGGGCGATCTGTATGTGGTGATCCACCTGAAGGAGCATGAGATTTTTGAACGGGACGAGGACGATCTGCACTGCACGGTGCCGATGAGCTTCGCCACGGCGGCCCTGGGCGGTGAGGCGATGGTGCCCACGCTGGAGGGCAAGGCGTCGGTGAAGATACCCGCCGGCACGCAGAGCGGCACCATTTTCCGCCTGCGCGGAAAGGGGATGCCGGAGCTGAACACGGCGCGGAAGGGGGACCTGCTCGTGCATGTGCAGGTGGAGATCCCGACAAAGCTGAACTCTGCGCAGCGCGAGAAGCTGCAGGCGTTCCAGGACTCGATCAGCGGGGAAAACACGCCGATGAACGAGGGCTTCTTCGAGAAGGCGAAGCGGTTCTTCAAGTAACCCCGCCGAAACCTCCACCATGCCGCGCTTCTACATTTCCCCGGACCGGTGGAACCCGGAGGCGCTGTCGCTGGAGGACGCCGAGGCGAAGCACGCCACGCAGGTGCTGCGGCTGGGGGTGGGGGACCGCGTGACGGTTTTTAACGGCGAGGGGACGCGTGCGGTGTGCGAGATCGCCTCGGCGGAAAAGCGGCTCGTCACACTGCGGCCGCTGGAGGTGACGGCGACGCCGGGACGCGCGGCGCGGCTGGGTCTGGCGGTGGGCGTGCCGAAGGGGAAAACGCTGGAGTGGATACTGGAGAAGGCGGTGGAGCTGGGGGCGAGCGATGTTTTCCCCCTGCTCACGGAGCGCACGGTGGTGCGCATCCCGCCGGACGAACGGGCTGAGCGGAGGGAGAAATGGCAGCGTGAGGTGGTCGAGGCCTGCAAGCAATGCGGCCAGGACTGGATGCCCCGAGTGCACGAACCAGCGGCACTGGAGGCGGTGGATTTTTCCCGTTTCGCGACGCGGATCATCGGATCCCTGGAGCCGGGAGCGCGTCCCCTGGGCGAGGTGGCGTCGGGGGCGGGCGGGGCGGCGGTTTTTCTGGTGGGACCGGAAGGGGACTTCACGACGGGCGAATATGCGTGGGCTCGGGAACATGGCTTTCAGCCGGTGAACATGGGCCCGCTGATCCTGCGCACGGAGACTGCGGCGCTGGCCGGGCTGGCAGTCCTAGCGCTGGGCGGGGGCGGGGCTGGATAAGGGCGGATGGGGGGCGCAGGAACTGAACACTGGTGGCCGCGATGCCTCACTTTCCTGGCTTGTTCCCTGACGGGACTGGTTTATGGTGCCCCCATGCATAATCGAATTTCGATTGATCCCAGAATCTGTCACGGGCAGGCGTGCATCAGTGGCACCCGCATCCCGGTGCATCAGGTTGTGCGAATGTTCGCCCACGGTGATGGGACGGAGGCCCTCCTGGCCGCCTACCCGGCGATCACCCGGGAAGATGTGCTGGCATGCCTCGACTACGCGGCCTCTCTGGCTGAAGAACAGGTGACGCCGCTGGACGCCGCGCTGCTGGCTGGATGAAAATTCTGGTGGACGAAAACATCCCAAAGCTCAGCGTGTCTGTTCTCCGGGCATTGGGACATGATGTGCTCGACATCAGAGGGACTGCGCAGCAGGGCATGTATGACGACGAGCTTTGGCAGCTTTCCCAAAGTGAAGGAAGGCTCCTCGTGACGACGGACAAAGGGTTTGCCGAGCATCGTGACAGTGCTCATTTCGGGATTCTCGTGGTCCGGCTGCGGCAGCCGAACGAACAGCGCATCCATGCGCGGGTTCTGAGTGCTTTTGGTCAGTTCAACGAGCGTCAATGGCGGGGCCTGATCGTGGTGATGCGGGATGCTTTTCAAAGTGTGCACCGGGCATGAAGGCGGGCTTGCACGTTTCCGACAGGAGAAAATCGCGATCAACCACTTTCCCATGCCCCTCCCTCCCATCACCCGTCATCCGCTCTTCTGGTTCCTGGCCTGGCTGGGATGGTTTGGCTTTTTGCTGTTTTGTTCGTCACGACCGGCGACGCAGCTGACGTTTCACCCGTTCAACCACTTTGATAAACTCGAGCACAGCGGCTACTTCACAGCGGGGAGCACGCTGGTGGGGCTGGGGCTTTTCACGGCGGGCTGGTGGCCTCGGCGGTGGTGGGTAGTAGTGCTGGTGGCGGCGTGTGTTGGGGCGTGGGACGAGTGGTTTCAGCAGTTCTCGCTTGGGCGCAGTGCGCTGGACCAGGGCGACTGGATCGCGGACACGACGGGCGGTTTTCTCGGGTGCGGGGTGACGCTCTGGCTGGCGGGGAAATTCGGAAAACGGGGCTGACAGGGCGGCATCCTTCGCCAGGGTGTGGGGCGATGCCACGACGCCATGACCAGGACGAGCTTCCCCTTTTCTCCACGCTGATGGCGGAGGCGGAGGAGTCTGCTGCGCGCGAGGTGGTGCCGGGGGTGAAGCACGAGGTGATCCTGGCCTCCGCTGGCTCGGGAAAAACCTACGCGCTCACTGGCCGGTTCATCCACCTCATGGCACGCGGGGTGAGGCCGGAATCGATTCTGGCGCTGACTTTCACTCGGAAGGCGGCGGGGGAGTTTTTCGACGCGATCCTGCTCAAGCTGGCGAAGGCGGCGCAGAGCAAGGTGGCGGCAGCACGGCTGGCGGAGGACATCGGCTGCCCGGAGGCAACGGCGGCCACGTTTCGCGGATTTCTGCGGCGGCTGGTGGACTCGATGCACCGGCTCTCACTGGGCACGCTGGACAGTTTTTTTCTGAAGATCCTGCGGGCCTTCCCGTTTGAGTTCGGGCTGGGCGGGGAGTTTGCGCTCATGGACGAGGCGACGGCGGCGCTGGAGCAGGAGCGCGTCTTTGAGGAGGTGCTGGGCCGCGGGCGGGAGTTTGGCGAGGCTGAGCGGGAGTTTCTGGCGGCCTTTCAGCAGGCGACCTACGGGCGGCAGGAGGCGGCGCTGTCAGAAAATCTGGCGCGCTTCCTCGACGACTGCCAGCACCTCTACCTGCTGGCGCCGGAGCAGGAAAAGTGGGGCGACCCCGCCTGCGTCTGGCCTGCGGGGCATCCGCTGGTGGGGCGAAAGGAGGACCTGCCCGCCCGCGTGGCGAGGCTGAGGCAGATCCGCGCCGGGCTGGATGTGACGGAGAAACAGGAAGCCCGGTGGGCGGATTTTCTGGCCGGCGTGGAATCCCATGCGCCGGGGGCGCCGCTGCCGAAGCCCGTGATGTTTCTCCTGGAGAAGCTGCTGCCCGAGCTGCCCAGGCTGGGCCGGGAGGAGGTCGTCTTCAAGACGGATCGCCAGGACAACCGGATCGACACCGCGCAGGGCCGGGAAATCGAGGCCATCGTGAGCCATCTTTTCGGCAGCGAGCTGCGGTCCGCCCTGGAGCGCACGCGCGGGCTGTGGCTGGTGACCCACGCCTGCGAGGAGGTGCGCGACCGCCTGCTGCGGCGGCGCGGGCAGCTGACGTTTTCGGATGTCCAGGTGCTCCTGGCCCGGCACCGGGAGGCGGAGCCGTTCGCGCATCTCAACATGGAGTACCGCCTCGACCAGCGGCATGACCACTGGCTGCTGGACGAGTTTCAGGACACCAGCCTGCTCCAGTGGTCTGTGCTGGAAAATCTGGTGGACGAAATCATCACGGATGACTCCGGCCGGCGCTCCTATTTCCAGGTGGGGGATGAAAAGCAGGCCATCTACGCGTGGCGCGGCGGGGAGGCACGACTGGCGCGGGAAATCCTGGCGCAATACAACACCGGCCACGGCGAGCCGCGGCTGCCGCAGCGTTTCCTGAACGACTCCTGGCGCTCCGGCCCGCCCATCATCGAAATGGTGAACGGCGTCTTTGGCGATCGTGCGGTGATGTCGGAGCTGTTTCCCGCATCTGCGGTGGACCGCTGGGAGTGGCACGATCACGTGAGCGCACGCCCGGACCACACCGGCTGCGCGACCCTTCTACGGCCGGTGGAAAGCGAGGAGCTGGAGGCGGAGGAGGCCGAATTTGAGGTCATCGCGCGCGTCCTGCGCGACCTGCGCCCGCTGGCCCGCGGGCTGACGTGCGCCGTGCTCGTGCGCAGCAATGACAAGGTGCGCGCTGCGGCCAACTACCTGCGCGCCGCCGACCTCGGCGTGCCGGTGGCGATCGAGTCGGACCTCTCCATCGCGTCGGACAATCCCCTCTGCACCGCGCTCCTCTCGCTGGTAAAATTCGCTGCGCATCCCGGCGACACCTTTGCCTGGGAGCACGTGCGCATGACGCCGCTGCGGTCCGTGCTGGATGAGAAAACCCTCGGGCCCGAGGGCGCGTCACTGTTCCTGCTGCAGCAGATCCACGAGGGCGGATTCGAGCACCTGCTGCGCTGGTGGCTGAATGCCCTGCCGCCGCTGGATCCCTTCAGCCACGGGCGGGGCGAGGCGCTGGTGGATCTGGCCCGGCTCTTCGACCAGTCCGGCAGCCGGGACTGCGATGCCTTCCTCACCTACGCGAACTCCGCCTGGCTGAAGGAGGCTGCCTCACCCTCCGCCATCCAGGTCATGACGTGGCACAAATCAAAAGGGCTCGGCTTCGATGTCGTCTTTCTCCCCTGCCTGCCGGACGGCAGCCTGACCACCACCCAGCGCGAGCTGGCCCGCCAGACACGCGGCTCGCGCGAGACGGCGTGGGTCATGGCCATGCCGCTGTCGGAAATCGTGGACGCGGATGCCACGCTGACTGCCTGCCGCGAGGAGCGGGCGGCGGGCGTGTGCTATGAAAATTTCTGCAACCTCTACGTGGCCATGACCCGGGCCAAGCGGGCCCTCTACGTCATCAACAAGGAGCCTTCGGCAAAATCCACCGCTCGGAATTTCCGCCTGTGGCTGGACGAATCCCTCGCCGGCGACTCCACGCAGCCCGTGCCCGCTGGTGGCGAGACGCTGGAGGCCGCCGCGCTCTTTGGCGAGTGGGACTGGTTCAGCATAGTGCCCGAGACCGCCCCCGTGCGATCCCGCGCCCCCCGCGCCGCCAGCCGGCTCCAGTTTCCCGCCCGCCCCAGGCTCACCCGGCGCACGCCCTCCGGCTCGGAGACGCACACGCTCACCGCACGCCAGCTCTTCAGTCCGGCCACCGGGGCAGCGCGCGGGTATGGCACGCTGGTGCACGCCATCTTTGAGCAAATCGAGTGGTCCGGCACCATGACGACGCTGGAAGCATGGTGGCGCGAAACCCATCCCGCCCCGGAGAAATGGGAGGCCGACGCCTGGACCGAGGCCATCGCCGCCCTGGCTGAACCCTCCGTCGCCGCCGCCCTCGCGAAACCCGCAGGCCCTGTCCAGCTCTGGCGCGAGCGCTCGTTCGAGATCATCCTCGGCGGACAGTGGATCACCGGCACCTTCGACCGCGTCGTCATCGGTCAAAACTCCGCCCGCATCCTGGATTTTAAAACTGACACAGTCCCCGACGAAGCCGCCCTGCCCGCCCGCATCGCCGGCTACCGCCCCCAGCTCACCCTCTACCGCCAGGTCCTAGCCCGCCTCACCGGCCTGCCGGAATCCGCCATTTCCACCGCCCTCATTTTTACGAAGCTGAGGCGGGTGGTGGAGGTGAATTGAGGCTGCCCTGCATGGAAAGCCAGGAGTTCACTTCACGAGGGCGACGACGAAGTCGATGGGCCGCAGGACGCCGTCGGAGGCGGAGACGAGGGCGTTTTCCGGGCGGACGTCGGTGGCGAGGTGGGGGCCGCGGCGCCAGGTGAGGTGGCGGAGCATGTCGAGGGTGGCAGGCGGCTGCCAGCGGGTCCAGCCATGGGCCTGCATCCAGCTGTCCAGCTGGGAAGCCTCGGGATGGCCGCCGGCGATGAAAGGCTGGCTCAGGGTGAGAAAATCGCCCGATTGACCAACGGTCTCCACCTCCAGCCCGCTGGAAAAAAGGGACTCGAAGAGGGCGAAACGCTCCAGTGCTTCGTCCAGCGCCCCCGGACGCAGTTGCCACTGGCCGCCCGGGCCCGCCTCCGCGATCCAGCCGAAGGCAGCCTTGCAAGGCGGGGCAAAGAGTTTGATCACCTGCTGATTGGCACCGTCGAAGAAGACGGTGGCCTCACCGCCACCTCCGATGAGGCCGAGTTTCCCCTCGGCCCTTTCGTCGAGGAACGGGTCCAGCCGCAGGGCCATGGAGCGTCCGAATTCGGGCGACTCGCGGAAAATCGAGAGCAGCTCGGCTCCTACTTGCCTGCCATCAAGGCGGGCTGCGAAACCGGCTGGGGTGCCGGTGCGACCGGCTTGGGAGGCCCATTGCGTGATTCGAGAATCGCGGCCTCCCGCCGGTTCCGGCGGCACTGCTCGACGGCCATCTCGAGGGTCACGTGGGGCTGGTTTTTGGGGCGTGGCATGGGGTGAAGCTAACGCTTGGGCGAGATTTTGCAAACTGAACGGGAGCATGACAAATGGCATCAAAACAAAGACCTGATCAAAAGCAAGCCGGGAGGAAGGGCCTGTCGGGAGGAAGGGCCCGCCGGCTGGGCGCGGTGCGAGGGGGGGGTGGCGGTCCGGGGCGGGCTTGTGAAACTTTTCACAAATCCCGCTTGCCGCTGGGCTCGGCTGTCGGGATACTTCGGGGCCTTTTTAGACGTACGATTTAGACGATGGCCTCCATTCAATACCTGCCTGGCAAAGAACCCGACGCTCGCGAACACCGGATGATCTTCCGCAACGTGGATCGTGCGGGGTGGAACAATTCGATCGATTGCTACCTCCAGGAGGGGGGCTATGAGATGCTGAAAAAGGCGCTCACGATGGAGAAGGCGGCGATCACTGCCGAAGTGAAGGCCAGCGGCTTGCGCGGACGGGGCGGGGCGGGTTTCCCGACCGGGGTGAAGTGGGGGTTCATCGCCCCGACGAACACGAAGCCCGTTTACCTGATCTGCAATGCGGACGAATCCGAGCCGGGAACGTTCAAGGACCGGTACATCATGCACCAGGACCCGCACCAGCTGATCGAGGGCATGGTCATCGCAGCTTTCGCGGTGGGGGCAAAAGTGGCCTACATTTACATTCGGGAGGAATTCCCCGAAGCGGCGAAAATCCTCGAGCGTGCCATCGAGGAGGCCCGGGCGAAGGGCTTTGTCGGGAAAAATGTCTGCGGCAAGGACGGCTTCGACGTTGAAATTTATGTGCATCGCGGTGCCGGCGCCTACATTTGCGGTGAGGAAACGGGCCTGATCGAATCCCTTGAGGGCAAGCGGCCCTACCCGCGGATCAAGCCGCCGTATTTCCCTGCGGCTCTGGGCCTCTACATGTGCCCGACCATCGTGAACAATGTGGAATCCCTCTGCCACGTGGTCCACATCCTGAAAATGGGCGGAGCCGAATACGCGAAGCTGGGCACGCCAAACAACACGGGCACGCGCATCCTGTGCGTCTCCGGGGATGTGGTGAAACCCGGCTACTACGAGGTCGAGGTGGGCAAGGTGACGATGGGCGAGGTGATTTACGAAATGTGCGGCGGCCTCAAGCCCGGACGCAAGCTGAAGGCGGTCATCCCCGGCGGCAGCTCGGCAAAGGTGCTGAAGGCGGGCGAGGTCTACAAGATCAAGCGTGGAGCCGAAGTGGTGGAGATGCAGCTGGAGGATCTGCCGATGGATTTCGACACGATGGCCGCCGCGGGCTCCATGGCGGGCTCCGGCGGGGTGATCGTGATGGATGACAGCCGCTCGATGGCCTGGGTGCTGAACAACCTGAACACCTTCTACGCCCACGAGTCCTGCGGTCAGTGCACACCGTGCCGCGAGGGCAGCCTGTGGATGAAGAAGATCAGCGACCGGATCGTCTCCGGCGACGCGAGCCCCGAGGACGTGGCGACGCTGGAGAGCGTGGCCTACCAGATTGACGGCAAGACGATTTGCGCCTTTGGCGAGGCGTCGAGCTGGCCGGTGGAGAGCTTCGTGGCTAAGTTCCGCGACGAGCTGGTGGCGGCGACGAAGCCGGATCTGGCCGGGCGGGTGAAAAACCCGGAGGCTGCCCTGGCTGCCGCTGGCTTGAAATAACGTGAAACTTGCCGTCCACGTCCTCGCTCTTGGTGCGGCAGTCACGCTGTCGTCCTGTGCGGTGCCGTATGTGGAAACCAGATCGCCCAGGGTGAAAGGTGTGGTCCTGGATGCCGTTTCGAAAAAGCCCGTCAAGGGAGCGCTCATCACGCCGCTGGGCACGACGCATCCTTCCTCGAAATCAAAGGCGGACGGGCGCTTTGTGCTGGCGGGGTCAAAGGCCTTTGGGTTCTGGTTCCTCGGCCCGTGCCCCAAGGGGCCGCAGTATAAGTCCTACGACGAGATCGAAATCAGTCGTGAAGGCTATTTGCCTGCCCGGGAAAAAGTTGGCAGTATTTGGAGTCCGGAGAATGGCGGGAAGTTTTTTGATCGCTACTACGTGGAAGTTCAGTTGAAGCCGTCGTCGCAGCCGCTGCCGCCGCCGGCGCTAGCGCCCGGCTACTGACTACCCGGTGGTCCGTTCACTTGCCGCCCTTGGCCGGCTTCGCAGCTTTTGCGAGGGCTTTGCGCCATTTTTTCGCGCCAGTGGTGACGACGCTGAGGGGGCGGGTGGTGTAGAAGTCGTAGGAGACTTTGTTTTTCGCGACCATTTCGTCGTAGCTGGTGTAGACGATGCCATCCTGTGCTCCGGCGAAGAGCGCCTGGTTGGTCTTTAGATCGTAGAAGCGCGCCCAATAGTCGGAGCCGGAGGCGGGATCGGTGATGTAGGTCTTTTTTCCGGCCGCGTTCCGCGTCTCACGCAAGTGAGGGATCTTCACCTTTTCGAGCCAGGCGAGTGCGCCCTCGATGGAGGCGCGGAGTTCCGGCGTGGGGGCCGCGTCGCGCATGAGGAACTTGAGGAGGTTGGCCGTCTCGGGGGCGCCGAGGGCGGCCGGTTCCTTGAGCCGGGCGGAGGCGGGGGCGAGGGTGAGCGGGTCGTGCTGGGCACACCAGCCGGTGGGAAGGCCGTTCTGCCGGACCTGGGCGGCGAGGAGAAAGCGCAGACAGGTGGCGACGGCGGCGCGGGCTTTTTCCCGACGAGGCGCATCCACACAGGCATAGCGAGGCGCACTGGTGGCGACGTCGTTGAGCAGCTCGAGGATGTTGACCAGGGCGTCATCGTTGATGGTGATGTTATCGTGGTATTTGCCCTCGATGGGGTAGACTTGGGGCCAGCCGCCGGTGGGAAACTGGGCGGCAAAGATGAAGTCCAGCCCGTGGTGGACGGCGTGCCGGCAGTCGTCGCGCCGGGTGGCGAGCCAGCATTGGGCGAGAAAGTTGATCTCGCCGGTGGTGGCGTTGTTGTCGAAGGTGGCCAGGTAGTGCCACGGCTGGGCAGGGTCGTTCTGGGAGGTCCACTGGGTGCCAGGGACGCGAGGGCCGCGGGAGTAGCCGAGGTGTTTTGACCAGCCGCCAAAGGGCGCCTGCCAGCTGAGCAGCGTGGTGGCGAGGGCACCGGCCTCGGGGGTAGTGAACCAAGGGTCAGAGTCCTCGCGCTCCGCCTTGAAATCCCCGCCGGACGGGGCCTGGAGAGCGAGAGGCAGGTGGAGAGAGTCGAGTTCCGCCTGGAGGACGGCCCGGGCGTCCGCGGCGCGGCAGCGGGACTGATCGAGGTAGGCCGTCCAAGTCCTGCGCTCCGGCTCGGGGAGGAGGGCGAGGCGTTCGGGGGAGATGATCCAGTAGCGCTCGGGGTTCACAGGCTCGGGGGTGGCGGGTGCGGGTGCGGCAGCAGAGGGCGGGGCCTCCGTGGCAGCGCTGCTGGTGGCGATGAGGACGGCGAAAAGGAGGGGACGGAGCATGACCGGGGTTCTTTATTTCCCTGCGGCGGGGGCCAGGATGAGCAGACGCCCCGGCGTGCCGAGGCCGGCGGCGAGGGTGGTGGTGCGGCAGAATTCCGCAATGACAATGCGGTGGCCGCCGAGCAGGGCGAGGTCGATGGGCCGGGCCAGGGGATGGAGCAGGCGCTTCACACTGGTGGTGCTGGCTGCGAAGTCGGGACGGAGGAGCAGAACGTCGAAGCCCACGTCCACCGGGCGCTGAAGGAGGTTCCCATACCGCACGGCGAGGAAGCTGCCACCGAGCGGGGCGGGCCAGTCCGGCGCGCACCACACGATGCCCGAGGGGCAGGAGTGCGGGTCAAAAGTGGAGGTGCCTGCGCCGGCATCGGGCCCGGTGTTTTTAAACGGGCGGGTGATGTCGAGACCGGCCGGGGTGTCGGGCGTGTGGGGGTAGGGTTTTTTCTCCCAGTCTGAAAACTGGTAGGGAAAGCCGTAGTGGTGGCCGGCCTCGATGAGGTTCAGCTCCTCCGGGGCATCGGCGTCCGGTCCGTTCTCCGTGGCGACGAGGCGGCCGGCGGAGTCCCAGGTGAAGCCAAAACTGTTGCGCAGGCCGCGGGCGATGACTTCGAGTTCGGGCTTGTCGGACTTGGGATCGACGCGCCAGAGGCTGGAGGTGATCTTGTCCTCGCCCGTGGTGGCCAAGTCCGGCGAGGTGCCGGCTTCTCCGCCGTCGGTGCGGGAGCCGCTGTTCACGTAGAGAAATCCATCCGGCCCCTGGGCAATGTGGGAGACGCCGTGATTAAACGGGCCCACGCCCCACGGATACGCCGTGCGCAGCCACGGCTGGAGGCCGGGCCATTTGTTGCCATAGGTCCCGGGGGGACTGCGGAAGATGGTGACCTCATTGCGGAAGGGTTTCACCTTTTCGTTCCGCTGGTTGCAGACGACGTAGAGCCGGCCCAGCTGATCGAAGGTCATGCCGTAGACGGCGGGGCTGCCCAGGGCGGAGTCGATGTACTCCGCGCCAGTGACGACGGGCTGGGCGGCGGAGTCTCCTGGTTTCCACGACCAGATGTCGCCATTCTGGGCAAGGATGAGCACACTGCCATCCGCGCGCGGGACGACGCGGACGGGGGAAAAGGAAAGCTCCACACCGACACTGAGCGTCCACCCTTCGGGAGCTGCCGGCAGCTGGCCGGAACCCATGGCAGACTGGAGGGAGGCGAGGGTGGGAAATTTGGTTTTCGCACGCTGCGCGGCGATCTCATCGCGGGTGGGCACCGGCTCCTGATTTCCCCAGGAGGTGAGGACGTGGCTGAAAACGGCGGCCATGGCCTCATCATCCAGCAGCACGGGCGGCATGGCCCCGAGGTAGGTCTTGCCGGAGACTTCGATTTTTCCCGCCAGGCCCTCCAGCGGAGCGCGGAGGGATTTCTCGCGCTCCTTTTTCAGAAAATCCGAACCCGCCAGCGGGGGAAAGATGCCAGGCACACCCTGCCCCGTCTGACCATGGCAGAGAGCGCACTGCGTGCGGTAGAGTTCAGCCCCGTCCGGCGCAGCAAGAGCGAGAGCGGGCAGGAGCAGAAGGGAAAGGAGGAACAGGCGGGTGAACATGGAGGCGGGGTTGTTGCAGCAGCGGCCAGTGTGGCGTGGGGTGGCAGGAAAGGCAACGGTGTCCTTTCCGTCCGACGGGGTGCTTCGGGACTGGGGTGCGCGCAGTTGCCCCGCCCGGCCAGCAGGTGTGCCTCAGGCTGCGTTGCGGGACCGGATTGACTTGGGGTATCGGGCTCGTGGTTCGCGGACTGGGGCGCGATGCGGGTTAGGCGGGGCCAAAACCCGCACCACTTTCCCGGGGCCGCTTTACTTGGTCTTTTTCTCGGTCTTGGCCTCGGCTGGTTTGGCGTCGCCGGGTTTGGCGGCCGGGCATTTGCAGAGCCACTCGGGGTTGCTGCAGGCGTCGCACTTGGCGGTGTCGTAGGTGAGGCGGGCGGTGATGGGCTTGGCGGTGTCGCTTTCGCGGAACTGGACGACGAGGACGGAGCCTTCCTTCACGAGGGGCAGGGTGAAGCCGGTGGCGGTTTTCTCGACGGTGAGCTTCTCGGGTTTGGCCCCGGTGCCGGTGGTGGCGGTGAGGACCTGGGCGGCGACGGCCACGGGTTTCATGTCCTTGTCGAGAACGGCGATCTGGAATTTTCCGTCCTTGACGGTGACTTCGCCGTGCATGGTTTCGTTTTTGCTGAATTCAAGGATGCGGCCGCCGTTGGGGCCGAGTTCGACGCCGCCGTGCCCGAAGGCGAAGCTGGCGGTGAGGGCGATGAGGAGGGTGAGGAGACGGGTTTTCATGGATTGCTTTTTTGTTAGTTTGTTTGTTTGCTGGCAGGGCTGAGACAGTCTGCCGGGAGAAATATTCAAAAGGAAGCGGGAGCCTCCAATCTCAGGGAGGCGGCGGCGGCGCGGCGACCGGTGAGGAAGAAGAGTGCGGGGGTGACGACGAGGTCGAGCAGGGTGGAGCTGACGAGTCCGCCGACGATGACGACGGCGACGGGGTGGAGGAGTTCCTTGCCCGGCTCATGCGCGGCGAGGAGCAGGGGCACGAGGGCAATGCCGGCGCTTAGGGCGGTCATGAGCACGGGGACGAGCCGCTCCAGGGTGCCGCGCACGATGAGGCGCGGGCCGAAGGTTTCCCCCTCGTGCCGCATGAGGTGGAGGTAATGGGAGATCATCATGATGCCATTGCGCGCGGCCACCCCGCCCACGGCGATGAAGCCGACGAGGGTGGCGATGCTGACATTTCCCACCATGTACCAGGTGAGGGCGAGGCTGCCCATAAGGGCGAGGGGGATGTTCAGCATGACCTGGAGGGCCAGGGAGACGCTGCGGAAGTAGCCGTAGAGGAGGAGGGTGACGACGGCGAGGATGATGGCGAAGAAGAAGGTGATGCGGGCGGAGGCTTTCTCCCGCGCGACGTACTCGCCCTCCCAGCTGATGGAGTAACCCTCGGGGAGTTTCACTTTTTCCCGCACGGCCTGCTGCCAGTGCAGGACGAGTGACTGGAGGTCGCGCTCGCTGGTGTTCGCCCCGATGACGATGCGGCGCTGGCCGGACTCGCGGTTGATGACGTTCGGTCCGGCGGACTCGTGGATGGCGGCGACGAGGGAGAGCGGAACGCGCCGGCCGCCGGGAGCCTCGAGGAGGAGGGCGGCGAGTTTTTCCGGGGAGTTCCGCTGGCTGTCGGCCAGGCGCATGACGAGGTCCACCTCGCGCTGGCCCTCGCGCAGGGCGGCCACGTCCACGCCGCCGACGAGGAGGGAGACCTGCTCGTTGATGGCGCCGGGGGTGAGGCCGCAGGCGAGGGCTCGCTCGCGGTCGACCTCGATGCGGAGCTGCGGGATGGGCACCTGCGCCTCAAGGAAAACGTCCGCCAGTCCGGGCACGGTTTTTCCTGCGTCGCGGATCTCGGTCCCTTTTGTCCGCAGGGTCTCCAGATCCGGGCCGAAGATCTTGACCGCGATCTTCGCCGAGACGCCGCTGAGCATGTGGCTGAGCCGATGGCCGATGGGCTGGCCCACATTTGTGAAGGTGCCGGGCACGCTGCCGAGCTTCTTGCGGATCTCGGCAAAAACGTCGGCCTTCGGGCGGCCGCCTTCGCGGAACTCGACGTCGTATTCATTCACGGAGACGGGCATGACGTGGTCGTCCCGCTCGGCCCGGCCGGCGCGGCGGCCGACGCTTTTCACCTCCGGGATGGTCAGGAGGAGCCGGGTGCCGACCTCGCCGATTTCATTGCTCTGCTGGAGGGAGGTGCCGGGGGCGCAGGCAAAGGAGATGGTGGCGCTGCCTTCATTGAAGGTCGGGAGAAATTCCTTCCCCATGAGCGGATAGAGCATGAAGGAGGCGGCCAGGAGGATGAGGACGACGCCGGCGACGGCCAGGGGGGCGCGCAGGGCGGCCTTGAGAAAGGTGTGCTGGACGACGCTCTTGAGCGCGCGGACGAGGAAGCCGTCCCGGTGCTCGCGCCCCTCCTTCGGGTGCAGGAGGAGTGAGCAGAGCACGGGAATGACGGTGAGCGACACCACGAAGGACGCAGCCATGCTGGTGATAGTGGCGATGGCGATGGGGGTGAAAAGTTTTCCCTCCAGCCCCTCCAGCCCCATGAGGGGAAGGAAGACGAGGATGATGAGGATGGTGGCGTAGAGGATGGAGTTCCGCACCTCGCCCGAGGCGCGCGCGATGACCTCCAGGCGGGGCAGGGGCTCGGGCAGGGCGGCATTCTCCCGCAGGCGGCGGAAGACGTTTTCCACATCCACGATGGCGTCGTCCACGACCATGCCGATGGCGACGGCCAGCCCGCCGAGGGTCATCGAGTTCACGCTGACGCCGGTCCATTTAAAAACCAGGAGCGTGATGGCGAAGGAGAGCGGCATGGCCGTCAGAGTGATGAAGGTGGTGCGGAGGTTCAGCAGGAAAAGCAGGAGGACGAGGGTGACCATGATGGCACCGTCGCGAATGGCCTCCGTGAGGTTGCCAATGGCGTGGCCGATGAAGTCGCCCTGGCGGAACAGGAGGTGGGCCTCGACGCCCGGAGGCAGCCCGGGCTTGAGATCGGCGAGGGCGGCCTCGATGGCGGCGGTGAGCTTCAGGGTGTCGAAGCCGGGTGCCTTGTCGATGCTGAGGACGACGCCGGGCGTGCCGGTGGTGTCGTCGCCGGGGCCGGGTGTGGCGCCCTTGATGGCGATGCTGGAGTCACCGCGCATGGGCTGCACGGCGAAGGCGGCGGTGGCGACATCCCGCAGGAGGACGTGGCGGTCACCGGAGGCCTTGACCACGGTGCTGGCGATGTCCTCCAGGCTGGTGGACATGGCGAGATTCCGCACCATGACCTCCCGCGTGCCGGTCTGGAGGTAGCCGCTGGTTTCATTTCCCGCCGCCTGGGAGACGGCGGCCTGCAGCTCCGCCTGGGAAACGCCGTGGGCTGCCATGCGGACGGGATCCGGCTGCACCTGGAGCTGCTTCACCCCGCCGCCGATTGTGAGGACCTCGGCCACGCCGGGCAGGCCCTGGAGCCGGCGGCGCACCGTCCAGTCCGCCAGGGTGCGCAGGTCCATGGGCGGGATGCTGCCGTCCCGGCACCGCAGGCCGACGAGGACGATCTCCCCCATGAGGGAGGAAACGGGAGTGAGTCCGGGTGAGGCATTTCCCGGCAGGGTGGCGGCCACGGACTGGAGCCGCTCCTGCACCATCTGGCGCGCCCGGTAGATGTCCGTGCCCCAGGCAAACTCGACAAAGACGAGCGAAAGGCCGACGTCGGAATTTGACCGCAAGCGGTCCAGCCCCGTGACGCCCTGCACGGCACTCTCGATGGGCTGGGTGACGAGGTTTTCCACCTCCTCGGGCGCGAGGCCCGGGCACTCGGTGAGGACGGTGACGGTGGGCTTCGTCATGTCCGGCAGCACCTCCACCGGCAGGTGTGTCCCGGCCTGCCAGCCGAGCAGCAGCATGAGCAGCGCCGCCATGACGACGAGCGGCCGGTGCCGGAGGGAAAAGCGGATGAGGGAGTTCAGCATGGGGAAAAGTGGGAGTAACGGGGGGAGCGTGAGCCGGCTTGACAGGCGCTATCGTTGATAGCACGTTCCGGGATGCCCCAACTTTTGGTTAGAAAAGTGGATGAGATGACTGTCCGTGCTCTGAAAAAGAGAGCGGCGGAACACGGCGTATCCGCCGAGGAAGAACACCGGCGGATACTTGCCAGCGTGTTGTTTGGAGCCGCGTCATCCGCCAGGCCAACGATGAAGGAGCACCTCATGTCCATGCCCGAGCTGCCAGAGGAGATGGATTGGGTGTTTGATCGCAACGATCCACGCATGAAAATCCCGGAGCGGGCGCCAGTTGACTTCGATTGACTGTGATTTACCTGCTCGACACCAATGTTGTTTCCGAGGTGCGGAAGGGCAGTCGCGCTGCACCCAGGGTCATGGAATGGTATCGCCGCCTGCCTGAGGAAAGCGTGCGGCTGAGCGTGGCCACGCTCGCGGAAATACGCAGAGGCATCGAACGTGTCAGGCACTCGGACTCCCCCAAGGCTCTCGTGCTTGAGCGGTGGCTTGAGGAGCTTAAGCTCGCATATGGTCCGAGAATCATCCCAATCACTGTTGAAGTGGCGGATGTCTGGGGTCGGCTCTGTCCCCACCAGCAGCTTCCCGCCCAGGACGCATATCTGGCTGCGACGGCCCTCGTCCATGGCATGACCATTGCCACACGAAACACCGCCGACTTTTTGCGCAGCGGTGCCCTGCTTTTCGACCCGTTTAAAGACTGAGCGCTTCATGACTGGGTCGGGGCTTGCGAATTTTTCTTCACACTGACGAAAATGAGCAGCACCAGAAGCAGCCCCGTGCTGGCGGCGAAGAGCTTTGTGAGCGGGGCGGCAAAGGGCCCGCCGCGTGAGCCCTCGTGGTCGTGATCGTGGTCGCCGGCTTTGGCTGCGGCCTGCTCCTTGGTCATCTCGGTGCCGTCGTCGTTGTGCGGGTGGCCGTGGGCGGCGTCGAGCGCCTCCTTGAGTGAGACGCTGCCCTTTCCGGCGAAGGAAAGGGGGTAGGCCCCTTTCGTCACCACCTCGTCGCCAGGGAGCAGGCCGGAAATAATTTCGACGGACTGGTCGTTGCTCGCGCCGGTTTGCACGGGAGTTTTGACGAAGGCGTCCGGCAGGTCGTAGTCCTTGACGAAGACGAAGCGGTTCAGCGCATCGCCCTGGACGGCGGTCCGCGGGATGGTCATGACGCCATCGCGCCTGCTGGTGACGATGGAAAACTCCACCCTCATGCCGGGGCGGAGCCGGCCGTCCGGATTGGGCAGGTGGAAGGAGGCCTCCAGCGTGCCATCCGCCGCCTCCACGGCGGCACCGAGGTGGGCGAGCTTTGCCTCGCGCGTCCCCTCTCCGGCGGCACTGATGCGGAGCCGGGCCGTCTGCCCAGTCTGGAGCCGGCCTGCGAGGTGCTCAGGCACGGCGGCCACGGCCTCCAGCGTTTCGAGATCGACGATTTCCAGCAGGGAGGTGTCCGCCGTGACGGGCTGGCCGGGAGCGACGTTCACCATGGAGACGAGGCCGGAAATGGGGGCGGCCACCATGATGACGGGAGGGGGATCCCCGGGCTGGCGGCTTTCGATCCAGAGCAGCTCATCCCCCTGCGCCACCGGTACGTGCGGACGGGCGAGGAGCGAGTGCACACGGCCGGGAATGCGGCTGCTGACGATGGCGCTTTTCCCCGGCAGCACGGCCAGGCGGCCGAGGGCGAAGGCGGTCTCCTCAAAGGCGGTTTCCTCCGCCTCTGCGGTTTCGATGCCGAGGTTCTTCACGCTGTCTGCGGTGAGGATGACGGTGGCGGCCAGCCGCGCGGGATCCGGCGCGGCGTAGGCGGGCAGAACGAGGGCAAGGGCGAGGGTGAGGTGCTTCAGCGGGCGGAAAATTGGGTACATGGCGTGAGCAGGCATGAAAAAAGAAGACGGAGGAAAAAGGCGGGGGCGGTCGCACAACCGCACCGGGCACCAGGCACGACGGAGCCTGGCGAGGAAAAAGGTGACCGGCCAAAGCGGTCAGCGGCAGCGGGTGGCTGCCAGGCGTGCAGGCTTCAAACGAGCAGCGGTCCGCACGCGAGGAATGGCGGCGGAGGGCCCGGGGGCGGGCTGCCGGAGGGCGCGACCGGTTTGCCGGTTTCCTCCAGAACGGCGGGGATCAGCGAGGGGAGCAGAAACTCGGACTCCATGGTCCAGAGCAGAGGGGGCAGCACGGCGAGGAATGCGGGCCGGGCCATTTCAGTGGGCAGCGCAGAATGCTCGTGATCCTCCGGGCAGCCGCAGTCGTGTTCGTGCTCGTGGTTCGTGCAGTCATCAAGCACCACAGCCGGGTGGAAATGCACGGCTCCAATCTCGCAAGGACCGTCTCCGCTGCCGGAGCACTGCGTCACCAAGCCCGCAGCACAGACGCTGGTCCAGACCAGCAGGACTGCGGCCAGGAGGATGATGGCGGAGGATTTGAGCAGGGAGCGCATTGCAGATGAAGCGAAACGGGAGCGAGAAACTGGTTCGATATTCGGCCCAGTGTGCGAAAAATCAAGAAATCACCACACACCCCGGACGCGGGGCTGCTGCGTCCGGGGTGGGGCGGGGGCAAAATCAGACGTCGAGCTTTGTCCAGGCGGCGTTCGCCTTGGACGAGGCGACGACGGCCTCGATGAAGGCCATGCCGCGGATGCCGTCCTCGATCTTCGGGTAGTCGAGAGTGATGGCGTCGGGCTCCGTACCGGCAAGGCGGGCGCGGATGTGATTGGCGAAGTTTTTGTAGATATTCGCGAAGGCCTCGAGGTAGCCCTCCGGGTGGGACGGAGGAGTGCGCCCCGCGGCGAGGGCGGCGGCGCCGAGGTAGCCATTTGCGGTGCGGTAGACCTGCATCGGCTGGTCGAGCCATTTCACGAGCAGGGTGTTCGGCTCCTTCTGGTGCCACTCCAGCCCGCCCTTTTCACCGTAGACGCGGATGTTGAGCCCGTTTTCCTCGCCGACGGAAATCTGGGAGCAGTGGAGCACGCCCTTGGCTCCGTTTTCAAAACGGAGGAGGACGTTTGCGTCGTCATCGAGGGCGCGGCCTTCGACAAAGGCGGTGATGTCTGCGGCCAGTTCGGAAATTTTCAGCCCGGTGATGTACTCGGCGAGATTTTCGGCGTGCGTGCCGATGTCGCCGACGCACCCGGCGGCTCCGGATTTCGTGGGATCGGTGCGCCAAGCGGCCTGCTTCTGGCCGCTTTCCTCCAGCCGGGTGGCGAGCCAGCCCTGCGGGTATTCGACGACGACCTTGCGGATTTTGCCAAGGCGGCCTTCGTGGACCATCTCGCGCGCCTGCTTGACGAGCGGGTAGCCGGTGTAGTTGTGCGTCAGGCCGTAGAGGCGGCCGGATTTCTTGACGATGGCGTCGAGGGCCTTGGACTCTTCGAGGTTGAACGTGGCGGGCTTGTCCGAGAGCACGTGGAAGCCGTTCTCCAGGGCGAACTTCGCCGGGGGAAAGTGCATGTGGTTGGGCGTGACGATGGCGATGAAGTCCATGCGCTCGCTGGCGGGCAGGGCGGCCTCGGCCTTGATCATTTCCTCATAGCTGCCGTAGCAGCGGCTGGCGGGGAGGAAGAAGTCAGCGCCGGAGGCTTTGGATTTCTCCGGGTCGGAGGAGAAGGCGCCGCAGACCAGTTCGATCTGCCCGTCCATGTTCGCGGCGATGCGGTGAACGGCGCCGATGAAGGCCCCGCGCCCGCCGCCAACCATTCCGTAACGAATTTTTCGGCTCATAAGGGTGTTGTGTTTGGGTGTGGAAAAAGTGGCCCGATCATGGCGCAGCGGACGCGGCGTGGCAAGGGGTCAGTTTTTTCCGGTTTCCCGGCTCCCGCAGCATTTTCTGGCGGATTACGGCCTGAAAAAGCGGACCCGGCCGAAGATGCGGTCGGTGGTTTGCACCGGGGAGGCGGAGCGCCAGACTTCGGTGCGGGTGCCGTTTCCGTTGTCCGCGGAGGAGATCTGGACGCCGCTGGTCTGCCAGGCGTCCAGGCCGGTGGAAAACTGGACGCTCTGGGTGAGGTCGTCTGCGGCATTTGACCGCTGGAAGGTGAGGGCGGCGTAGGTGCCGGGAATGCCGGCCACGGTGAAGGTCTGGAAGGCCGCCGTGGGCAGCAGGGTGGCGGAGTTGTTCACCGCCGGGTTTCCGCCGAGGGCGTACTCGACGAGGTTGGCGAGGCCGTCGTTGTCAGTGTCGGTGTTCGCGCCGGACTCCGAGCGGGCGGCGAGCCAGTCCGGGAAGGTCTGGCGGTCATCGGCACCGGGGCTGCCGCCAGGAGCGAGGCTGGAGCGCCAGTTCACGCCAAGGCTGGGATTCCGCGCTGTGTCCTCCGGGGCGATGCGGACGAGGCTGGCCCCGCCGCCGTCCGGCTGCACGGGCCAGTTGAGCGCGGGGTTGTCATTGTAGGCAAATGAAAAGACCGGCGTGGTGACGAGGCCGTAGCTCAGCGCGATGGTCTCGCCGCCGTTGCTCAGCTTGTCCGTGGACTGCCAGGCTCCGGCGACGGGTTTTCCTGCGCCGTAGCGGGCGGTGAAGGCGGCGGCGTTTTGCACCACGATGAGGCTGGCTCCGGGATTGATGATGGTGCCAGGGGCGAAGGTGAAGTCGAACCCGCTCGTGAAGGCGAAGCTGGTGAGGTCGACGGGCGCGGTGCTGACGTTGCGCAGCTCGACCCAGTCAAAATCATCATCCGTCCACGTCTGCGGGGGCACGAGGGCGGAGGCGGTGGCATTCTCTGCCGGGCTGGGAGCCGTGGCGTGGTACATGATTTCACTGACCACGAGGGCCTGGGCGAAGGCGGCGGGATCGATGGTGCCGGCGGTGAACTCGACAGGGTCGCTCCAGAAGCTCCACCGGCCGGTGTCGTCCTTCATGCGGACGCGGGCGCGGTAGCGGTGGCCCGGGGCGCAGGCGGTGGCGGGGAACTTGTACTGGGCGGCAAAGGCGGCGATCTCGCCGCTGTCGTGGCTGGCATTGATTTCCAGAAGCCGGGGCTCGGCCGGGCTGAAAACTGCGGAGGTGTTCACCTCGGCCATGCGCCACTGGATGCCCGCGTAGGTGCCTGCGCCCTGGGGATCGCTGAAGGCGGTCGTCGTGAAGCGCAGGTCATTCACCGGGTAGCCGGTGGTGCCGGTAAAGGTGATGGCGGGAGTGGCGGGGTATTTCGTCGCATCCTCGCCGAGGCTGACGCCCAGGCTGTCCAGCCAGGCGGCGCGTCCGCCGACGCCCACATTGGCTCCGGGCCAGGTGCTGCCGTTGTTGTCCGCGTCAAAGGCGAAGTCCTTCATGCCGCCGACGTAGGCGTCCAGCGATGTCTGGCCGACCGGGCTGCTGAGGCCGAAGCCGCCAAGACCGGCGAAGTTCCCCGCATCCGCCGGAGCGCTGTACCAGCGGGCGAAGTCCGCATTCACAAACGGGCGGATGACGGCGGCGAACTGGTCGATGAGCGGGTTGACCTGATCAGGCTGCCAGAGCAGGCGGCGGATCTCGCGCACCTGGTTGAAGTAGTTCGGCCACAGGGTCGGGTTCGTCGAGGTGTCGCCGCCGGTGCTGGCGGAGTCGTTGAAGAGCGAATTGTGCACGAGGTCGTGGCCGTTGTTCCAAGTGGGGCCCCAGGTGGCGTCCACGTCATTGGGCAGCCACCAGAGCTGGCCGCGGTTCCCATTGGCGGCGGTGTAGTTCGGGTAGAAATACCAGCCCGCGTTGTTGTCGCCGCTGGGCCAGTAGTCGTAGTGGCGGATGGCCTCGGCATACGCGTGGTAGCGGCACCAGAGGTCGAGGTTCACCCGGGCGGTGATGTAGGCAGGCGTGCTGGTGCCGCGCAGGCTGTTGAAGAGATCATCGTGGTCCTGTCCGCCGGTGGGGCCGAAGGTGGACTGGTAGCGGAACTGGAGCGTGCCCGCTGTGCCGTCGCGCGTCAGCTTGTAGAGATTGCCCTTTTTCAAATCATGCGCGGCGAGGAAGCGGCGGTCGTAGTCCTCGTGGACGTACATCAGGCCCCAGAAGTCGCCATGGAAGGCGTCCGGCTGCTCCGCCGTCTGCATGACGGTGCGGAAGTGCGCCCAGTTCCCCAGCGGGCTGGGCACGCCGAGGTGGTTCCAGATGTAGAAATTCACCACTTCATTCAGGCTGAAGGTGTAGGTGGCCCGGTTTTCCCAGCAGTTCTCCGTGATCATGGTGGCCCAGTTCGTCGGGTGGGAGGCGCCGGCTTCCGTCTTCGCGTTAAATTCGTAGCCCTTGTTAAAAAGGAATTTGAATGAACGCTTGCTCGTCTGCGCACCGCCGGTGCCGGAGGCGCTGTAGCGGCCATTTGCCCCGTGCAGGCGGTAGGGGATGTGGTCGTAGACGACGCCGTCACAGACAAAGGCGGCCTCCCAGTTTTCAAACGTCCAGCTGGCCCCGGCGCTGACGCGGTCCGCCGCATTGTAGGCCACGCACTGGTCGTAGTCCGCCTTTCGCGTGAGCAAATGATAGGTGGGCAGGCTGGTGAGGGTGGCGGAGGGCGTGCCCTGGTAGTCAGGAACGCCGTTGTAGACGAAGCAGGCGAAATTCAGCGAGGGATCGGCCGCGTAGGGCACGCGACCGAAGAGCCCCGGATTGTCCGCCGCAGTGATGCGGTAGCGGACCAGCGTGCGGTTCGCCTGGGCCGGGATGGTGGCCGTCCAGATGCCGTCGCCGCCGAGGGCGTCATCGCCGAGCCCGTCGTCATTCATTGGGATGGTGGTCCAGTTGGCGGCGAGTTCAAAGGCCGGGTTCGGGTCAAGCGGGGTGGCCACATTGACAAACGCACCGCCGGAAACCGCCTTCGGCAGGGTGGAGGGGATGTAGCTGCCGGCGGTGCAAATCTGGTAGGCCAGGCTGGCGGAGGCGACGCCTTCCGGATCGGTGATTTTCGCCGTGATGATGATCGGGTCCGAGCTGGTTGGTGTTTTCGGCGTGTGATCGACATTGCGCACGGCCGGGGCGGCGTTCGCGGCGAAGTTCCGGTTCACCAGGCCCGGGCTGGCGGCCTCGCGCAGGTCGGGGCCCTGCTTCAGCTCCAGATTGAAGGAAAAGTCCGTGGAGGTGATCACATCATTGGCCGCGAGGATGGCGATGACGTTCGTACCGGTCACGAGGTTGTAGGGGAGGAGGTTCGTGATGGAGGCGGTGGACCAGTTGTTGGGCGCGGCCTCGTGGTTGGTAAAGGTGACGCCGGTGATGAGGTTCGAACCTGCGGCATGAACAGGGGTGCCCGTGCCGCAGAAAAAGCGGGTGGGGATTTCAACGCCGTTGAGGTAAATGATGGCGCCGTCATCCACGTAGACGCGCAGGTCCAGAGAGCCGGGCATCTGGCCCGCAGGGATGGTGAACTCGTGCCGGAAGTAGACCGCCTGGTAGCCGGCCACCACGGGGGCGGTCGTCTTCCGCATGTCGGCAAAGCTGTAGGCCGGGTTGTCGTCATTGTCCGCGTAGCCAAAGCCGAAGTAGGGCGAGGTGGCATTGCCGGCGATGGTCGCTCCGGTGAGCCAGCCGGTGAGGTCGGCGCCGGTGCGCTGGAACCACGAGGCGGCCGGGGCGGTGGTGCCTTTGAAATATTTCCACCCTGCGCTGATGGGCGGCACGTAAGTGGTCGGGGTGGGAGTGTTTGGCGAGGTGGAGGTGGCGGCCCAGTTGCTGCCGTGGCCCTCGTCCAGCCGGGGATTGACCAGCTCCATGGAGGTCGCGCCGCCATTGGCCAGGGCGGGCCAGGGGGAGCGCGGCTGGTAGTCCACCTCGGACACGAGGGCATCGGTCGCGTCGCGCAGGCGGAGGTTGGCGCCGTCGTTGGAAAGTCCGTGCGTCTCCTTTGACCCGTCTGCGTAGACGACCGTCGCGTTCTCCCACGGGCCGAGAGCCGCGACGCCCCAGTAGGCCGAGATGGTGGCCGGATCCTCCGCCACCACCAGGTAGCCGCCCGCCGCCAGCATCGTCCCTGCGGGGAAGCGGTAGTCGGCACCGCCGGAGAGCCGCCAGCCGGACAGGTCCGCTGTGGTGGCGCCGTCATTGTAGAGTTCGATGAAGGACAGCCGCTTTGTGTTGTCGGCCGGGTTGTAGTTGACCTCATTGATCACGACGCCGCGCGCCTTGGGCACGACAGTCAGGATGAAGGCCGCCTCGACAGTGAGCCCGCCGGAGTCCGTGCTGCGGATGCGGATGCGCTGCGGCACCCCGGTCAGCGCGGCAAAGGAGACGCCCGCCTTTAGCTGGTGCCCGCTGATGGTGAAGTTTCCGTTTTCCTCGCTCCCGGCCCCGCTGACCAGGGTGAAGGTGTGGGCCTCTCCCGCGTTGGGATCGGGGCTGGAAATGTTCGACAGGAAATTTCCCGCCACGCTCGTGGGGGCGATGGTCAGGTCGTCCAGCACCACGCTGCTGGGGGCGATGGGCGGGGTGAGCACCGTCAGCCGCACTGTGGCCGGGGCGGACTCGTATTTCCCGTCGCTCACCTTGTAGGAAAAGGTGTCCGCTCCGTAGATGCCGGCGGCCGGTGTGTAGACGACGCCAGGGCCGGTGCCCGTGACGCTGCCATGGGTGGGCGGGGTGGTGATGATCCACGACAGCGCGCCGCCGTTCGGGTCCGTGCCGCCGAGCGTGATGTTCAGCGGGGTCGAGGGCGGTGTGGTCAGCCCGGCGAGGCTGGGCGCTGTCGGCTTGCCCGGATCTGCGGCCACGGTCACGCTGGCCTGGGTGGTGACGTTGCCGCCCCCGGTCTCGATGGCCCGCAGGGTCCAGGTCACGTTCTGCGCCGTGCCCGAGAGGTCCGGGATGGCGGTGGTGAAGGTGCCGCTGGCCGCCGTGCCGGTGCTCAGGGTGGTGGCGCCGTTTTTGATCTCGTAGGAAAACGTGCCCGTCACGCTGGCCGTGTTCACCGTCCAGGAGAGCTGGACGTTCTCGCCCTCGTAGGCGGTGGCTTTGTTCGCGGTGAAGGAATTGATAATCGGCCCGCTGACGGGGGAGCCACCGGAGGCGAGGGAGGCGACCTCGGCGGCGAGGAGTCCGTTGTTGTAGACGACCACGTCGTCCAGCGTTCCCTGGAAATACTCCCCGAGGTTTGTGCTCCCGATGCGGAAGTTCAGATTAGTGGAGCCGTTCACCCCCGGCACGTCCGCGGCGATCTGCACGCCGTCCAAGTAGAGGCGGCGGTTCGTGCCGTCGTAGGTCGCGGCCACGTGGTGCCAGTTGCCGTCCGTGAAGTTCGTGGTCGAGGAGGGCGAGTCCAGGTCCGCCGCCCACCAGTAGTGGCGGAATTGATTCGCCGTGCCGATGAGCCGCAGCGCGTTCGTCGCACGGGGTGTCCCGAACGAGCCCCAGCCGATGATGCCCCGGTCGCCCTGCGCCGTCGGCTTGAACCACGCCGCCAGCGTGTACGCACTGTTGCCGATGGGCAGCCCCGTCACCGTGCCGCCCAGAAAGGAACTGGTCCCGTTGAGCGAGAGACCGCCGCCGGATTTGCCCGTGGCCGTCCAGACCGCACCCCCGCTGGCCGTCAATACCGTGCCTCCTCCGCTCAAGTCATTGCCGAGCGTTCCCGCGTCGTTAAAGGGCCAGTAGGCGACGACTCCGGCGCGGGCCGTGGATGCGAGCAGGGCAAGGCCCAGGCAGGCTGCCTTGAGGAATGGGGATTTCATGTTGCGGGGTGGGGTGGGGTGGTGGAAAAGCGCTTGTAGTTGTATCAGGACACCGCCCCTTCGTGCAAGCTCTCATTCCGGGGCGTCCATTCCCCTAGCCGCACCGCAAAAACACTGCCACCCCTCCCGCCCCGATGCCAGAACCCTCTCCCGCACCCGCCCAATTGAAGGACATGTTCGACGCCGCCCGCTACCGGGCCCTGGCGGCGGCACTGGCCGGGATCGAGCCCAAGTTCCATGCGAAAAAGTTCCTCAAGCTCACCCTCGAGGGGCTGGAGGGACGCGAACTCATGGCCCGCCTCCACCAGACGGCCCTCGCCGCGCATGCCGCGCTGCCCTTTTCCTACCGCCGCCAGGTGGAGATCCTCCAGGAGCTGGCCCCGCGCATCGGCCACGGCTTCGTCGGCATCTTTCCCTGCCAGTTTGTCATGGAGTTTGGCCAGGAGGAGGCTCCCTTTTCCCTGGAGGCCCTGCGGCAGCTCACACGCTACGGCTCCGCAGAGTTTGCCATCCGCCCCTTTCTGGAACTGGACCTCGCCGGCACCCTGCGCGTCATGCGCCGCTGGACCCAAAACGAATGCGAGCACGTCCGCCGCCTGGCCAGCGAAGGCTGCCGCCCCCGCCTCCCCTGGGGACGCCGGCTGCCCGCTCTGGTGAAAGACCCCGCCCCGCTCGTCCCCATCCTCCACGCGCTGAAGGACGACCCCGCCCTCTACGTGCGGAAATCCGTGGCAAACAACCTGAACGACATCAGCAAGGACCACCCGGAGTGGATGCTCGCCCTTCTGGCAGAGTGGGACCACGCACGCCCCGGCCAGCGGTGGATCGCCAAGCACGCCTGCCGGACTCTCATCAAAAAAGGGCACCCGCAGGCCCTCGGCCTCTTCGGTTTCGGCGCGAAGCCCCAGCTCACCGCCTCCCTCCAGGCCGCACCAGCGCGGCTGCGTCTGGGAGAATCACTCACCCTCACCGCCGTCCTCCAGTCCTCCGCCAAAACCGCCCAGTCCCTCGCCGTCGACTACATCCTGCACTACGCCCGCCCCGGCGGTGCCGTGTCAAAAAAAGTCTTCAAGTGGACCGAGATCACCCTGGAGCCAGGAGCCACCCAGACCCTCGTGAAACGCCAAACCATCCGGGATTTCTCCACCCGCCGCCACCACGCCGGCAGCCACACCGTGGAACTCCAGGTCAACGGCCACGTCGTCGCCACGACGGCCTTCGATCTGGTGAAGTAGCCAGCCCGGTGGCGGGGACGCGGGGGTGGCGGTTTGAACTGGCGTACGGGAAATGCAAGTTGGTCGATTGCTCCCAAAGAGAGCATTTTTTGGCGATTCATCTGCTACAGGAGCGGCTGAATGTCTGCCAAGCCAGCCGTCAGTGGACGCAACAGCCGAAACATCGTGGGAGCGCGGGTTTGCAAGGCCCGGGCTTCGCACCGCGACTGCCTGACCCAGGATCAACTGGCGGGCCGGCTGGCCGTGCTCGGGCTGCCGCTGGACAGGGGCACCATCGCCAAGATCGAAGTCGGCCTGCGCTGCGTCTACGACTACGAGATCCCGGTCCTCGCCCAGGCCCTCGGCGTGGATGTCCGATGGCTCCTCGGGGTCTCACCCGCAGCAGGCCAGAGAATCAACCGCCCCAAATGAGCAGTTTCGTCTCCGTCAGGGATTGTCTGCGCAAGGCGACCTCCCGTGCCAAGTCCGACGTGGCGAACAAGCTGGTCAGCATGTTTCTCCATGAGCTGAGCCGGCGCATCACACTCGAGCTGAAGCTGAACGTGGGCGATCCGGCGTATGCGGAGGAAATTGAGCGTCATTTTGGTTCCTGCTGCGCGTACTGCCGCCGGGCGCTGGAGAAGGACCGGCTGGCGGTGGAGCATCTGGAGGGCATGAACCGAATCCGCGTGGGCCTCCACATCCCGGGCAACGTGGTACTCTCCTGCAAGGACTGTAACCGCGAAAAACGCCGGGATGATCAACTGCGGCAACTGGTGCTTGGCGAAACCGGCTGGAGTTCATTTCTCGCCCACACTGGCGACGTCTGCCCGGCCGGATGCAAAACCTGCGCCCACTGGGCCGGGGTGTGGCCCGAGGCGTCGACGCGCAGGCTCGAACTCGCGTCATCCAGCCGCCGGATTGCTGAATTCCAGACGCATTTTGGCCGCTTTGCCACCCGGGTGCAGAGCCTGCGGACGGTGATCCACAGAGATGTCGAAGCGCTCTATCGTGACTGCCAGTCGTTCGCCACAGAGCGCATCACCGGCATGACGGACGACGTCATGTCGCGCGGGCACTGACAGGCGGCTTGTGTTAGAGACCACCCAACGATCTGCGGTGCTGAGCAGGCGGTGGCGAATAAGGACTCGAAAAACTGTGGTCGGAGCAGCTTGCGAGTGGGGGGTGCGGGGCCGAAGGATTCCAACGATGTCGATTCGTGTTTTCAATGCTGTCCTCGTGATGCTGAACTTCCTGCCACTGGCTGGGTGCCAGCGCAGGGCTGCGGGGCCTGCGGGGCAGACCGGAGGGGGGCCGCTGGTGCAGCATGTCTTTGTCTGGCAGCGGCAGTGGACGGGTGCGGTTGGTGCGGCGGTGGCGGAGCATGGGCGGGAATTTCAGGAGCTGGGGGTCTTTGGCGGGGAGATCTGTGTGGAGGGGGACGGGAGGTGCTCCACGGAAAAGGGAAGACCGGACTGGTCTGTGCTGGCTGCCGCCGGGCGGGAGGTGGCACCGGTGATCCGGGTGGAGCGGCTGGCGGACACAGGTGCGGCGCGGCAGGCGGTGGCCGGGGCGGTGGTGGCGGCGGCGCGGAGTTTCACCGCTGAGGCCGGTGCGGCGGGGGTGGCAGCGGGGCCGGTCATCGTGGACTACGACTGTCCGCAGAAAAGGCTGCCGGCGTATGCGGGGTGGCTCGTGGAGGTCCGGGCGGCACTGGCTCCGAGGCGGGTGGTCATCACGGCGCTGCCGTCCTGGCTGGGGGAGGCGGATTTGCCTGCGCTGCTGGACAGGTGCGACGGCTGGATCCTGCAGCTTCACTCCTTTGACCTGACCCGGCTGAACCGGCAGCCGCAGGTGTGCGATCCGGTGCAGGCGGTGCGCTGGACGGCGCAGGCGGAAAAACTGGGCCGCCTGTACTCGGTGGCGCTGGCCACGTACAGCGCGACGGCGGGGCTGGACGCGGACTGGAAGCGAGTGGGGCTGGCTCTGGAGGGACCGTCTCCGGCCTGGCCGCCGGGCACGCTGCAGGTGGAGCTGGGCTCTGACCCGGCCGGACTGGCGGCTCTCGTGGCGGAGTGGCGGCGGAACCGGCCCGCGCACCTAGTGGACCTCTGGTGGTACCGTCTGCCGGTGGCCACGGACACGCGGAACTGGCGCTGGCCGACCCTGGCCGCAGTGATGGCCGGGCGCGTGCCCGCTCCGCGCTGGCAGGTGGTGGCGGAGGGGACGAATCCGATAGATCTGACGCTGCTCAACACGGGTGAGGGACCCGGTCCGCCACCGCAGCGGCTGGTGATCCGCTGGCCCGGTCATGCTCCGGCGGCGGCAGATGCACTTCCGGGCTGGGCGGTGACGACGGTGGAGGGAAATGCCATGTTTTCCCCCTCGCCAGAGGCCTCTGCACGGGCCATCATTCCGGGCAGCCGCTGCGCCTTGGGCTGGATCCGCCACCATGAAGCCGTTCCCTCAGTCTCCGTCCTCCAGATCACTGTGGAGCCTTAGCCTCCTCACGGTGGCTTGTTTCCCCCTGTGCACCGGGGTGCTGCACGCCACGGGCTGGTTCGGGCCCGCGCCGCGCTGGCTGGAAAGCGGGGGCATCCGCAGCCAGGCGGCTCCGGAGTTTTTCTGGGACATTGAGCTGAAGCGGATCGCGGCGGAGGTGGCGGAAAAGGACTGTCCGTTTCCCTACCGCCCGGCGGGGCCAAGGGAGGAGTACCCCGCAGGGATGTCCCAATATCTGGGTGCAGGTCCGCCCGAGGAGGCCCCAGAGCAGAGGCCGTGGCTGGCGACGGCGCGGGCTGATGAGGCGGACTTCGCTACGGCGCTGAAAGCGGGCCGGCTGAAGGTGACCGACGAGGCGGCCGCGACGGCGGCCCACCACGCGATGCGGGTGTGGCTGGATGCGAAGAAATACGGCAAGGCTGCGGGAGAGGCACCAGGGGGAGAGGCGCCCGGTGAGTTTGCCGACTACCATGCGGGCTGCGCGGCTGCGGTGCAGGAGGAGGCCATCGCCGTGTGGGAAAAGTTGCTTGCGCGACCGCAGGAGGAACGCCACTACCGGTCGGTGTGGTCCGCCTTCATGCTTGGCAAGACGCGCTGGCGGGCCGGGGATTTCACGGGGGCGGTTGAGGACTTTCGCCGCACGCGGGAGCTGGCGCGGGCGGGCTGTGCCGACTCCCTCGCACTGGCGGCGGAGAGCTACGGCTGGGAGGGGCAATGCGAGCTGGAGCAAAAGCGCTACGCTGCTGCGGCGCGCCTGTTTCTCCAGCAGCTGGCGCTGGGGGATGGAAGCGCGGTGCTTTCCCTGCGTGCCGTGGTGCCGCCGCTCCCGCAACAGGATGCCTCCCCGGACGAAGGCAAGGAGCTGTGGGATCTGGCTGCGCGGGACCCGCTGCTGCGGCGGGTGGTCACCGCGCATGTGCTGGCGACCGAGACGGTGAGCTGGCGGCAGCTGGGGGAGTCCAAGCGTTGCGTCCGCTGGCTGCGGGCCATCAACGAAGCCGGAGTCCGCACCGTGGAGGACTCCGCCGCGCTGGGCTGGACGGCCTACGCCACCGGAAAATACGCGGAGGCCGCCCGGTGGCTGGCGCTGGAGAGGAAGCCCACCACCCTCGGCCGGTGGCTGAAGGCAAAGCTGGCCCTGCGCGAAGGCAGGTTCGATGAGGCGGCAAAAATCCTGCCCGGAGTGATCAGCGCCCTTCCGCCCGATGACGGGCTGAGGGAGTATGACAATGATGTTTCCTACCTGCCCGGGGCATCGGCCCGGGCGGACCTGGCGGTAGTCCGCCTGGCTGCGGGTGACGCGCCCGGTGCGCTGGAAGCCTGGTACCTGGGCTGCTCCGAGTCTGACTGCGCGCACCTGGCCGAACGAGTGCTGACCACGGAAGAACTCGGCAGATTCATTACGAAGCGGCTGCCGCAGCTGCCGTCCCGCCCGACTGTTGGCAGGCTCGGCGAGGACGGGGGGCTCATCGGCGACCGCCTGCGCAGCATCTACGGCCGCCGGCTGGTGCGCGAGGGCAGGCCGAAGGAAGGGCGGGCCTTTTTGAGCGAGCCGGAGCGGACATCCCTGGCCAATTACCTGCAGGCGCTCGGCAGGGTGGAAAAGAAGGGCACGCCTCCCGCTGAACGGGCGAGGGCGCTTTTCGATGCGGCCCTCATCATGCAGCGCGAGGGAGCCGGGTTTAGAGGAACCATCGAGGAATTCAACTCGAAAGATTTCGAAAACTCGGATCACAACGACCCTCTGGTGATCGAGCGAACGACGGGAGTGGCCATCCGGCAGGGTACGGATCCGGTGACGTTTGAGGAAAAGACCATCACCGGACTTCCCACTATTCCTGCAGGCAGGGAGGAGCGGCGGCGGCTGGCAGCCACGGCTCCAGAGCGTGCCATCTCCATGCGCACCGCCGTGCTGGCGGCCGGCCTGGCGAAGAAAGCGGCCGCCCTTTTGCAGGACAACACTGAGGAACTGGCGGACGTACTGGACACGGCCGGGTCGTGGATCGAGGACCTCGACAATCCCGCAGCTGACAAGATCTTCGCCCAGCTGGAAAAGAGATGCTCGAACACCGCCATCGGCAGGGCGGCCATCGCCAGACACTGGTTCACCCGTGCGGGCGGACCGTGGAGCGGGAAACGGGAGTGACGAGCTGCGTCCAGCGAATCGAGGAAGGGCGTCGCTGCGAGAAGGGCGGCTGGCCTTCGAGCAAAGCAAAGCGGCCACCGGTGTCCTGTGACACGCGGTGGCCGCTGCGGAAGACGGGAGATCCCGGCGTTGGGAGCCCTTACGGCACCTGGGGTGTGACGACGCGGTAGTAGCGGCGCTGGGCGCCGATGGCGCCGGGGTCGGTGAAGGGAACGACTCCGCTGGTGGTGGCGGTGTGGTTCATGAGGTTTGTCCAGTCCGGGGCGAGCAGGGTGGTGCTGACCTGGACGGTGTAGGTCTTGCCGGCAATGGCGTCGAAGGTGCCGCGGAATTCACCAGACGGGCTCCAGGTGCCGCTGGTCAGGGCGAAGAGGCTGACGGCGGAGTTGGGATCGGTGCCGGCGGCGTATTCCTGAAGGTTGGTCTGGCCGTCATTGTCGGCGTCGAGGGCGGCGTCGGCGGCGGAGAGCGGGTTCAGTCCGTTGACGACCTCCCAGAGGTCGGGCATGCCGTCGGAGTCGGTGTCGCCGGCAAAGTCTGCGGCGCCGGGGGTGCCGCAGAGGCGGCCGGAGGGCTTCCAGCCTGCGGGCACGGTCCAGAGGTCGGTGGTCTGGGTCTCGCTGGCGACGGTGAGGCTGAAGCCCTGGCCGTCGGTGAGCGGGTACCAGAGCGGATCGTAGGTGAAGTCGAGGATCTCCTCGTTCACGGAGTCGAGCATGGTGACGCGTTCGCCGGAGTTGTCGAGACTGCCGGTGTAGGTGCCGACGATGAGCTGGGTGTCAAAGCCGGGGTTCCGCTGGAGGAAGGCGGTCACGTTTTTCACCGCGACGACGTGCACGCCCGGAGGCAGCATGGCGGCGGGAGCGGTGAGGACGATGCCGTTGGAGAAATGGACGCCGGTGACGTCGATGGGGGCGGTGCCGGTGTTCACGAACTCGATGAACTCGTACTGGTCCTTGTCGGCAAAGGTGTCGCCGGCGCGGGTGCAGGGGTGGTAGTCCATCTCCGTGATGCGGAGGTACTGCTGGGCTGGGGTGGGTGTGCCGGCGTAGGTCGTGGTGGCGACCACGCGGGCGCCGTCCTTCAGGGTGAGTGTCTCGCCCATGGCGGAGAGGTGGCCGTGGTAGTCACCCTGGACGAAGGCGTTTTGACCGGCCTTCGGGCTGGCGGTGCGGGCGCGGAAGGCGACGACGTTTGGCGAGAGGTGGAGGGTGCCACCGGCGGCGATGACGGTACCAGGCTTGAGGGTGTGGGTGACCGCGCCCTCGATGGTCCAGCCGGAGACGTCGATGGCGACGCCGGAGGGGTTTGTGAGGGTGAAGAACTCCTCGTCCTGATTGTGGGAGGCGGGGAGGTACTCGATGGTGCCGAAGTTCACCACTGCGGTGGGGGACTGGGCGGCGGGCAGGTCGGCCAGGCCGTAAACGAAGGTGCGGCGGTCATTGAGGTAGGTCTTCATGATCGCCACGGCCTGGGCCTGCGTCTGGGGGGTGCCCCAGGTGGGCCAGAGGGTGGCGTCGATGGCGGCGTCATTCGCCATGAGTGCATCGTAGGCGTCGATCTTGTTTTCCAGGTAGCGGCTGGCCAGCGGTGTGGCGGCGGGCTGGAGCATGGTGTCCACCAGGGTGCGGACGCGGCGGAGGTACATTTGTTTCAGCGCCGGGCTGGTGCCGTCGAGGAAGGACGTCATGAAGCTGTTGCCGTTTCCGATGTAGAGCGGGGTCTCCGGGTGCATGGGGTCCTCGAAATAGCTGGTGGACGGCAGCCAGACGCGGCCGAAGCTGAGGTCCACATCCCACGGCGTGGGGTACCATTCGCCATTCCCCTCGGAGTCGCGGAACATGTAGTAGTTCTTGTGGCAGCAGTCGGTGTTGCCGGTGATGAACATGGCGGCCAGGTAGTTCACCGTCTCGGGCACGCCCGCGTTGTCATAGAGGTAGGTGGCGCGTGGGGCTCCGCCGGCGGCCACATTGTTGACGAGGGTCTGGAGGTCCTGGAAGCCCTCCCACTGGCGGTTTTTCTTTTCCGCGCCGGGGGGCGTGGCGCCGTTCATGGTGTTGTACATTTTGTACAGTGCTCCCTGGTCGGTGTATCCGAGGCGCTGGAGGTAGTCACCATCGCCATCCTCCACAAAGTGGGCGACGCTGTGGAAGGCGCCGTTCACGCGGACTTGGACGGGGAAGGCGAAGTGGTGGGCGGCACCAGCGTCGCGGAAGGTTTCCATGGCGAGCATATTGCGCATGTTGGCCTTGTCGGGGTAGGTGGTGAGCAGGTTGAAGCTGTTGATCTTCGGCTCTCCGGCCTTCCACTCCAGCTTGGAGCCGGTGTTCAGGTGGATGTCGTAGCTCTTTTTCGGGAAGCCCTGGCTGGACTGGCCGTGGATGTCGATGGCGACGTTGTCGAGGAAGGTGCCGTTGTAGGAAATGGAGAGACGGGTGCCCGAGGCCGCGGCTCCCGGGTTTGACATGAAGGTGTAGAGGATGGGCAGCGTGGAGGTGACGGCCGGGTTGGCGATGACGACGCCCTCGTATTCCGGTGCGTTGAGCGGATCCGCAAAGGGCGGGTACTTCATGGTGTCGCCGTTGCTGTCCTCCGCCGTGATCTTCCAGCGGAGCATCTCGCCCGGAGCGGCGGCTGCAGCGGGAATGGTGGCGCTGTAGGTGCCTTCGCCGTTCGCGTTGGTTCCGGCGATGCGGGTCATGGCGATCTCAGTTTCCGGCCCGAAGTTTGTGCGGTAGCGCAGGCGGACGGAGGAAATGTTGTCCACCGTTTTCCAAACCTTGGCGGTGATGACGAGGTCGTCGGCATCAGCGACTGCTGCGGCGGGCAGGCGCGTGTGGTCCGTGATGACCGGGCCGATGGTGGTGGAGCCGGGGCCGTTCTGGCCACCCGGAGTGGGGGCGGGCAGGTAGAGGCGGGTGCCGGTGTCGATGGTGGTGGTCGTCGTCGTGATGGTGGGGGAAATGAGGAAGTCGAGATCCGACTTCGCCGAGTTCAGGCCGTGGATGGCGAGGACGTTTCCAGTCGGGGTGATGAGTGACTTGAAGGCATTGAGATCGATGATTTCCGGGACGGTCACCTGGGCGGTGGCGCGGGAGGTGGTGGCGGCGGAATTCCACGCGAGGCCGGGTGAGGAAACCTGGCCGTACCAGACGGTGAGGGTGGATGAATCCGAGCCGTCGTTTGGATCTCCCGGGACCGCAGCGTCGAGGGCGAGGTCGAGGAAGTCACCGACCTGCACATTTTCCAGGACGACGAGGGCCTGGGTGCCGGTGGGGTTGGAGGCGACGCTGGTGTATTTTTCTACACCATTGTGAAAGAGGCGGGCGGTGGTGCCCGGGCCGGCGGCGGCCTTGTTGTGGACGACGTGGGCGAGGACGGTGCCTGCGGATTCGCAGACGTAGCGGCGCATGGCCCAGTGGATGCCGGTGGCGGCGTTGTTGGCGCCATTCGGGTGGCCGCCGGTGCTGTTGAGGGTGGTCCATGGCGGGTCGCCGGGTCCCATCGACCAGGCACCGCCGGCGAAGGTCCAGTTTGGGTTGCCGGAATTAAAATCTGCGGCGTCGTACTTGGCGTTTCCAGCGGCGTCGAGCCCCTGGTCATAGTAGCCGTAGAACCAGTTGGCCTGGCCCTGCACGCCGCTGAATTCGGTGACGCTGTTGGCCAGAGCGCCGCCGGTCTGGGCCACGGGGGCGTTGCGGCGGGCGATTTCCGTGCCGTTGAGGTAGGCGACGAAGCCGTCGTCGTATTTCATCGAGAGTGCGATGCTGTCGAAGGCTGACGCTGCATCAAACGGCACGCGCAGGTAGGCGGAGGCGTTGATGTCCTTCATGACCGATTTCAGATTTCCCGTGGCGGAAATGGAGTCGCTGAATTTCTCCAGGAGGTAGACCTTGGCTGAGAAGGCGGAGCCGTCCGAGCCGTCATCCGTGCCCCCGGGGCCGACCGGGGTGAGGAACACGTCGATGAAGTCACCGACGAGGGCGCCGGTCACACCGACAGAGCGGGTGACGCCTGCCGTGTCGGATCCGTTGATGGCCACGCTGTCCTTTTCCACGCCGTTGTGGAAAACTTTGAGCGTGACACCGCCGCCGTTCGGGTTGGTCTTGTGGACGTGGGATTCGATGACGAGGTTCCCGGCCGTGCTGACCTCCCAGCGGCGGCCGCACCAGTGTTCGTTCACGTTGTTGGTGCCGTTCGGGTGGGCGCCGGTCTGTCCGATTTCGGTCCAGGGCGGGTTGCCATTCGGGATGTCCCAGATGCTGCCGGTCCAGTAGTTGCCCGCGCCGAAGGGCACCGGATCGTGGGGGAAGGCGGCAAAGTCGCCTGCGGCGTAAGCGTGGTCGGGGTCGCTGGTCAGGTCGTAGAGGCCGTTGGTCCAGCCTTTGTAACCCTGCACGCCGGAGGCGGACCAGTCGGCATCGGAGTCGGCGAGCTTGGTCTGGACGAGGTTTGTGGCCAGCGGGGTGCAGAGGATGCGGGCGTCGAAGCTGGAGCCGTCCGCCCCGTCGTCCGTGCCGCCGCCCGCGCCGACGGGGGTGAGGGCAAAGTCGATGTGGTCCCCGATCTGGAGGCCGGCCACCGTGGTGGTCTGGGCCGCGCCGTAGCGGTCGCCGCCGTTGAGGGCTGCGCCGGCCTTTTCCACACCGTTGTGGAAGACCTTGAAGGAAACGCCACCGCCGTTCGGGTTGCTCTTGGAGACGTGCCAGTCCACGCTGACGGTGCCTGCCACGTTGCTGGTCCAGCGTTTCAGGACCCACTGCTCCACGCCGCCGCTGTTGGTGCCGTTCGGGTGGGCGAAGCGCTGGCTGACGCTGGTCCACGGCGGATTGCCCGGGTTCATGCTCCAGCCTGCCACCCAGGCGGGGTCGGTGTTGTTGAAGTCGCCGTCGTTGTAGACACCGTTGGCGTCTGTGGTCTTGTTGTAGAATCCGTAGGACCAGCCGTTCGTGTTTTGCGCGCCAGCGCCCCAGTCGGCGATGGAGTCGGCCTTGATGGTGGTGCCTGCGGCGGCCGCCGCGATGTTGACGGTGAAAATGGAGTCGGCATCGCCGGTGTCGTTGGCGTTCGGGTCGAGGATCACGTCCACCACCGTGCCGACATTCACATTGGCGAGGACCGTGTAGCCGTCGGTGAATCCGCTGACATTACGGGCGAACACTTCCGTCCCGCCGATGAGCAGGCGGCCGGTGACGCCGTCGCCACCCCCGGCATTTCCCACCTGGCCGGTGAGTCGGACCAGACCCGAGTAAGTGCTGGTCCAGCGGCGGATGGCCCAGTCGGTGCCGCCCGCAGTTTGCGGTTTGCCGCCGGTTTTGGTGATTTCCGAGAGGGGGGCGGCGGCCGTGACCCACTTCGTGCCATTCCAGGCATTGGTCGCGCTGACGGTGTTGCCGGTGGTGCGGGGGAAGGCGGCGAACTCGGAGGCGGCGTAGACGCCGTTCGCGTCGGTCGTTTTATTCCAGTGGCCGTGGCTCCAGCCGCGTGCGCCCTGAGTGCCGAGGTCCGTCCAGTCGGCGACGGAGTCTGCGAGGGCGTCCCCGGTGATGCGTGCTGTGTAGGTGAATGAATCGCACCCGTCCGTGCCCGAAGGTCCGGCATCCGTGTAAAAATCCACCGCCTGGCCAGCCTGAACCGGTATGTTCACGGTGTACTCCAGGCTGCTGGCGGAAAGAATCTTCGTGTATACCTCGATGCCATCCACGAAAATCTGGAAGGTGACGCCGTCCCCGCAGCCGCCGGGGTGCTGCATGAGGCCGGTGATGCGAGCGATGCCGCTGAACTCACTGACCCAGCGACGGATGGGGGCCTGAAAGCCGCCCGTATTTCCCACGCCGCCGGGGTGGCCGCCGCCGCTGCTCATCTGTGTCCACGGGGCGTTGCCCGGGCTGACCGCCCAGACGCTGCCGTTCCAGACCCAGTTCCGCGTGATGCCGCCGTCCGAGGGCACCGTGGCGTAGGTGGTGCGGAAATCGGCCAGATCGTAGACGCCATTGGTGTCGGCATCGCGCTCGTAGAGGCCGTAGGTCCAGTTGTTTTTCCCCTGGGTGCCGGAGAACTCGGCGACCGAGTCGGCCCAAAGGCCGGACTGGGCGACGGGGGCGGCGGATTCATCATAGCCGATGCCGGTGGTGATGGGCGTCCAGCTGGCATCTGAGAAGGAGGGAGCCGTCCACGTGGTGCCGAGAGAGCCGTCTGTCGGCACGGTCGCCTTGCCGGCAGACCCCTGGGCGACAAGATTGGAGGTGGTCTGGACGATGGGGACGCCGTAGGCGACGTCCGGGGCTTGGGGCGGGAAAGCGGTGCCGAAATCATAGGCCACGCTCAGGTCCGGACGGGTCAGGGCGAGGTATTCGCCTGCGGCGTCCAGTTTGAAGTTTGTGTGCAACTGCCCCACGTTCCGGTCCTTGTTCGACGCCCAGACGACGAGGAAGCTCTTGGGTGCCAGGGTCACGGCGGGGAAGGTCCACTTGTCGAGGCGGGTGACGTTGTCCGTCAGGTGCCAGCCGGCCAGGTTGACCGGAGTCGCGTCCGGGTTGTAGATCTCGATCCAGTCTGAGTGGTTTCCGTCCTCGTCTTCGGCTCCGTTCAGGTTGGTGGCCAGGAACTCTGAAATGACCGGGTCTGCGTGAAGCAGAGCGGGCCCCGTAAGCACGGCTGCGGCGCAAAGGCCGAGAATCCGCTGAAGGAGGGTGAACTGTTTTCTCATGGTGGCTAGAAGGATGCGGGGTATTTTTCCGGAAAGAAGGAGAGCGCGATTTTACCGCCCGGTGCGGCGATGAAAAGCCAAAAGTGACCAAGGTCGAAGAATTCCGGATGGGAGGGGGATTCCCCATCCACGTTGTCCCGTGCCCCGCTACAGAAGGAATGCCTGGATCGGGCGGTCAGGGGCGTGCGGGAAGCCAGGCGGCGGGCAGGCGGGCCAGGGTGAGGAGTTTTTCTCTCTCGTAAAAGCAGAGCACCGTGCCGTCGGCCAGCGCCACGAGGTCGGAGTAGGCGCTGGGGCCCTCCTCGATGGTCTGCGGGTCGCCCCAAGTTTTACCGTTATCCCTGCTGATCTGGAGGGAGAGGTTTTTCCGGGGGGCGGACGGGCAGGGGAGCGGCTTGCCGTCCGGGGCGGGATTGGTGGACAGTTTGCGGGAGCGCGGGCAAGTGAAAAGCACGGCTCCGGGCAGTGCGGGGAGGGAAATCAGGCTGCCCATGCAGACGGGCTCCCAGAGATTTGGCTCAAGCCGGGGAGCCGACCAGCGGGTGACCCCGTCCGGGCTGGTGGTGAGAAGGCGCTGGGCGGCACTGGACCGGCTGCGGCTGTTCAGGAGCACGGTGCCGTCGGAGAGTTCGGCGGCTTCGGATTCGTTGGGTGTGATGAAGGGATCGACGTTTGGCGCGGCGATTTCCCCGGCCTTCCAGGTGGCACCCTGGTCATCGCTGTAAAGGGTGGCGGCGACGGAGGGGCCGTGGTCTCCGGGTTTGCCGTAGGCGAGCCAGACGGGCATGAGGAGGCGGCCGGACCGCAGCTGGATGCCGTGCCCGGGCCCGGTGGCGATGACCTTCCAGTCGCAGGCGGGGCGGAAGCCTTCAAAGGCCGCCGTGATCTCAACGGGGGCGCTCCAGGTGGCGCCTTCGTCGCTGCTGCGCATGTGGAAGCAGCGCGCGTAGTTCACACAGTACAGAAAATGGACGTTGCCGTCCCTCGCGGCGATGGCAGCCGGGTTGTTGACGGTCTGATCTTTGCCGCCGGGGCTTTTGGGATTTCCCTCGATGCGCGGGCCGTTGTGGGCGATGAGGCGGGGCTCACCCCAAGTGCGGCCGCCGTCCGTACTGCGGCGCAGCTGGACGTCGATCTCGCCCCAGTCGGACTTGGGGTTGCTCCGGCCCTCACAGTAGGCGAGGAGGGTGCCTTTCTGAGTCACAACGATGCCCGGAATGCGGTACCGGGCATGGCCGCCCTCGCCCGCGGTAAAAAGGTCGGTCTTTTCCACGACGGTGTCGGCCGGCAGGGGGCTGGCGAGGGCGAGGAGGAGGCCGGTGAAGAATAAAAGGGCTGGGCGGAGCATGGCGTGAGGGGGAAAGGTGAGGCGTGAGGCCGCATTTGTCACGCTGGGTTTGTTTTTTTACGGGGAAGGAGGATGAATTTTCAACGAAAGGAGGGCGGGCGGTGTCGGAACTGGACTGCTGATTTACCCCCGGGAGAGCCGGTGGTGCAGGTAGGGGAGAAACCGCTTGCCCCGGAACCCGAACCGGGTTGCGGTCAAGCCTGCCCTCCCGGCATTCTGATGATGATGAAAAACTGGATTTCGCTGCCTGGTGTGTTCCTGGCATTGCTCTGGCCCGCAGCCCCCGTGGCTGCGGAGCCCGGGCGTGCCGTGCCGCTGACCCTGGAGCAGGCGTATGACCGGACGCTGGCCACGGACGAGTCGGTCAAAATCGCCGCCGTGTCCCTCCAGCGGGCAAAGCTGGAGCCGCAACTGGCTTGGACAAAATACGGGCCGCAGGTGAACGGGAACGCGGCCGTGCACGACCGGAACCAGCCGTCTGGTGGAACGGCGGCAGGCACGGCCAGCAAGCAGTCCGGCGGCACGGGATGGCAGACGGCGGGTATCTCCCTGGAGCAGCCGCTGCTGGACATGTCATTTTTCCCCGCGCATCGGCGCGGGCTGGCCAGTGTGGAGACGTCCCGGCTGGAATACCGGGCGAGGATCCGCGAAATCCTTTTCGGCGTGGCGGAGGCGTACTACTCGGTGCTCAGCCAGCAGCAGGTGGTGGGGGTGGACTCGGAGGCGCTGCGGCTGGCCGGGGAGCAGCTCTCCCTGGCGCAAAAGCGCGAGCGCGTGGGCGAGGTGACGCGGTCCGACACGCTGCGGGCGCAGGTGGCGCAGGAGTCTGCCCGGCGCACGCTCATCGAGGACTCGAACATTCTGGCCGCGCGAAAAAATCTGCTGGGCAACATCCTGAACCTGGCACCGGACACGGAGGTGCAGCTGGCCACGCCGGCGGACGAGGCCGGAGAGGTTCCGGATTTCGCCCTGGCTCTGGGCCGCGCCCTGGCGCACCGGGAGGACCTGCGGGCAAAAACGCTGGTCATTCGCCAGGATGAGGAGCGCCGGAACGAGGTGAAGGCCGGCTACGCGCCGAAGGTGGTGGCCCAGTTCGACGGATCCACGACAGACCAGAGTTCCGCCTCGGGCCGGTTTGAAAATTCCTGGTCGGCCAGTCTGGCGGTGCGGATCCCGTTTTTCGACGGCGGGCAGCGGGAGGTGAATCTGAAAGACGCGGGCTACCAGATCGAGCAGAGCCGGCTGGAGCGGGTGAAGTTCGAAAAGACGGTGGAGCAGGAGGTGAAGGAGGCCTGGCTGAATGTGAAGTCCCTCCGCGAGACGCTGCCCGCCCTGAGGGTGCAGGTGGCTGCGGCGGAGCAGGGCTACACGGATTTGCAAAACCAGTACGCCTCCGGCACGGCGACGAGCGTAGACGTGCTGAGCGCCCTGAAGGAACTGAACGCGGCCAGGAAGGATCTGGCCGTGGAAACCTACAGTCTGCAAACCGCGCTGCGCAAGCTGCAGCAAACGACGGGGGGCTTTCAGGACGGGCGTGTGAACCAAATCCGGATGCCGTGAGGCGGTGGCCGGTCGCTAAATTTACCATTTGATGAAGACATTTCTGTTTCTCCTTTTTCTGGCCGGCGCTGGCTACGGTGGCTGGTGGTGGTACAACCGCCAGACACCGGCGGACGTGGTCACCTTCCAGACGGTGCCCGTCTCCCCCGGGACCATCACCCAGTATGTGACCGCCTCCGGCGCGCTGACTCCGGTGGTCAACGTCACGGTCGGCTGCCAGATTTCCGGCATCATTCAGAAGCTGAACGTGGATTTTAACTCGCAGGTGAAGGCCGGCGACGTGCTCGCGGAGCTGGACCCGGCCATCTACACCTCAGTCATGCACCAGGGCGAGGGGGAGCTGGCCAGCGCGAAGGCCACACTGGAGCTGGCCCAGCTGACAGCGAAACGGAAGCAGGAGTTGGTGGCGAAAAACGCCGCGCCCCAGGCGGACCTGGACAGCGCCCTGGCCACCCTGCACCAGGCGGAGGCGACCGTGCAGATCAAAACGGCCAGCCTGGAAAAATCGAAGGTGGACCTCAGCCGCTGCACGATTTACTCGCCCATCGACGGCACCATCATCACCCGCAGTGTGGATGTGGGGCAGACGGTGGCGGCGTCGTTCAATGCGCCGGTGCTTTTCACGGTGGCGAATGACCTGACGAAAATGCAGATCCACGCCAATGTGGCCGAGGCGGACGTGGGCGGGGTGGAAATGAAGCAGGCTGTGGACTTCACGGTGGATGCGCACCCCTACCGGACGTTTCACGGCGTTGTGAGCCAGGTTCGCAATGCGGCGACCACGGTGCAGAACGTGGTGACGTATGATGTGGTGATCGACGTGGAAAATCCGGAGCTGAAGCTGAAGCCAGGCATGACGGCGAATGTGTCCATCGTGATCGCGCAGCGCGAATCCGTGCTGAGGATGCCGAATGCGGCGCTGCGCTTCAAACCGCCGGAGCCTGCGGCCGCGCCGGGTGCAGCGCCTGCCGTTGCGGCGGGTGGACCTCCCGCCGGCGGTGGTGGTGGCGGGGCGCCTCCGGGTGCGGGTGGCGGTGGTCCTCCAGGTGGAGGCGGCGGCAGGCCGGGTGGTGGAAAGCCGGGACGTCCCGGCGGCCCTGGCGGCGGCCCGCAGAAGGAGCGCGCCATTTACGTGCTGAAGGACGGGGCGCCCGTCTCCACGCCGGTGAAGCTGGGCATCACCGACTCCATGTTTAGCGAGATCCTCAGCGGGCTGGAGGACGGGGCACCCGTCATCATCGGCTCCACGGGAGGGCCCAAGCCGGCCGCACCTCCCGCAAGTAATCCTCTGGGCGGCGGCGGCATGAGGCGACCCTGATGGCTGGACCAGAGAACAAAGCCGCCGTCATCAAGCTTGACCACTTGATGAAAGTCTACGCCTCCGGGGACGTGGAAGTCCGCGCCGTGAACGACGTCTCCCTCACCGTGGAGCGGGGCGAGTTTGTCGCCATCATGGGCACGAGCGGCTCGGGAAAATCGACGATGATGAACATCATCGGCTGCCTCGACCGCACGTCCGGCGGGAGCTACGAGCTGGACGGCATCGATGTCTCCAAACTCGGCCGCAACGAACTGGCGGCGATTCGGAACCAGAAGATCGGCTTCGTCTTTCAGGGCTTCAACCTGCTCTCCCGCACCTCTGCGGTGGAAAATGTGGAGTTGCCCCTGCTCTACGCGCGAAAGCGCACGGTGAAGGGGAGCCCGCGCCAGCTGGCCCTGCAGGCGCTGGAGCGCGTAGGCCTGGCGGCGCGCTCCGGCCACCACCCGAACCAGCTTTCCGGCGGCCAGCAGCAGCGCGTGGCCATCGCGCGCGCCCTGGTGAATGCGCCGGCACTCCTCCTGGCGGACGAGCCCACGGGCAATCTGGACACCCGCACCAGCGTGGAAATCATGAAGCTTTTTCAGGAGGTGAACGACCAGGGCATCACCATCGTCATGGTCACCCACGAGCCGGACATTGCCCGCTACACGAAGCGCACCATCGTCATGCGGGATGGAAAAATCGTGACCGACGAACCGGTGAAGAACCGCACCAGCGCTGCCGTGGAGCTGGAAAAACTGAAGGAGGCGCACGCGTCATGAACATTTTCCAGACGTTCCTCCTCGCCGTCCGGGCCATCCTGCGGAACAAGCTCCGCAGCAGTCTGACCATGCTGGGCCTCATCTTTGGCGTGGGCGCGGTGGTGGCCGTGGTCGGCATCGGGAACGGTGCCAGATCCCAGGTGGAGGCCCAGATTTCCAGCCTTGGGGAAAATGTGATCCTCGTCTTCAGCGGCAGCATGACGAGCGGCGGGGCGCGCGGCGGCTACGGCAGCTCGGGCACCCTGACCATCGAGGACTCCGAGGCCATGGTCGCGGAGATCCCCGGCATCGTCTCCGTCAGCCCGGAGATCCGCACCTCCGGCCAGATCTCGGCAGGAAATCAAAACTGGAGCCCCAGCATCATGGGTGAGGGCCCGGAGTATTTTGACATCCGCCAGTGGCAGTTCGTTTCTGGAAACGGGTTTGGCGAAGCCGAGGTGCGCGGAGCCAGCAAGGTGGCCGTCATCGGCCGTACGGCATCCGCCCAGCTCTTTGGCTCCGCCGACCCCGTGGGGGAGGTGATCCGGATCAAGAACGTCCCCTTTCTGATCATCGGCTACCTCAAGCCCAAGGGCACCTCCATCATCGGCTCGGACCAGGACGACAGCGTCATCGTGCCCTACACAACCGCCATGAAGCGCATCAGCGGGGACACGAAGCTGCGCAGCATCATCGTCAAGGCGAGGAGCGCCCAGGATTTGACCGCAGTCAGCCAGCAAATGACGGATCTGCTCCGCCAGCGCCACCGCATCGGCCCGGGGCGGGACGATGATTTTTTCATTCGCAACCAGCAGGAGATCGCCGAAATGGCCACTGCCACCTCGAAGATCATGGCACTGCTGCTTGGCATCGTGGCTGGTGTTTCCCTCATCGTGGGCGGCATCGGCATCATGAACATCATGCTCGTGAGTGTGACGGAGCGGACGCGCGAGATCGGCATCCGCATGGCCGTGGGCGCCTTCGGCGGGGACATTCTCAAGCAATTCCTCATCGAGGCCGTGACCCTCAGCTCGCTCGGCGGGCTGCTCGGCATCGGCTTCGGCCTCGGGCTTTCGCGCCTCGTTTCCACCTACGCCGGCTGGCCCGTGCTCGTTTCCATGGATGCGGTGCTCGTCTCCTTCGGCTTCAGCTCCGCCGTGGGCGTCCTTTTCGGCCTGTATCCGGCCTGGAAGGCATCCACGCTCAACCCCATCGACGCGCTGCGCTACGAGTAATCAGGCGGCGGGCCGTCGGTGATTATTTGCCGAAAGCCCGGAGCAGGTCCAGCAGCTCGCGGATGGCCGGAGTGATGTTCCGACCCCGGCGCTGCACGATTCCCATCGGCCGCCACATCTCCAGATCACTGATGGCGACGGCCTTCAGCTGGCCACTCTCCAGCTCCTCAACCACGGAGTGCATGGGCACCATGGAGAGACCGCTTTCGATTTCCACGGCGCGCTTCACCGTCTCGATGTTGTCCAGCTCCATGGTCTGGCGCACGGAGATGCCGTTTTCCCTGAAAACCTGGTCCACCGCCTTGCGCGTCGGCAGGTCCGGCTCAAAGGAGATGAAATTCTGCCCGTCGAGGTCCTTCAGCCGGATGCTTTGCCGGGAGGCAAAGGCGTGGCTGGGCGGGCAGATGAGCACCATGCGGTCGCGGGCGAAGGTCTCCACCAGCAGGCCGCGGCGGGGTTTCGGGTAGGCGACCAGGCCCAGGTCCGCCCGGTCATCGGCGACTTCCGAGTAAACTTCGTTGGCCCGCTTGTAGTGCAGGATGAGATCCACCTCGGGAAATTTGGCGCGGAAGCCCTTGATGATCGGCGGCAGTTCGTGCAGCCCGATGCTGTAGACGGTGGCCACCCGCAGCTTGCCGGCGACTTCATTGCGCACCGCCTTCAGCGAGCTTTCGATCCCGCCGTAGATTTCCAGCATCCGCTGGGCCGCCACGTGAAAAACCTGGCCCTCGGGTGTGATGGAGAAATTCTTTTTCCCCCGCTCGAAGAAAACCACGCCGAACCTGTCCTCCAGCGATTTGATTTGCTGACTGACGGCGCTCTGGGTCACACCGTTGCGCTCCGCGCTGGCGGAGAAGCTGCCGGTTTCGACGAGGTCGCAAAAGACTTTGAGATTAAGGATGTGCATTCCGATTTAAACCTGGGAGCGTGAACCTGCTGAAACTGCCGGTCTGGTTTTCCGCCCGGGCGGGGGCCCGGATTTGCGTGGAAAACGACCGGAAAGAGCAGTTGAGTTTGGCTTGAGAGTGCGTGTGATTGCTAACACTGCCGGAAGGGAGCATCCGTCTGGAAGCGTTCATTAGGCGTTTCCCCCCGGCTTCGCAAGGCGCTTTTTGAATGAACCACATCCACGAAAATCTCAGCGAGATCAGGCAGCGCATGGATTCGGCTGCTTCGCGGTCGGGCCGGAAAGCCGGTGCGGCGGAACTGATCGTCGTTTCAAAAACCTTCCCCGCAGACCAGGTGCAGGCCGCATTTGACTGGGGGCAGCTCCTTTTCGGCGAGAGCCGGGTGCAGGAGATGGTGGAAAAAATCCCCCAATTGCCCGCGCGCCTGCGCTGGCACCTCATCGGGCACCTCCAGAAAAACAAGATTCGCAAGGTGCTGCCCCTGGTGGAGATGGTGCAGAGCGTGGACTCCGCCGAGCTGGCGCAGGACATGGAGCGCATCGCCGGGGAGCTGGGGCTGCGCCGGCAGATCCTCCTCCAGGTGAATGTCGGTCTGGATGCCGCCAAATTTGGCTTCACCCCTGAGTCCGTCCGGCGGGCGATGGAACAGATCCTCGCCCAGCCGAGGATCGAGCTGGCCGGCCTGATGACCATTCCGCCCCTGGCAGCGGAAGCGGAAAAAAGCCGCCCCCATTTCGCCGCCCTGCGCGAACTGCGGGATCAGCTGGAGACGGAGTTTGGCGCCGCCCTCCCCGTCCTGAGTATGGGCATGAGCGGAGACTACGAGATCGCCATCGAGGAGGGTGCGACACTGGTGCGCGTGGGCAGCGCGGTTTTCGGGAAGAGGGGATAGCGGGCGGAAACAAAACCGGCCCCACCCCCGGAGGGATGGAGCCGGCGAGGCAACCCGGAACCACATTAACGCTTGCGGCCCGGCTTCTGCGGGGCTGCGGCCGGAGTGCAGGCCAGACCGCCAAATCCGGAGCAGATGTGGACGGAAGGATAGGCAGGGAAGTTGGGTGTGAAGTTTTTCATCCCGGCGTCATTCGATTTCGGCGCTCCCAGCGGCAGCCAGAACGGGTCCGCAGTGGTCAGGCTGCCGGCAGAAGCCTGCGGTCCGAGCGCGGCATCACCCTCGCGAATGCCGAGCACAGGACGCCAGAGGTCGTAGATGTATTTCCAGCGCTACGCCTGGATGCGTGCGTCCCCAAGCGCTGCGGCCACCAGGCCGAAGAGCCGGGCCCGCTGGTGGGTGTCGAGCGCGAACTTGTCGCAAAGGTCCCGGATGATCTGGAAATACAGGCGCGGCGGGGTGCCGAGGCGTGTCACGCCGTCGTAGGCCCAGAACACGCCCTTGGTCGTTTCGTCCGGAGTGCGCGTGAGATCCAGATAGTCCGGGGTGGCCCCTTTTTTCCGGACCTCCTCGGCAGCCGCATCATATTCCGGCGAACCAAGCGGCGGAAACGGAGCCAGACGGTGCGGCCTGGCGATGAATGGCTTCACATTTCCCCACGAGGCGCCGAGGGAGGGCATCGTCGGGGGGCCGTCCGGGTCCGGGCGGTGGGCGCCCGGGTTGTCCGAGTGCGCGTGTGGCGGGTCCAGCTCCGAGCCGTCTTTGTCGCGGGCCTTGATCATCTCACGCGCCACCCTGTCCCCGTACGCATGGCCCGCCGCCGTGTGGTCGCGCAGGTTGCAGTCGAGAAGAACTTTGTTCCAGAATGTGATTGGATCTGTCATTTGAGTTTTTGGCTTGGGTTTGCGGCGCCGGAACTGCCCGGCGCGAGTTGCCGCCAGGTTTGAATGGATGAAACAGATCCGGGAGGCCGCCCTTCCCCGGTGGAATTTCCCGCCCGGCAGGGACATCGGAATTTCGGAGCCTGTGAGAAAGGAAAATTCCCCCATGCGCCCAGTCCTGAGCATGGGCATGAGTGGAGGCTACGAGCCCGCCATCGAGAGAGGCCACCCACGTCCGCGTGGACAGCACAGTGTTTGGCAAGCGGGGGTTAGCCAAACCCGGCCTCATTCGTCCCCAGGCGGAGGTGGGAGCACTGATGGGGCAGGACCCGGCTGCGCAGAGGGTGTGGTGCCCGGCAGCGGGACCGGCGGCTGAGCCCCGGCCTTTTTCGCGGCCTCCTGTTGGAGCTTGGCCAGCTCTATTTGTGTCTTGGTGAGTTCAAGCTCCGTCTTGAGACGGCTCAGCTCGCTCGCCGCGGTGTCGGCGTTATTTTTCGCCAGAGCGCTGGCCACCCCGCTGTCGAAGGTGCGGCGGTCGTGCTCGTCGGTGCGGACCTTGCCCCGGTTGTCGAGAACGCCGCCGATGGCGTCTGCGGCCGCGCCCAGGATGGTTGCCGGAATGGCGGTGATGTTCTTGACGGGGCTCTGCTGGGTGAGGTCGAGTCGCGCCACCTGCCCTTCCGTGAAGGTGCTCTTCTGCTCGCGTTCTGCGAAGGGGACGCGCTTTGCGGCAAGGAGTGCCAGCTCGGCGGGATTGGGCACGGCGAATGTCTGGCTGCGGGAAAAGGCCGGGTAGCCGGGCCTGGCCTTCAGCGCGACAGTGCAGGTGGTGGGAGGACGGTAGAAAAGTCCGTCATTGCCTTTGGGTGGCATCGGAGCCTGCGAGGAGCCCGACGCCTTTCCGGTGGGCTCCACCTCCAGATCGAAACCCGCGTCGCGAACCCTGGTGACCGCATCTCGGATGCTGGCGGAGGAGGAGGGGTCAATAGAAACCTCGAATTCCTTGAACTGGTTTTCGGCCGCGGGTTTCACGGCCCTGGGTCCCATGCCTTTTCCGATTGGGGACCCGGTGTTGAGCGAGGCGTAGATTCGCCAGGCGTTGACGGCTGCCTGCCCCAGGTTGACGATGCTGTCCCCAGTCTTGTCCTTGGCTGAGGCGCGCTGCTCTCCCTCCAGCACTCCGCTGCTGTTCACGCTGATAATCACCGCGTCCTCATACAGCCAGTTTCCCCTGTGCTCGGCCACGTAACGGGCTTCCCTGTCCCCCTCCGCGGTCCGAGTGAGGGTCACGGTGTAGCCACCTTCCTTGGCCGCGCCAGTCATGGTGATGCGGGCCTTCGTGAGGAAATACGGCTGCCCGGTGGCCGTGCGTCCACGGCGGGACGGCTGCTGGTCCCCCTCCCTCCAAGGGTGGGAGGAGGTGGGGCTGCATGCGGCGAACCATGGAGCGAGGAGGAGGGAAAACCGGAGCGTTTTCGGGAGGCGGCTGAGTAGGGTCATGTTTTGAGTGGTGTCCGAAGTGGAAAACAATGGAGGCCAGCCCCGCAGGCCGCGTGGGCCTGCCGGGGCTGGCCATCGATGCCGAGCGGATCAGGTGATGGGCTGTCCTGGCGACTGAACCAGGCCGGCGCCCACATCCTGCGGGTCCAAGCCGGGTGCGAAACCGCTCAAGACGCCGGAGGCGAGCAGGCGGCCCATGTGGAGGGCGGGGGTGAAATTCCCCTGTTGCATCAGCGACTGGGCCCACAAGGCCGCCACTCCGGCGACGTGCGGTGTCGCCATGCTCGTCCCGCTCATGGAGACAAGGCCGGTCCCGCCCGCCCCCGCCGATTCAACATCCACACCGGGCCCGGCGATGTTGACCGAGGTATTGGAGAAAGGAGCGATCTCCAGCCCCATGGCGCTCCGCCCCACCGCCCCGACAGACACGATCCCCACCGCCGAGGACGGGGCCCCCGCGTGTATCTCATAGGCCGGGCGGTTGCTCTCATTGCCGCTGGCGGCGACGAGCAGCGTGGTCCGTCCCAGGAACGTCGCCGACTGAAGACTGGCTGCCAGGGATTGAAACAAGTTCACGTTTCCTGCGTAGGCAAAGAGCGCCTCTGAGGTGGCCGCCTCGAGTGCCATGCCTTTGCTGACGAGAAAGGCCACGTAGCCGGGAAAATCAATTCCGAGTGACATCGAAATGACATTGGCCCCGGAGGAGACGGCCCAGTTGATGGCGTCCAGAATCAAATCGGAGCCGCCGCCGCTGTTTTGACCCAAAACTTTGCCAACAAGGGCTTTTTGAACCCCCCTGGCCACGCCGATGCGCCGCCCGTTCACGTCGCGGCCAAATATTGTGCCGGCGCAGTGTGTGCCGTGGCCGTGCGAGTCGCCGTTTCCTTCGCCGGTGAAGTCCCGCTGCACCAACTGCACTCCGGCAAAGGCGGGGTGGTTCGCGTCGATCCCTGTGTCCAGCACAGCCACGACGACTCCCGAGCCGTCGAAGGTGGACGTGTCAGCCTTGACGGCCTTGACACCCCAGGTGGCGCCGGCGGCTGGCGCGGCCCCGGGAGGGGCGGATGTGGCCACAGGGGCAATGAGCTTCAACGGCATCGCCGGCGCGAGGGCAAACACCGTGGGATCAGCCGCAGCGGTTGCTTTTTCGTGGGCGCTAAGCTCGGCTATCTCAACGCTCAGTTCCGCGTCTGGGTGGCCCGTCTCTCCGCCCAGGATCCCGGCGCGCAGACGCGCCATCCCCCCTTCAAATGGGGCTCCTGCCCGGCGTACGGCGCGCCCGCGAAGCATGATCATTTTTTGTTTCAGGAATTGGGTGCTCATATCAGCATTCTTGTTGTTGTTGTTGAGTGGATTATTCAGTCCCCTTTGGGTCCGGCAAATCGTGGCGGGCGTGGGACCGGCTCACAACCCCGGCGCTGAAAGGCGGCTTGCGGGGACATTTTTCCGGGAGCCGCGGTGCTGCAGGGTGAATGAGACTTGACCGTGCCGGTGGTGGGTGCGTCTTGTCCTCCGCGGTGAAGCGGTTTGGAAAACTATGTCCCTTGTCACAGTCCACATGCGCCGGGGAGGGGGCTGAATCACAATCAAACCTCGAAAATAACCAACATGAAATCTGCCCAGATCAATCCCGCCCCCGCCGTGTGTGCGTCACTCGCGCTCGCATCACTCGTGTCTGCCCAAACGATCGAGCCCGCCCAAAAGCGGACGGCTCTTGTCAAGGAACGCCACGTCCCATTTTCCACGCTCCTGGGGCAACCCTATTCCTCCACCTTTGGCTTGTCCCTTTGGGAAAGTGACGGGGCGGAACTCGAGGAGGTCATTTTCCGCCCGTGGAAGGATGCAGACCCGAAGACCAAAGGTCTCGAAGGGCGGCTTCACAAGATCGCGCTCGATGAGCTGACCAAGTCTGGCACCGTCCACACCGACTTCGGAAAACGCGGCGGCAACCGCCAGCTGGGTTTCAAAGACAATACTGGCAGCGCCCTGCTGTTCCGCCTGCGGGATCAATTTCAGTACCTGAATGAAGACTCCAACGAAGCCAAGTTTAACTACACCAGTGATCGCGACACTGGGGAGGGATTCGCTTTCAAGGGGGCGGCCATGCTTGACATCTACGAGGATCATCTTTACAACAAGTCGATCACCCGCACCAACCTCTGGGTGGACAATCCCTACCGCATGTGGGTCCGGGTCGGGGCGGAGTGGAACTACAACGACCAGCCCGGTGCAGCGCAGGCCGATACGCGCCGCTTCTACGGTTTGCTGAATTTTGCGGCCAATCCGGACCAGAGCGCCGAGTTTCTCGCCATCCCCGGAGCCAACATCACCTCGCCCCAGTTCATCCAGTTGGGTGCCGTCTACGAGCAGAACGCCATCAGTGGCGAGGACGACGTGCGCTGGATCATCGGCTGGCAGCCGCGTTTCCTCATGGACTACGGGGCTGAGCCCATGGCCTCTGTGGAAAAAAAGGAGGCCAAAAAGGACGGCAGCCACGGTCTCTTCCGGGGCTTCGGTCTGAACAAGCGGATGTACTACCGCAAGGGCGGCCACCTGGACATTTGGACGCAGGATGACGGGGACGAGAATCGCTCCAGCTACTACACCTTCATCAACCCCGAGATCAACGTGGAGGGCGCTTCAGCTGCCCGCGTTACGAAGGCGCTGAAGGGGATCAAAAGCGTGAAGGGGGCCCAGAGTGCTCTGGACGACCTGCAGAAGGAAGTCATCACCTACAACGTAAAGGCTGGCATCGGATTCTGGGACGGCCGTGTCGAGTTGAGCGGCGCCCTGCACGGGGTGCATCCCATTGCCAACCTGGGCGAGTCCCACACATGGACCGAGGTCCGGGCGGATTTCCGGCTTTTCCAGGATGAATTCGTCCCCGACTACAATCCGGAAACCGCGCCAAAGAAAACCTGGGCCGGTGCCACCGCCTACATCTCCTGGACCCGCGGCGAAGCCGAACCGACTTTCAAGGATGTGGACACGCTGATGGTCGGCGTGGGACTCCGGTTCTAAGCCCCATCAAGCGGAACGCCGGGCAGCCGCTCCACCTCGGGCGCCCCGGCGTTCCTCCGTGCTGCCTTGTTGATGGCCACTCCATATTCGAAGAGTCCAATCTCGTGGCCATTTTGCCGGAGAGCCTCTCCCAGCAGAAAATCATCATTGGCCTGCACCAGCCTCGGGTCGGGCCAATTGAGCTGGTGGATCACCTCCGTCCGAATCGCCCAGAAGCCGCCCGTGGCGAAACGGAATTCAAAAGCATCGACACCATCCAGATTCACCCCGCGACGCAAGGGGAGCCCCCGAAACCACGAGGCGGAGCTGATGAAATCGTGAATCGCTTCGTCTGTACGCCATAAGGCGTGTGTCTGGCCCCACTGGATCACCCCGGGAGCCGCCTCCGTGCGCAGGGCTAGCCGCTGCAGCCAGTCCGGTCGCGTCGGGTGGCTGTCATCGTCGAACCACAGCACCCAGGGAGTCAGGATTGGCTTTTCGTAAAACATCCGGCGCATGAGCGGCGATTTGAAGACGTTTTTCGGCTCGATAAACAGGTCAATATTTCCATACCGGGCAGCGTGTTCCCGGAACAGAGCCAGCGTGGAGGGAGCCACTTCGTTCAGCCCCGCCCGCAGGGTGAAGAGCGCAGGGTTGGTGTGGCAGTAGAGGTTTGAGAGAAAGCGTTCGGCGAGGTCTGTGTGCGGTCCGTAGCAAGCCACGCAGATGGTCGCGGAAAATCCATCCAAGCGAGTGCAGGAGGGCGGCGTTTCGCTGCTCACGGATCCACGGTGATTGCGAGGAGAAACGGCGCGGCGGTGCTCTCCGGGTTGCTGATGAAATCCAGCGTGGTGATCGTCTTTTCAGGGTGGGGATTCCGCCAAGTCTGCTCATACACGCGTAGCGTCCTGTCCTGGCCCACTTCAGCCTTGGTTTCCTCGTGGCTCCACACGGGCTTGGGAAATCCACCCTCGCCTTTCGCCTGCTCCGCATCGGCCCAGAATCTCGCCGTGTCGCGCCCGTAGATTATTGGAACGCGCTCCTCCCCACCACCGTCATAGTGCCAGACGAGCCAGCCGGCAGGAACCTGAGCTGTTCCGGTCCAGACGGTGCCTTGGAGCCAGCTCGCGGTATTGACGGGCCGCCGAATGGCGAGGTGGCCCCTTTCCCATGGATAATTGAGCCTTGAGAACGCTTTGAAGCCATCCGGCGAAATTTCTTCGACCATTCCCTGAAGCTGGGTCAGGCCGTCCAGCCAGTACGCGGTGCCCGACTGGGATCGCCATAGTGAAGGGCGGTCGGGGCAAAACGCACCCAGCGCCGCGCTCGAGTGCCGCCCTGTTCTTAGGTCGAT
>JANOAS010000179.1:0-5099 GCA_031411255.1 bacterium
ATGTCCTGGCGTTGATGATCTTCCGCAGTGAGCTGCGCTGCTCCAGCGTTACCGGCAAAGTGCTGATGGGTCGCGACATGCACGGGATCTTAGCGGAAAAAGTAGTTCTGTCTAGTTATTTCTCAGGCAGCACACTAGGGAGTTTGGGCGGAGGCGGAGTCTTGCCGTGGATTTCAGCAATCGATAGTCGCCCGTCACCGCCCTTTTGGCAAACCGGGGAGGGGACCGGACAGTCTTTTTTTCTTTCACCCCTGCGGCCCCATTTACGCCGTCCGGAAGATTTTTTGTCCGGACTTGGATGGAGTTTGCCAAGAGGAGACGGGCGGTTATGGATACCGCCCAGGAGCAACCACCCCCTGAACCTGAAACTCTCTCGTACTCATGCCTGCTGATCCCATTCCTGCCGCCTCCTGCCCCGTCTGTGGCGGGCCGCTGGACGCGTCCCTGGCGGTGGGTGGTTGCGTGGCCTGCCTGTGGGGGGACCTCATCGCGGGGGAAAAGGACGAGCAGGCGGCGCTGAAGGACGCGCCGGTTGTCGAGGGCTACACCGTTTTAGAAGAAATCGGGCGCGGCGGCATGGGCGTCGTGTACAAGGCGAGGCAGGAAAATCCCCCGCGCCTGGTGGCGCTGAAGATCGTCGCCCCCTTTTCCCTGCAAGCGGTGCAGGAGCGGCTGCGGTTCATGGTCGAGATCGAGGCCATGGCGGCGGTGAGCCACGCCGCACTGCTCCCCCTGTATGAAACGGGGGAGGATTCCCACGGGCGGCCGTGGTTCACCATGCAGCTGGCGGCGGGCGGCACGCTGGCGGGGCGGATCAAAAGCTTCAAGGGCGACTGGCGGCGGTCCGCGAGCCTGATGGTCACGCTCAGCGGTGCCGTGCAGTACGCCCACGAGCGGGGCATCCTGCACCGGGATCTGAAACCGGCGAACGTCCTCTTTGACGACCGGGACAATGCCTACGTCGCGGACTTCGGCCTGGCCAAATGGGCGGAGGCGGACGCGGACCTCACGCAGTCCTCCCAGTTGCTTGGCTCCCCGGCCTACCTGGCGCCCGAGGCCGCCGCCGGCGGGGCACGCGCCACCACCACGGCCAGTGATGTCTACGGCCTGGGCACCATTCTTTACGAACTCCTCACCAGCCACCAGCCCTACCGGGGATCCAGCGCCGCGCACGTGCTCACGCAGATCCTGGCGCAGCCGCCGCCGCCGCCGCGCCAGCTGGCGCCGGACATCCCCCGGGATCTGGAGGTCATCACCCTCAAGGCCCTCCACCGCGACCCCGCCCGGCGCTACCCCACGGCCGCCGCCCTCGCGGAGGATGTGACCCGCTGGCTGGAGGGCAAGCCCATCGAGGCCCGCCCGGTGAGCCCCCTGGAGCGGGGCATCATCTGGGCGAGGCGAAATCCCGCCCCCGCCGCCCTCTCGCTGCTTCTGCTGGCCAGCATCACCACGGGTGGCATCCTCCTGTGGCGGGCCAATCAACGCCTCACCGCATCGCTCGATGACGCGGAGAACCGGGTGGAATTCATGACCCGTGAACTGCCGGTCAAGCTGGCGCCCATGGGTCGGCTGGACCTGCTGGATGATGTCTTCAAAAACGTCGCCGAGCACTACCAGGTCAGCACCCGCACCGATGCCGAGGGCCTGGCCCGGCAGGCCGACTTCCTCACCCAGTGGGCGCAGATCCTGCGGCCCCGCGGGCAAAACGTGGAGGCAGTCGCGCGCCTCAGGCAGGCCGTGGAAAAAGCGCTGGCCGCCACAGCCGGGAAAAACCCGCCCATCGCCGCCGGGCGGGCGCGGGTGGCCTCAGGCTGGAGGCTGGGCGAGGCCCTCATCGAAGGGAAGAAGCAGGACGAGGCGGAGTCCGTGCTCACGGATGCAGCCGCCTACGCCGCCGGCCAGGATCAAGCGGACGAAAAACTCCGCATCCTTGACGCGCAGATCACTCTGGAGAAGGCCTACCTCGCCCGCAGCCGCCGGGACATGCCGCAGGTCAAAGCCCGCGCGGAGGAGGCCCTGCGGAAATGGCAGGCCCTGCTTCCCATTCTCGAAAAGCCACCGCTTTCCGCAGCGCACCAGATGACGCTCGTGGAAGTCCTGAAGACCCGCCAGCTGCTGGCGGCGGCGGCGCGGGATCTCAATGACCCCGCCTCCGAAAAAGCCCGGCTGGGAGAATTGAAATCCATGGCGGAGCGCCTGATCTCCCTGGAGCCCGGACATGCGGAATACCGCTCCATGCTGGTCCACGCCCACTGGCGCATGGCGGAGGAAAAGGGGCTCGGCGCTGACCAGGTTCTCTCCATTCTCACCCTCGCCGAGGAGCAGTCCGCCGCCCTCGTGCAGCGCGACCGCAGCAACACCGTCTGGCAGATGGATGCCGCCGGCTGCGCCGGACGTCTGGCGGACCTGGCACGGAAAAACGCAGACACCACCGGCCACCAGCGCTGGCGCGCCCTCATGGCGGAACGTCTGGACCGACTCTACGGCAAGACCGACTCCGACATCGGAATGCTGGTCCAACTGGTGAACTACGCCCGGGAGTGCGCCCGCCACCATCTGCCGGACGACTGGCCCACCGCCCGCCACCACTACCTGGCGCAAATGGACACACGAAAAACGGCAGCAAAGCTCCAATCCACCGGGTCCGACCTTGAGTGGGCGACCTCTGAAATGTTCAAGGTCATTGAACAACGCGACGGCCTGCCCGCAGCGGAGAAATGGCGTGCGGAATTTCAAAAAGCCAAATAACCCCGGACAATGGACAACCCCCCTCCCCTCCCAGCTGTCAAGCTCGCCGTCCCCCGCCACCTGCAGGACTACAATGGCTACTGCGGGCCCGCGTGCGCCATGATGGTGCTGAGCGCTGAGGCGGGCGCCAGCGTTCCCGCACAGCAGGCCATCTTCCGCGAGATCCGCGACCACGCGAAGCAGGCGAACGACCGGCGCCCGGTCAAATCCCCCGCCGAGAGCCTGCTCGCGCTGCTGGCAAAGCACGGACCAGACCGCTGGAAGAAAGTATTCGACCCCACCCCGGACACAGTGGCCGGCCTGCTCATCCGCTCGGTGGAGTCGCTGCAGCGTCCCTGTCTCATGCTCGTGAGCAAGGGAATGCACTGGGTGGTCGCCTTCGGCCGCACCCGGCGGGCTGACGGCAGCGTGGCCGGCGTGCTGCTGCGCGATCCCGCCTGGGCGGGCATGCCCGCCTTCTACGGGCTCTCGGTTTTTCCGGAGAAATCCACCTTTACCCACACCGGCACCCCGTGCGTCTGCCTCCAGTCGGACAATCCCCCCGGCAGCGTGCACGAGCGCTACATGGCCATGGGTGAACTCGTCAGCCCGCGCGGCCTCCAGGGCAGCCCAGACTGGGAGGGAAAAGGCGCCCTCGCCCTCGTCCCGGCGGAGCTGGATGCCGCCGCTGCACCGCTCCCGCCAGCCTCACCGCCGCCCGCCCCAGCACCCGGGCTGACGTCCCAGGCCGCAGCCATGATCGAGGCTCGCGATCACGGCCTCGTCGGCCGCCCGGACTCCCCGCCAGACTGGCAGCAGACGCTGGACGGCGGACAACCCGGCTCGCCCATCCTGGTGAAGGACCCGGATGACTCGCGGGATGACTTTCTCCTCGTCCCCGTCCACCCGAAGGACGCCACGTCGCGCCGCACCGCATGGGTCATGCTGGACCCCGTCACCCTCCGCTTGCGCGAGGCCTCCCTGCTGGACAACTGGATGGTCCCCGGCTTCCCCACCGAAGCGGACGCGGACAAAATTTCCTCACAGCATCTGACGCTGGCAGACGGCACGCACGCCCGGTTTAAAAAAACCGAACTCCGCCCGAACCAACACAACCTCGTCTGGCAGGCCAGCGCCGCCACCATCCTGCCCTACTGGCCACTGCGCGAATTCATCGCCCCGCACCCCGTCACCGGCGAGCCCACTCCCATTTACGTCACCCAGCACGGGAAAATCTACACCTCCCTCGCGCCCGACGAGCCACCGTCATCCCAGCCCCCTGCCCAGCCGGAGCAACCGGAGACCAAACCCGGGCAGCCGTCAGACCCCAGTCCGAAGGGCAATCCATGGCTCGGGATCGCCGCCATCGCAGGTGCCGCAGTCGCTGTCTGCACCTGGCTTTTGGCCCCAAAACCCGGGCTGTCTCCCGATGCAACAGGAGGTGGCACTGGCGGCGGAGGCGAAAGCAGCGTCCTCCCCAACCCCGACCTGCCCGTGCTGCAGGCCTCCGTGAAAAACCTCGCAAACCGCCTGCCGGACCTAAAGTCCGCCCAGACCATGCGGGTGGAAACGGGACGCAAGCTTGAGCAGGAGCTGGCCCGCTTGTGGACGGAGGTCCCGAAACTCAGAGAACGCCGTCCCTGGGGCACACCGCCCCCGCCGGACATCGAAAAAGCCTGGGAGCAAAGCCAGGCGGGAAGAGTCCCCCCCGAGTCGCTGATGGCCAAGGTCGCGGCATTTCGCAGCAGCCTGGCAGCGCACCGCAAAGTGCAGCTCGGGATTCAGGAAAGCCTCAATAGCGCCGTCGGCGAACTCGCAGCACTCACGAGTCGGTATGCTCACATTAAAGCCGAACGCCCTCTCCCAAAATCGTGGCACCCGCAGGACCTGGAGATCATTACCGATCTAGACGCGGAGATTCCTCTGGCTACCACCACAGTGACGCAGATGCGGGCCGTCGAAAACGGGATTCAAAAGGCCGGCGAATCCATGCAGGAGGGATCCGACAAGCTCAAGGCAAAGCTGGAAGCCATCATGAACGCCCCGCCTCCACAATCCCCACCACCGCCCCGTCCAGCTCCGCCCGTTTCAGCGCCAGAGCCGCAGCCTCTGAAACCCACCCCACAACCCGCCGGCGCGGCTGCTCCGGCTCCGAGAGCAGTCCAGGAAAAGGCCAGCCCGAAACCCGCGCCAGTCCCCGCCACAGCGCAGGATGCGCCCCGTCGCTAAACAAGACTCACCAACCGCCCATGCCACTCATCGACCATTTCGACCGCATCGCCGTCATTTCCCTGCCCCACCGCGCGGACCGCCGGGAGCGCCTGCTGGCGAACCTGCGCCAGCGCGGCCTCGCGGAGGAACACGACCTCACA
>JANOAS010000180.1:0-1628 GCA_031411255.1 bacterium
GCGCGGCCCTGGACTTGGAAAGTGGTGCCGGTAAACGTGCCGTCCACGCTGACTTGGATGGTCACGGTGTCGTCCGACGTGTCCGCCGGGGTGCCTCCGTCGAGGTAAGTAAAGCCCGTCGCGGTTGCCCCGGTCAGCGTACACCACGGGGCGGCCGCAGCCACATCAGACGTGGCCGTCGTGGCGACGCGGTCCTGCACGGTGAAGAGGGCCGAGTGCCCTGCGCCGCTGAAGGTGGCAATCGGGATGCCGGTGAGGTGCAGCGGCGTGCCGTAGGTGCCAAGGGTTCCGGCCACGGCGGCGGGGGCCGCCACCCTCCACCCGGTGGGGGAGACTGCCCCGCTTCCCTGCACCGTCAGGTCGAGGCTGATGGTGTCGTCCGCCGGATTTCTCGGCGTGCTGTTGTCGTCCCGCGTCACATTGGACGCAGTGGCGATGACTGCGAGCGTGCCGGAGAGGAAGGTGAGGTCGAGGTCATCGATGCCCATCAGGGCGTCAGTACCGAGGTCGTTGATGTTTGACCAGCGGATCGCCAAGTATTCGCCGGGGTTGAGGTTGATCGCCGCGGCGGGTGTGACGTCCAGGCTGGCCCCGGTATTGAGCACGGCGCTGCCGGTCGGGCTGGAAAATGTCCAGTCCGCCTGGGTGAGGCGGTTCCATCCGGTGATGTAGTTTCCATTGGGGCCGGCGGCGACGGTGGGCGGGAAGACGGTGGTGTTGACTGCGGCCGGCGTCATCGTCAAGGCTTCGGCCTGGGTGGCAGCGGTGCGGTACCAGCAAAATATGGATTCTATGTTGTTGGCGGTGCTGTTGGCCCGCCGGATTTCCGCGTTGAACTTTAAATTCGACAGGGAAATGAGGTTTGGGGAGGTGTTTTTGAAGAGAAAGACGCTGGACATTTCCCCGGCCGCACCGGTGGAGGGCAGGGAGAGGGCCCGATCTGTGCTGGCTGCCGCGCCCATGCTGTAGAGGTTGCCGACTGTATGCGCGACGGTGCCGTCGCCCACGCGGTAGGCGAGGGCGGTTCCTGCGAACCCGGGGATGGTGGTGCCTGTGCCTGCGCGGTAGTACCAGCATCCAGGGATGGTGGAGTTGTCCGCCCACGTCCCTGTTGCAACGCCATTGTTCGTGGTGTTGGCCAGAACGTCGAAATTCTGGGTGTAGTGCATCGAGCCGGTGATGCCGATGGCGTCGGGCGGGAGGAGTTCCACGGCGTCCACGGTGCTGTCGGTGAACTGGCCTGCGGTGCCTGTTTTGTCAGAGAAAACAAGCGTGCTGGTCGTGCTCAGGGCGGCGAAGGTGAAGGAAATCTTTCCGAGGACGCCGTCTCCATTGGTGTCGGTGGCGGTGACGATGGCGCCTGCCTGGGAGGCGGCGAGACCGGCGTTCGCCACGGCTACGGCGGCGGTGCCGGTCTCGATGGTTTGCGTGCCGCTGTTATGGGAGGCGCCGTCGCGCACTTCCACCTGGAGCTGCTGGGTGTAGCCGCTGGACGGCCCGCCCCAGGCACCGTAGGAGAAGCGCACGGTGTACCGCTGCCCCGGCACCGTGTCGAAGCTCTGGTAAACAATGCCCGCCCCGCTGATCTGGCTGCTGTTAAAATGGACGTTGCCGCCCGTGATGGAGTC
>JANOAS010000181.1:0-9747 GCA_031411255.1 bacterium
GTGGCAGGGTGCGCGATGCAGGTGAGCCGGAGGCAAAACGTGCACCACTTTCCGCCTGCCGCCTCCGGCATTTTCCCTTTGCACGGGGCGCAGGATGAGGGGACGCTGGGGCCGCCCAAGTTTCCCCACCTGCCCGCCAGCCGCTCATGCCTTTCCTCACCGAAGTCCATTTCCAAAACTACCGCTCCTTCCTCGACGCCAAGTGCCGCCTGAGCCCGGTCACGGTGGTCATCGGCGCGAACAATTCGGGGAAGAGTAATTTTTTGAGGGGGATTGAAACGGTGGCAGCCTCGCAAGACCCGGCTCGGTCCTCGCCTTACGACAAATATTTTGTGCCCCACCGAACCTCGGATGGCTGGCACGGGGCTGATTGGCTCCACAATGTAAAGTTCACTGCTGTGGATGGGAAGGGGAGGACGCTGAGCTTTTCACGTTACGTGAGTAAGGCTGACCCAAATCCCCACGATGCTGGAGGGGGTGGTACGGTGACTGACTTTTGGGACAAGAAGCCCGTCCGCTGCACAAGCTATCGGCTCAAAGAAGAATGCATTGGCGGTGCGGAGCGCGACAGCGAGAGGCCTTTCGTTCACCCGAATGGCGAGGGTACGACGCGCGTGTTGCAGCGGCTTTCCCTGAAACACAAAAAGGTCTTCGCCAAGGTGGAGGAGGCGTTCCGCAAATTTGTGCCGGAGGCGGGGGAACTGACCTTCGAGCGGGCAGACGAGGGCAAGTGGTTCCTGGAGGTGCTGGAAACGGGGGCGAAGGAACCGGTCCCCCTGAGCGAACTGTCCGAGGGCTCCCGGATGATCCTGGCCCTGCTGACGATCCTGCACCAGCCGGAGCGGCCGGACATCATCCTGCTGGAGGACGTGGAGCACGCGATCCACCCGCGCGGGTTGAAGCCGATGGTGGAGATGATCCGCCAGATTTCCAAGGAGCACGGGGTGCAGGTGATCATGACGACGCAGGCGCCGTATGTGCTGGACAGCTTCCAGCCGCGGGAGTTCTGGGGGGATGTGGTGATCGTGGAGAAAACGAACGGGGTGAGCCGCCTGACCAACGCGGATGAACGCCTGATCGCGCTGGGCTACGAGCGGGAGATGCGCAACGTGCCGCTGGGGGACATGTGGTTCAGCGGCATACTCGGCGGGATGGCCGGGCCGAACAAGCTGTGGGACGAGCCAACCCCTGACCCTGAGAAGCCATGATTTCACTGAGTGAGTTTGACCTGCAAACACGCCCCGGCCTCAACCTGCCCGCCTATGGCCGAATGATAGGACACTACCAGGGCGGCCGTCGGCTGAATGGCGGCGCGGAGGGCATGAGCGAGCTGAGACGGATTTTCGGCGACGAGATGGCCTGTCTGAACGGCGAACTCCTCCTTTTGCGCGCGGCAAGCGACTCCGGCGAGAAGCGCGAGCTGGAGGCGGCGGTGTGGGACCACATCGCGGGGCTGCACACGGTCTTCGGGCAGGCGGACGACCTGGATGACCTGATGGTGCTGCTGCTGGTCACCCGGGAGGCCCGTCTGGAGGGAGATCTGCCGGACCTGCCGGTGGCGGAACTGGAGGAGGCCACGCGGCGGATGGCGGACGAGCCGCACACGCCCGCCCTGCGCCTGGAACTCAGCCGGAAGCTCCGCAAGGCCGGGGTGGACCTAAAACGGGGCTTCTGATTTCACGGCGGCATGAAGACATTTCTGGAAACGTCGGTGGTGGTGGACCTGCACTTCAGGTCTCAAAAGCAGGCGGCCAACTGCCGGGCGCATCTGCCGGCGGGAGCAGCGCTGGTGGTGACGGCCTACGTCCTCTTCGAGCTGGCCAGGGGACACGTGGACCGGCTGTGCCGGCTGCATGATCTCAGCCGCAGCTGCACGCATGAGGACGAGCTGCGGGTGAAGATCACGGAGGGGCAGGCACCGTACAAGCGGGACATGGACACTTGGAATGCCACGCTGAATGACGACGCGATGTTCGTGCGAAAAATGAAGGCCGCCGACGGCAAGAAGTGGCGGCTGCGAGCGCCGCAGTATTTCCGCGCCCGCCTCCGAAATGTGGTAATCGACGGCTGGGATGAGTGCGCGGCGGCATACCCGCTTTCCAACGCCCCCAGCTGCCGCGAGAACCTGCCGTCGCCCTACCGGGACACGGAGGGCCTGCTCCAGCACAACCTGCCAACCGACGACTGTGGCAAACCGGGGAACTGCGGGGCGCTGGCGTTCGCGCGGGCGAACCGGGCCCACTTTGAAACGCTCCGGGGTTGCGTCGGGAAATCCAAGGCGAAACACAAGAAGGGAGAGCGGGAGAGGCAGGTGGGAGGCATCGACCACCTGCTGGCGGCAGCGGGGGAGGATTTTGTCGGCACGCACTGCCACGGCTGCGGGGACACGATGATCTGCATGGAGGCCCGGGAAGGGACGGTGGTGACGAAGGACAGGGATTTCACGCGACTGACAAGGGCTTTGGGGGCGAAAATGGTCAAGGTGCCGAACGTGTGAGGGGGGAGGGGATTGCGGTTTGCGGATTTTTCCTATGGGAAAGCGGAAGAGCGCACGGCTGGGCGCGATGCGGCCCCGGAAAGACCGCGCTGCCCCGCCTTTGTGCTTGGGTTGTTTTCTCCCATCATCCTGCCCTTAATGATCCTGCCAGCTTGCGAGACCCGGAGCGCAGGGCGCGATGCGGGTGAGCCGGAGGCAAAACCCGCACCACTTTGGTCCTGCCGCCGGGACTGCCCGATTTCAGGGCTGAAAAGGGATTCCTGGTTGATTCGGGGAGGATTGGGGGCTCCACTGGGGGTGCCCATGATCGTTGCGTGCCTGACCGGGGGGATCGCCACCGGAAAATCCGAGTTTTCCCGCCTGCTGGCTGACGGCGGGGAGGGGGTGGCGTTTTTTGACTGCGACCGGTGCGTGCATGAGTTGTTGACATTGCCTGAAATGGTTCGACAGATTGTGACGGAATTTGGCCCGGAGGCGGGCGGAGCGGAGGGGGGCATCGACCGCCGGGGCCTGAGGGGGATTGTCTTTGCGGACTCCCAGAAACGGCGCCGGCTGGAAGAAATCCTGCACCCCGAAGTGCGGCGGCTGTGCCAGGAGGCCCGTGAGCGGGCCGCAGCAGACCCGGCCGTCCGACTGTTTTTGGCCGAGGTTCCCCTTTTATATGAGTCCGGATTTGACGTTTCCAGAGATTATGAAATCGTCGTGGCAGCCAGCCCCGCGACCCAGCGTGCCCGTTTGCGCGACCGGAGGGGGATCGACGGCGAACTCGCGGACCGCATCCTGGCGGCTCAGCGGCCCATCCTGGAAAAAGTCCAGCGGGCCGGAATTGTGATTTGGAATGGAGGATCCCTCGAATGCCTGAAGAGACAAGCTCAATTGATGATGAAACGGTTGCTGCCACCAGTGCAGTGACCCGGAAAGCCCCGGCCAGCCCGGTGGCAAAGAAGGCCGCCAAAAAGGCGGTGCGCAAAGTCGCGAAGAAAGCCGCCAAAGTGGTGGCCGAAACTCCTGCCGTGGAGACGGCACCGGAGCCTGCTCCTGTGGCTGAACCGGCAGCGCCGGTCGCCGAGGTGGCCGTTCCAGAGGCTCCAGAAGCCCCGGCCGCGCCGGAGGTCGAGCCAGTTTCCGCTCCTGCTCCCGCCCCGGAGGTGGCGCCTGCCCCCGAGCCCGAGGCTCCTGCCCCGGTGGCGGAAGTGCCGGCGGAGCCCGAAGTCGTCCTGCCGCCGATCCCGGAGCGGATCGATCTGGCCCATTTCTCCCGGAAACCGCTGACGGCCCTGTATGAACTGGGCATTTCCCTCGGGCTGAGGGTCGGGGGCATCGGGAAAAAGCACCTGATCGCGCTGGAGATTTACAAGTTCTACGGAAAGCACGGGACGATTTTTGATTTCACCGGCATCCTGGAAGTGACGCCGAAGGGCTACGGCTGGCTGCGGGATCCGGTTTACAGCTTTGAACCGCATCCGGACGATGTGCAGGTGAGTGCGAACCTGATCCGTCGCTACAACCTGATGACGGGCCAGAAGCTGACTGTGACTGCGAAAGCCCCGCGCGATCGCCACCCGCAGGAGGTGTTCATCATGGCGGAGACGGTGGAGATCATCGACGACATCCCGGCGGAAAACTGGCAGACGCCGGTGCTTTTTGACAAGCTGACGCCGCTTTTCCCGAACGAGCGGATCATCCTGGAAAACACGACGAGCAAGTCAATCAGCACGCGGGTGCTGGACATCTTGGCTCCGCTGGGCAAGGGGCAGCGGGCGCTCATCTGCGCGCCGCCGCGCGGGGGGAAGACGATTTTGCTGAAGGAGATCGCCGTTTCGATCAAGAAAAACCATCCGGAGATCGAGCTGATGGTGCTGCTGCTGGACGAGCGACCCGAGGAAGTGACTGATTTCAAGGAGACGGTGGACACGCTGGTCTACGCGTCCACCTTTGACCAGCCGGCGGAGCGGCACCAGCAGGTGGCCGAGGTGGTCATCGAGCGGGCGAAGCGGCTGGTCGAGCAGCGGAAGGATGTGGTCATCCTGCTGGACTCCCTGACCCGGCTGACACGCGGCTACAACAATGCCGGCGGTGGCAAGGTGCGGCTGGCCTCCGGCGGTATCGACCCGGTGGCGTTGCAGAAGGCGCGCAAGTTTTTCGGCTCAGCCCGGAACGTGGAGGAGGGCGGAAGCCTGACCATCGTGGCCACGGCGCTCATCGAGACGGAAAACCGGATGGACGAGGTGATTTTCGAGGAATTCAAGGGCACGGGAAACATGGAAATCCAGCTCGACCGCGAGCTGGTGGAGCGGCGGATCTATCCGGCCATCCACATGCACAAGTCCGGCACGCGGAAGGACGACCTGCTGTACCATCCGGACGAGTTCAAGCGGATCACCGGGCTGCGCCGCCAGCTCACGCAGCTGCCACCGGGGGAGGCCATCGACGTGCTGGTCAAGAACCTCCGGGCCACCCAAAACAACGCCATGCTTCTGCTGACAGGTCTTCGCGTGTCCTGATCCTCATACTTTTTCATGGACCCAAACGCCGTCGTCAGCCCCTCCCACGCCTCGGAAGCTCCCGCACCCGGAGACGGCGGTGGCCTCATCCTGGAAACCACGGAAGCCCTCGCCGAGTTCCTCGCCCAGCTCCCGCCGCCCGGCCCCGGCCGCCGGTGCGCGGTGGACACGGAGGCGGACAGCCTTCACTCTTACAAGGAAAAGCTCTGCCTGATCCAGTTTGGCTGCGCCGGGCAGTTCGCCATCATCGATCCGCTGCGCATCAAGGACCTCACCCCTCTCCTGGATTTCCTGAAGAGCGCGGAGATCTGGATGCATGGCGCGGATTTCGACATGTCGCTTTTCAAGAGGACGTTCGACTGGGTGCCGGAGATCGTCTATGACACGCAGGTGGCGGCCCGCCTGGTGGGGCACCGGCAGTTTGGCCTGGCCATTCTGGTGGAGAAAGTCTTTGGCGTTGTGCTCTCAAAGCAGTCCCAGCGGGCCAACTGGGGCCGGCGCCCGCTCATGCCCCAAATGGTGGAGTACGCCATCAACGACGTGCGCTACATTCTGCCGATGGCCGACATCCTCATCCGCCAGCTGGATGAAAAGGGGCGTCGTGACTGGTTCCTGCAGAGCTGCCGGGCGGCGCGGGATGCGGTGATGAACCGCCAGCCGCCCGACCAGGAGGAGGCGTGGCGCATCACCGGCTGGGGAGTGCTCCAGCCGAAGGGGCTGGCCGCGCTGCGCGCCCTGTGGCACTGGAGAAACGGGGAGGCGGAAAAGCTGGACCGTCCCGCCTTCAAGGTGATCAACAACGAGCCACTGCTGGGCTACGCCCAGAAGTTTCAAGAGGACGCCCGGGCCGAACTGCCCGAGCGCTTCCCGATGGGGGCCCGCCGCCGCTTCCACACTGCTCTGGATGCGGTGCGCAAGATGTCGCCCGAAGAGTGGCCGAAGCGCCGCATTCACCTGCGCGTCAACAAGGCACCCGAAGCCGAACCGCGCTTTGACCACCTCAGGCAGCACCGTGACAAGGTGGGCCTGGAGCTGGACATCGAGGGATCGCTCGTCGCCTCGCGCAACGTCATGGAGGAGGTCGCGGCGGATCTGACGATCAAGCCGAACCTTCTGCCCTGGCAGCTGGCCTTCATGCAGTCCGCCATCGACGAACTGCCCGGCATCCAGCCTTCCGAGGAGCCGAGGGGTGGCGGCGGCCGCGGTCGCCGCGGCGGAAGGGGTGGGGGAGGGGAAAATCGCGGCCAGCGCGACCAGACCGCCCCTGCGGCACCTCCTGCGCCTGCGGCGGAGTAGATTTCAGGCCGCCACCCCGGCAGGGACAGACAGCGGGCTGGGGCCGGGCCGGACGGAAGCAGCCCGCAATGATTGGACCCTTCTTTCGTCCCTCCGGGACTCCCTCAGTTTTGGGACAAAACCCACAGCTGAAGCTGTGGGCTTGTCTCTGCCGCCTCTGCCGAGGCTGAAGCACTCGGGCTTCAGAATAGGGCTGATGGGGCCTATGGGGCGAATACTGCCGACTCTGCCGAGTTGGCACTGCGGCTTCCGGGTGACCAGCCGATTTTGGCACTCGATTTGAGGATTTGGCGGCTGGTTTGCCTGGCAAACGCCTTCGAAGAGGCGGACGCAGTTCAGGCTACCACTTTTCCACTTCGGGAAACTGGAAGGCATTTTGGATCCAGTTGAAGCGCGGGGGCTGGCCCTCGGTGATCATGACCTCCATGATGTCAAAGCGGAAGAGGATTTCCCCCCGGCGGTTGAGGAGGCGGAGCCACTCGCGGGCGCCGCGAAAGATGAGGAAGCGCTTGTCCATGGTGACGGCGTCGGCCGGGCGGCCGAAGCGGTCGGAGGTGCGGGCTTTCACCTCGATGAAGCAGAGGGTGTTGCCATCCCGGCAGACGATGTCCACCTCCCCGCCCTCCACGGCGCGGAAGTTCCGGTACAGAATGCGGCAGCCTTTTTTCACCCAGAGCCAGCGGGTGGAGGCGTCCTCGCCGAAGCGGCCGATCTCGTCCTTGTCCCAGCGCTGGCCGTCCGGGTGGACGAGGGGGACGGGACGCTGGAGCATCCGGTCGAAGGGTTTCATGAGCAGAGCAGTCCAGCGCATGGAGCGGGAAATCGCATCTGAAACCGGGGGATGCAACCTGGAATATCGAGGGAGCGGTCGGCGCGACCGGGTGCGGGGCGGGAAAACAACGCGTTGATCACAGGCCGGAGGATGCTAGTCTGGAGGAAGAATTTGTCCGAATAATGCACAGCTCACACCACAGACGCAGAGCCGCCCGCCGTCGCCGTGAGAAGGAGCTGCGCCGTCAGCATGAGGAAGAAACACAACTCACCACTTACTCCGAACAGGATATGCAAGAGGACTGGCAGTTCAAGATCGTCAAGGGATCGTTTGATTCGCGAGGAAATGTGGAGGCGGTAATCCAGGAGCAGGCCCGGTTTGGCTGGGTCTTTGTGGAAAAGTTCGACAACCAACGGATTCGGTTCAAACGACCGGCGGCGGAGGCGGAGAATGATGCCCGTCGTCAGGGGGACCCGTACAGCGTCGCATCCAATGCGGCTCCGAGTGGCTGCGTGACGGTCGTGGTCGCGGCAATTTTCCTGGCCGCTGCTGCCGGCGCGGTGCTGGCGAGGTGAGGGGCGGTGGGGATTTTTTCATCCCCAGCCGGTCTGACCTCTGTATGGTCCGGGGCATGGAACTCGACCTCGAAGGAAAACATGCCGACCGCGCCTATGCGGTTCTCGCCTCTCTGATTGTCCCCCGCCCGATCGCCTGGGTGACGACGCTGGGGCCTGACGGGGTGGTGAATGCGGCGCCGTTTAGTTTTTTCAATGTGCTGGGCACGGAGCCGCCGATTGTGGGCTTCTGCCCGGGTGACCGGGACGACGGGACGCCGAAGGACACGGCGAGGAACATCCGGCTGAATCATGAGTTTGTGGTAAATCTGGTGGACGAGGCGGTGGCGGAGGCGATGAACCAGACGTCGGCCAGCCTGCCATATGGCGAGAGCGAGCTGCCTGGCTCGGCGCTGACGACGCTGCCGTCCTCGGTGATCAAGACGCCGCGTCTGGCGCAGGCTCCGGCGGCGCTGGAGTGCACGGAGTGGGGGACGATCCAGATCGGGGAGAACCGGTTGATCATCGGTCTGGTGAAGCGGGTGCACCTGAGGGATGAACTCATCGATCCGGAGACGCTGCGGGTGCGGGCGGACGCCTACCACGCGGTGGGCCGGATGGCGGTGCCGCACTGGTACTGCCACACGCGGGACCAGTTTGAAATGCGGAGGCCGAAGTGGGGGAGGGGCGGTGTTTTTTCTCCGTCGGGCGGCTTTTTGGGCTGACCAGCGGGGAAATTGGGCCAGGGTGGGGCTGAATGATGAAACTCACGCTCCGCAAATCCGCCGACCGCGGCCATGCCGACCATGGCTGGCTGGACACGCGTCACTCCTTCAGCTTTGCCAGTTACCATGATCCGGCGCACATGGGGTTCCGCAGCCTGCGGGTGATCAACCAGGATGTGATCGCCGCAGGGGCGGGCTTCCCAACGCACCCGCACCGGGACGTGGAAATCTTCAGCTACGTGCTGGAGGGGACGCTGGAGCACAAGGACAGCATGGGCAACGGGCGGCAGTTGAAGCCGGGGATGATCCAGCTGATGAGTGCGGGGCGCGGGGTGACGCACAGTGAGTTCAACCCGTCGAAAACCGAGGGGCTGCACATCCTGCAAATCTGGATTTTGCCTGAGGCTCGGAACCTGACGCCCGGCTACACAGAGTGGCACCCGGATGCGGCGCGGGAAAAGGACGCGAAGGTGCTGGTCATTTCACCGTATGGACGGGAGGGCTCCGCGACGATCCACCAGGATGCGGAGGTCTACCGGGTGCGGCTGGAGCCGGGGGGAACTCTGGAGCACGAGGTGCGGCCCGGGCGCGGCGTGTGGATCCAGCTCATCAGCGGGGATCTGGCGGTGAACGGAACGCGGCTGTCCCCCGGCGACGCCGCAAGCACCGAGGACGCCGGGCAGCTGGCGCTGTCGGCGGGTGCCGGAGTGGAGGCTCTCCTTTTCGACCTCGGGTAGGCGGCGGACTTGGGGCGGCGGGTCAACCGCGAATGGACGCGAATGACGCGAATTAAGGAGGGAAAAATTGGCGGGGGATGTCGTGCTGACGACGGGGGCGCTGGCCCAAGGAACGAGACTTTGCAAGTCTCGCCGTGCTCGAAGCTGCCGGGGCAGATGATGGGCTGGGGCCATATCTCTGTTCTCTCCGTCCCTCCTGTTCAAATCTGCGGGGCACGGGCTGGGGGCACCGGGGTCAACCGCGAATGGACGCGAATGACGCGAATCAAGAAGGAAGAGATTGGCGGGGAAATTCGTGCTGACGTCGGGGGCGAGGGATGGGCAGGGGCCATTTCTCTGTTCCCTCCGTCCCTCCTGTTCAAATCTGCGGGGCACGGTCTGGGGGCACGAAGGTCAACCGCGAATGGACGTGAATGACGCGAATCAAGAAGGAAGAAATTGGCGGGGGAAGTCGTGCTGACGACGGGAGTTGGGAGACGGTGAAACGGGGCTTTGATGGGTCCGAAGGTGCCCCGCTTTTTCATCATCATGCCCGCAGTCGTTATGCCGATAGATCTGGTCGATGGGCAGGGCGGGCGGGGGCCGGGGCAGGGGTGGTTTGCAGTCGCCGGGCTGATTTGGGGGCGGCGCGCGGTTTAGTATTTTTAAACAAGGGGGTTTTG
>JANOAS010000182.1:0-19180 GCA_031411255.1 bacterium
GGCCACATCGGCCTCGCGAGAAATCGCCTGCCCGCCAGCGCCCGCGTGGAGAACGTCCGCCCCGGCGACGTCACGCTCGCTCCGTCCCAGTTGAGCGATGAGGATCGCGAGACCGGCGAAGTTGCGTTGCGCGCCGGAGAGGTGGCTGTCGTCACCCTGGCCGCTGGAGCCGCCAGCCGCTGGACCGGCGGGGCCGGCGTGGTGAAGGCGCTCCACCCCTTCTGCAAATTCGGCGGCCGCCACCGCACCTTCCTGGAGGTTCACCTCGCCCGCAGCCGGAAGACGGCCGCAGATTTCGGCGCCGCCCCGGCCCACCTCGTCACCACCAGCTACCTCACGCACGATCCCATCCACTCCGTCCTGGAGCAGGAAAATTTCTACGGCCTGCGCGACAGCGTGCGGCTCTCCCGCGGTCGCAGCATCGGCCTGCGCCTCGTGCCCATGAAGCGCGACCTCCGTTTCCAGTGGGAGGAGATGCCCCAGCAGCGCCTGGACGAGCGCCAGGAAAAGGTCCGCTCCAGCCTGCGCCACGCCCTGCTCGGCTGGGCCGAGTCCGCCGGGGAGGGCGGCGACTACCGGGACAATCTCCCCCTCCAGTGCCTGCATCCCGTCGGCCACTGGTATGAAATCCCGAACCTCCTCCTGAACGGTACGCTCCACCGCCTCCTCCAGGAGCGCCCGCAGCTCCGCACCCTGCTTCTGCACAACATCGACACCCTCGGCGCCAGCCTCGATCCATCCCTGCTCGGCTTCCACCGCCGCAGCGGCGCCGCCCTCACCTTCGAGGTCATCCCCCGCCGCCTTGAGGATCGCGGCGGCGGCCTCGCCCGCGTGAACGACCAGCTCCGCCTCGTCGAAGGCCTCGCCCTCGCCCGCGAGGAGGACGAATTCCGCCTCACGTACTACAATTCGCTCACCAACTGGATCGACCTCGACCGCCTCCTCACCGCCTTCGGCCTCACCCGCAGCGACCTCGCCGATCCCGCCCGCGTCGCCGCCGCCGTGCGCGACTTTTCCCACCGCCTGCCCAGCTACATTACCCTCAAGGACGTGAAAAAACGCTGGGGCCACGGCCAGGAGGACGTCTTCCCCGTCGCCCAGTTCGAAAAAATCTGGGGCGACATGACCGCCCTCCCCGGCCTCCAGTCAAACTTCCTCGCCGTCCCCCGCCTCCGCGGCCAGCAGCTCAAGGAACAGGCCCAGCTTGACTCCTGGCTCCGCGACGGCAGCGGGGACTACGTCGAGTCGCTGTGTGCGTGGTGAGGGCCTGACGTGGATGAAACTTGGATTTCGATTTTGCCTTTGCTGCCTCGTAGTCGTTGTGGCGCTGAGCGCTGTTGTTTTCAACGTTATTTGGGACGATTGGCAGAATCCAGAGAGCGGCTCGGACCGGGTTGGCATGCTCTGCGTGGGTGCGCTGTTGGTCGCAGCTGACATTGGACTCCTGACCGCCACACTTCTCGCGAAACGCGGGCAGCAGCTTCCGGGAAAGCCGCCGGTTTATTCGGACGAGCCACCCGCACCCGATGGCGGAGGCGAACCCAGATAGTCTCTCTCCAGGCCGGCGGGGGAGCCCTCCCCGCCGCCAGCCTCACGTCATGGAAAGAGCGCTTCCGCAAAAAGCACAACGCCAGGCTTTTCATCAAGACCGGCCAAGCTGAGCACACCATTCCCTGATGGTGGTCAGAAGGGCTCACGCGAGCACGGCTGCGGCACCCGGCTCTTCGTCCGGACCGGCCAGCTGGCCGACGCGAATCCAGCCGGTCTCAGTGACGCTGGCGCTCCGTTCGTCGACGGCATGAAGGAGTCCGGCATGGATGAGGTTTTTCAGGTCCCGGCCAGGATTTGCAGGCATGGGTTCGGTGGTGCGGGCAAACTGGGCGCGGAAGAGCTGCCTGTGGACCGGGGCGGAGTTTTGCGCCTCCAGCCAGGAAATGATGAGCAGCATTTTGTCCCCGATGGCGAGGCGGGGCAGGAGAAGCTTCAGGTTTTCCCACTCGAGGTCCTTCAGCCGCTGCCGGACAGCCTGCGCCTCCGGGCTGAGCGAAGCGGATGGCTGCGGCTGGGCCTCCCGGTGGTGATGCAGACGGAGACCGAAGGGCGGCCGGCCCGGTTCAGGCATTGGGGCGCGTCCTAATGGCGGGCGAAAGGCTTCATCCGGCACACGGTAGCGCTGTACAAGAGCCACCAGCTCAGCCAGTGCCTCGGAATTGAGGGCCGCTGTCAGACGCAGTCCGGGGGCCTGTATTGAAACTTGGATTGGTGTATGCATGTATCCATATTGTATACAATTCCACGATGTGCAAATGGAAATCTCAAATTGAAACAGCTGCGTCCGGAACGGCGGCCTAGTTGCAAAGCTGTTGCACTCAGGTCCGTCAGGCGGAATGTGCGGAGCCGGCTTGGCCTGCTCTTCACCGCGCCGGGCACGAAAATCACCACCCCACCGCGACCGTGCTCAAAAAATTCCTGACCCGTCTCGTTCCGATTCTCCTGTTTGCTGCTGCCGTGGTGTGGTGGCGTGGGGCTGATTTACGCGGGGAGCTGGGCGGGTTGCGCGGGCCGGCGGCTGATTCTCCGGCCGGGGAGGAGGCGCGGGCGGTGATGGAGGCGGTGCGGCGGCGGGTGGTGGCCTTCCATGAAGGGGAGAAGGCGTCCGGGGCGGTAGTGCGGCTGGTTTATTTTCACCCGGCTGACCGGGAGCCGCTGGCGGGCCATGCGGAAAGGCTGGAGCGGACGATGGATGACATCAGCGCCTTTTACCGCGAGGGGCTGGAGCAGAGGTTCGGGGTGAAGAGCGGCGGGCTGCCGCTGGAGCGGAAGGACGGGAAGCTGGTCATCCATGTGGTGAAGGGGAAGCACGAGGCCGCGCATTACAATCACCAGTCGGGCGGCGTGACGTGGGAGGAGGTGAAGAAGGCGCTGGCGGGGACGATCAACCCGGAGCGTGAGCATGTGCTTGTTCTCTACGGGCTGTGCCGTCGTGAGCCGGACGGGCGGTATGTTTTTGACGCGCCCTACTACGGAAAGATCGGGAGCAACCAGCAGCAGGGCCTGTGTCACGCGGCGGACTGCGAGGTGCTGGACCCCAGGCTGCTGACGGCGGGCGACCAGCCGATGGTCTTCACCGAGCACTACTACCCACGCATGGAGATGACGCTGGCCAAGTTCAACACCTGGTATCTGGGCGGCATCGCACACGAGCTGGGGCATGGGCTGGGATTTCCCCACGACAATGGCGGCCCGGGCGAGGCCCGTGGTGTGTCGCTGATGGGCGGGGGAAATCTGCACTACCGGGAGCAGATGTGGGGCGGGAAACAGCCCTCTTACTTGTCGCTGGCGACGGCATTGAGGCTGGTGGCGCATCCGCTGGTGACGCAGTCGGACAAGGCGCGGTGGCAGGCGGCGGATGCCCGCATCGAGGGCATGAAGATGACCGGGAAAAAGGGAGGGCTGAAGATTTCCGGGCGCGTGGTGGCCTCTGTGCCGCCCTGCGCGGTCATCGCGGCGGCGTGGCCGGGTCCGAAGGGTGCGGACGACCACGGGGCGATGACTTTTTGCTCCGCAGTGGGGTACGACGGGAGCTTCACGGTGGAGCTGACGAACATCAATGCCCGCGAGTGGCAGCTGAGCCTCGGCTGTCTGCTGGTTAATGGCGCGGAGACGCGGACGACGAGCACCCTGCGGTGCGATTCACAGGGGGTGCCCATCACCGAAGGGATCGAGGCGGAGCGGGTGGTCACCGCCGTGGAGCGGGCGCTCATGGAGAACCCGGCGAGCGCGGCCAAGCTGCTGAGCGACGAACGAATCGCCGCGGAGCCTGATCCGGAAGTCCGCCGCCAGTTGAAGCTGCTGCGGGCAATGCAGAGCCCCGCTCCAGAGCCGGTGGACCTGACCACCGCCACGGCGGCCAGTGTGTTCCTGTCGGATGCCCGCTGGACCAGTGCGAAAGTCGGCTGGGGGAAGGTGGTGAGGAACCGCTACTATTTCAACGAGGGCCTCTGGGAAGGGATGCTGTTCAAGATTGGCGGCCAGGTTTTCGACAAGGGGCTATATGCCCATTCGAAATCATCCTTCGTCTTCCCGCTTGGCGGAGGGTGGAAGACATTTTCTGCGACGGTGGGGCTGCGCGACGGCGCGGTGCCGGTTGGGTCGGCCGTCTTCACCGTCGTGGGTGACGGGAAGGAGCTGGGCCGGTCAAAGATCCTGCGCGTTGGTGAAAAGGAGGCGCTGCGGGTGGAGCTGGGCGGCGTGAAGGAGCTGGAACTCCGCGTGGACGGGGGCGAGGGGCACACGAGCAACTCCTGGGCGGTCTGGGTGGATCCGGTGGTGGGGAAATGATCGCGCACCCGGCCTGCGCTTGGCGGTGACGGCACGGGGGCCTCGCCAGGGTAGGCTACTTCTGCCGGGGATCCTCCAGCATCTTCTGGAGTTCCTTCACCATCTCTTTGCGGGGGTCCAGGTTGAAGAGGGTGGCGAGCACATGCAGGAGCGAGGTCCAGTATTCCCCGGGCTTGGTGAAATCTGTCCGCACCTTGCCCTTGAGTTGCGGGGGAAAGGCCTCCGCCGCCGGTCCTTCCAGCAGCAGCGGCAGCACGCTTTCCTGCTCCTCCATTGTGCCACGCATCCGCAGGCGGATGAGGTTTCCTTCTGCGGCCACGATGGCCTTCCGGCTGTCGTCCTGATGGCTGTCTTTTTTCTGGTAGGCCTTCGTGCCGATCACGAGCACGCGGTCCGCCTCTTCCACGCGGTCCACGAAGCGCATCACATCCTTGCCGGCGGCCCAGTTGTCCCACCGGTCGAAAATCAGAGCCACGCCCGCTTTATTGAGGTCTTCCGCCAGCTGCTCCACCCACCGCTCCTGTGTCTTGTTCCCCCAGGCGTAGCTGATGAAACACTCCGGCGCCTTACGCAGCCCTTTTTCCACTTCGTCGTCGACCCAGCTTTTTAATCTGAGGAGCATCACCTCGCCCTGGGTGCGGGCGGTGGCGGTGTCGAGGGCGGCAGCTGCGGCGTTGAGGGCGGGGGGGGTGGATGGGGCGGGGGCGGCGGGGGAGCCGAGGGGGATCTTCTCGCCGCAGTCATTGCAAAAAACGTGGGCCATACCCGCCTTCAGCTTCTCGCGTTGCACGGCGCGGTGCAACATGTGGCCGTTGGGGCATTTCGCGGGGTCGTCGCGGCGCCAGTCGACCGGCTTCCGGCTCAGGAAACCCTCAAACAGCCTGGTGAAAATGTCCCGGGTGTCTTCCGTGGCGTCGGGGCTGAAGTAGAGGACGAACTCCAGGCCCCCGGCGGGCTCGTCGGCGACGCGGAAGCCGCAGGTGGCGCCGCCGCCGAAGGTGTACCTGGCGGTGCCCTTCCACTGGTCCGTCCGGGCGAAGAGCGGGGTGTAGCCCATGAGGACGACGAGGGAAGCGTACACGTTTTCCACCGCGCCGGTCACCACGTAGGCCGGACCATCCACCAGCGTCTCCGCCTCCTCCCCGGCGGGCGGGCGGTGGAGGATCAGCTCTGGAAAGACGAGCCAGGACTCGCCTGTCTTGTGGTCCCGCTCGCGGAAGGCGACGGCGTGCCCCAGGAAAAGCTCCGCCGCTGCGTCCACGAGGACGGCGGCCTCGCCGGACGCCAGGCCCTCCGTCTCGGCGAAGCGGTAGCCGCCCGACAGGAGCCGCCCCTCCACCAGCGATCCCAGGCCCTGCGGGTTGTTGCGTGCCTCCCGCACCATCGATGCCGCGAGGCCGTTCAGCACCTCCGGCGCCAGCAGCACGTGCGCCGCGCCCTGGCTGGTCACGATCCGCCTGATGAACCCGTGCGTCTCCAGGTGCCCCAGCGCGGTGCCGAGCACCTCCTCCGCCACCGGGGGCGCCCCTGTCAGTTTCTGCAGGCGCTGGCTGAGCGCCGCGGGCGTCACCAGCAGTTCCCGGCGTGCCGTGTCCTCCTTCAGCGCCAGCACCAGGTCTTTTATCTGAGCAAAGGTCTCCGTCGTCACTGTCACCGGCTTGTTCTCCCAGGGGATCAAAGAGCGCGTCTGCTCCACCAGCACGTCCAGCCCCGTGCCGTCCGCCGCGCTGGTGCGGATGTGCGCGGTCACGCCATGCTCCCGGCAAAAGGCGAGCGCCTCCTGCTCCGTCACCCGTGCGCCCGCCCGGTCGCAGCGGGCGGCGACGAGCACCGTGGGCACGGTCACCCCGTCGTGCTTCGCGGCGGCCAGTTGACGCAACCAGTAGGCCGCGCCGCCCCACGGGTCGCCCTCCTTTCCCGGATCATAAAGCACGAGCGCCGCGTCCGCCGCGTCCAGAAAGAGGGCGTGAGTGAGCCGGTAGTCCGGCTGCCCGGCCAGATCCCACAGCACCGCCTCGCACACCTTGTCCTCCGCCTGCTTCGGGCACAGGTCCGGCATCATCCAAAACTGCTGCCCGTGCGTTGATTTGTGCTCCTTGAAATGCCCGTGGGCCAGCCTCCAACCCAGCCCCGTCTTGCCCACGCCGCTGTCCCCGACCAAGACGACCCGCGCGCTCACGTACGCCACCCCAGGCGTCCGCACCGCGCCCAGCAGGGCGTCCACATCGATGTCGTAAATGTGAATGAGCCGGCCGCGCTTGCTCTTCTTCGTGCCCAGCTCGCTGCCCACCACGGCCAGCCGCGCCTCCGTTGGGTGCCAGGCCAGCCCGGCGAATTCGCTGCCGCTCGCCGGTTCTTTCAGCGTGGCGAGGGCGGCCCCGGTCTGTCCGTGCCAAAGCAGCACCGTGCCGTCCCGGCTCTTGCTGGCCAGCAGGCGGCCGCCGGCGGACCAGCCCACCGCCGTCACCGCGCTCGTATGCCCCTCGAGGGAGAGGCGCTGGGTTCCTGTTTCCGCGTCCCACACCTTCACCGTCCGGTCGTCGCTCGCGCTGGCCAGCCGCTTGCCGTCGGGTGCCCAAGCCACCTCGCGTACAAAACTGTCATGTCCCTGCAGCGAGGCGAGGCGTGTTCCGGTCGTCGTGTCCCAGAGGGCGAGGCTCTTGTCATCACTTGCGCTGGCCAGCCGGTTGCCGTCGGGAGAAAAAGCTACGGCTTTTACACAAAAGAGGTGTCCTTCCAGCACGCGCTCAGCGCTCAAGCGACCGGGTCGCCAAAATTGGACTCTGCTATTGCTATTTCCGCTGGCTAGCCGGGTGCCGTCCGGGCTCCAGGCGACGCCATAGACACTGCCCCCATGCCCCTTAAGCGTGCTCTGGCTCTGACCTGTGGCCGCGTCCCAGAGCCGTACCGTGTCGTCATACGATCCGCTGGCCAGCCCGCCGCCGAGCGGGGACCAGGCGACGCCAAACACCCTGCTCGCATGGCCCTCGAGGGTGTGCCGGCAGGTCCCGGACTCGGCGTCCCAGACCCGCAGCGTCCTGTCGTCCGACGCCGAGGCGAGGGCCGCGCCGTCGGGTGCCCAGGCCAGGCGGTTGACCTGCTTCGTATGCCCCCGGAGCGTGCGCCTAAGGGTCACGCCAGGGGGCAGCGTGGCGCTAAGGGCGGCGTCGGCGGCTGCGTTGAGTTCGGCCTCGGTGAATTTGGCAGGCATGGCGGGATGGGAGTGGCGGGGCGGGGCGCCGGGGTGGGCGGGGGGATTATTGACGGGGCCGGGGGATTTGCCCAGAGAAACCTTGGGGGGCGGGAGGGGGGGGAAGTGGAAGGTTGAGGGAGGAGCCGCCGGAGCTGAAGGCGGCTGCGCCGCGGTCAGGTTCGGTACTTAAGGACGGCTGCGCTCCGGTTTTTCGCGGGCGGTGCTTTGAGACGTCCCGCGTATGCCTGGCGCGGCAGCGCTTTGGAGTGCTCCGACTTGTCGGAGCTTTCGGCAGCCGACTTGTCGGCGTCTGCCGTTGCCGAGCGTCCCCGGCGCCTGTCCGCGCCCCCGGCCCCGTGTCCCACGCGTGGCCCGCCAGCCTCCGGACGTCACGTGGCCGGGGCGCCGACGAGTCGGCTGGGAAAAGCGGTGACGAGTCACCGCAGTCCAAGGCGGCTGCGCCGCGCGGTCCTACGGTATCTGTATTTTACGCGGCGGGGGCGGGGTTTTTTCCTGGCGCTGACGGAACAACCGGCACACCAGAGGGCCGTCGGCCGCACGGATAGGGATGCCCGACAGCGTTCACGGTACGATCTTTGACACCTGACAGGGGCGGGAGGGGCGGGAGAGGGGCCTTTTGGTTTCTGGTGGTTTTTTCCGGCCCCGGCAGAGGTCGCATTGACCCGCCTCAAAACGGCGAGAATTGAACAGGAGGGAACGGAGAAAACGGAGGAAGAAGTTGTTGCGCCTCCACTATCCGTGCTCTGCCTGATGAGGTGGCTGGGCTCTGATGCCCGCATCTCAAGTGGAGGTCCTCCGTTTTCTCTGTCTCCTCCTGTTTCCTGTCCTCCCCGCAGGCAGGGTGTGAGCCGGTGCCGTTGGTTTCGGGGGCCTGAACCGCGATGCGGTTCCCGAGGGGGCGCGTGCCTGGGAAATAGGAGGCCATCCCAGGCTTCACTTGCCCAAGTCCGGAGTCCTGAATGCCCACAGGTCTCATGCCGTCGGCTTGCACGGGCGGGCTTCAATGCCCCCAGTCCGAAGTCCTGAAAGGACGGCACCCCTTAGCCTGGGGCGGAGTGAGGCACGAACGCAGCCCCAGGTTTCCGTACCAAAATCCGGAGCCCTGAAGGGGCGAGACAGTCGACGGTTGAGCCGAACGCGGTGGGACAGCCTGACAAGGCCGGGTTGCTTCGCCCCTTCATGGCTCCCTCCACTTTGCCAGTTTCCTGGGGTTGCGCCTCGTGCCTCGGCTTACCCCAGGCTGTGGGGTCCCGTCCTTTCAGGACTTCGGACTGGGTGCGGTGAAGTCTGGGGTGGCCTCCTATTTCTCAATCCATCCCCAAGCTGGAGGACGCAACGCCTGTGGGGTTGAAACCGCACGCTGCGGCTGGGTGTGTCGTCCATGGTTTACTCAAATGCTTCTGGAACTGGCATCAGAGGCCGGGCATGCGATTGGCGGTGACGGCGCGGAAGAAGAGGGAGCGTTCGATGATTTCCCCGGCGGTGAGGAGAATGAGGGCGGCGGGTGGGGAGAAGGGGAGGAGGGCGAGGCCGGCGAGGGGGAGGGCGAAGCGGGTGAGGGTCCAGCGGCGCAGGGGGCCGAGTTGGACGCGGGCGGTGAGGTCGCGGCGGGTGAGGAGGGCGGCCTCGGCGGTGAGTTTGGCGAGGGTGAGGAGGCAGGCGGGGAGGAGGAGGCCGGTGGCTGTGGCACCGAGGAGAAGGGTGGTGCCGAGAAATTTCCAGGTGACGCGGGGGAGGTCCCAGGTGGGCCGGCGGGTGTCGGCGTAAACCATGACGGAGCAGGCGACGCTGAGGAGGCCAAGGACGGCGGCGAGGGGGACGGGAACGAGGCGAAGGGCGGTGCCGAAGGCGGCGGGGACGAGGCCGCCGAAGGCGAGGATCTCCCGGCTGAGCCAGGAGCGGCGCCAGCCGAGGAAGGCGCGGAAGGCTTTTAATGGCTGGCCAAGGTGAAGGGTGCTGGCGATGACGCCGAGCATTCCGGTGACGGCCGCGAGCCAGAGGAGGGAGGGGCGGGGAAAAAGGAGGGCGCCGAGCAGGGAGCCGGTGGCGAGCTGGGTGAAAACGAGCATGACGGCAAGGGGGGTGTGGGCGTCCTCGACACGAGGCTGGCCGTCATCCGCAGGGCGGGCGGTGGACCAGTCGCTACGGGTGCTGGTGTAGCGGGTGGTGGGCTGGGTGTACGCGGAATCAAACGCGCCGCCGACGATGCGCGCGCTGGCAGGAACGGTCTCTGGTTTCACCAGCCGGACGGCGATGGCCTCGGTGGGGCAGGCCTGGACGCAGGCGGGGGCCTCGTCTGCGGCGAGCCTGCCGTGGCAGAGGTCGCACTTGCGCACGATGCCGAGTTTGACGTTGTACTTGGGCACGTCGTAGGGGCACTTCAGGATGCAGTAGCTGCAGCCGATGCACTGGTCGTCGAGGTGGCGGACGATGCCGGTGTCTGCGTCCTTCTCGTAGGCGAGGACGGGGCACCCGGCGGCACAGGCGGGGTCGAGGCAGTGGTGGCAGGCGGTGGTGACCGTCTGCATGGCGGGCGCGGGAGCGATGGGCTCGAAGACGAGGCCAACGTCGCGCCAGGTTTCGCCAGGATCGAGGCCGTTCATGGAGTGGCAGGCGGCGACGCAGGCCTTGCAGCCGGTACACTGGTCGAGATTGACCTCGAAGGCGTATTGTTCGCCGGGGCCGGGCTTGGAGAGGGGGATGAGCCTGCGCCAGGAGGGCTGGGCCACGCCGGTGTGGTGGTGGCGGGAGAACTCGGCCACGGGGGTGTCGAGCCGCGCCTGGTCGGCGAGTAGCTGGTCGATGAGCGAGTGCTCGTGGACGAGGGAATCGTGGCCCTGTGGAGGTCGGCGGCTCATCACGCCTCGGAGAAAAATTCCTGGAGCCGGCCGAGCGGGTGCCGGTTGCAGAAGGCGTGGAAGGTTTCTCCCGGCTCGCGGGCGGCGAGGTAGGCCTTGAGCATGACCTCAAGGGTCCGGCCGAGAGACTCGACGGGCACGGCGCTGAAGATTTGCCGGCCGATCATCCTGTTCTCGCCAAAGCCGCCGCCGACGGTGATGTGGTAGCCCTCGCCAGACTCGCCCTTGGCCTTTGTCCCGAGCAGGCCGATGTCGCCCATGAAGTGCTGGGCGCAGCTGTGGGCGCAGCCGGTGAAGTGGATGTTCACCGGGTGGTCGAGTGCGACGCGCCGGTCGAGGTAGTCCATGATGGCGATGGCGTGTCCCTTGGTGTCGGTGGCGGCGAACTTGCAGTAGCGGTTGCCGGTGCAGGCGATGAATCCGCTGCGCAGGTTTGACTGCTTCGTGTCAAACCCGGCCCGCTTGAGGGCCTTTGCCGCCGTCTCGACGTAGGCCGCAGGCACATTGGGGACGATGAAATTTTGCCAAACGGTGAGCCTGATTTCCCCGGTGCCGTAGCTGTCGGCCACGTCGGCGATGCGGTCGAGCTGCCGTGCGGTGAGCTGGCCGACGGGCACGGCCGCGCCCAGACAGAACAGGCCGTCCTGTTTCTGCGCATGAACGCCGACATGAGAGTGGCCCTGCTGGGAAAAGGCGCGCTTTTCCTGAAGCAATGAGGAGGCGTCGAGCCGAGTGAGCTGGAAGGGGAGCAGGGCCTCGCACGCCTCCAGCACGCCGGGCAGGCCGAGGCGCTCGACAACGTACTTGAAGCGGGCCTTCTTCCGGTTCGTGCGGTCGCCTTCCCTGATGAAGACGCGCAGCAGGGCGAGCATGACCTGGTTGAGCTGGTCGGGTTTCACGAGCACGCCCCAGTCGCTGGCGAAAGTCTGGTGGCCGGTGACGCCGCCGAGGCAAATGCGGAACCAAATGCCGGGCTCGATGCCCTGGTCGTTTTCCATGATCCTCACGGCGCTCGCGCCGATGTCGTTCGTGTCCTCCACGGCGCTGACAAGGCCGCCGCCGTCGTAGGCGATGTTGAACTTGCGCGGCAGGTCGTAGAATTCCTTGGAGCCGATGATGAGCGTGCCGAGTTCATTGACGAAAGGGCGGACGTCGATCAGCTCGACGGGATCGAGACCCGCACACGGATTCATGGTGATGTTGCGGATGTTGTCCGCACCGGCGCCCTTCGAGTGCAGGCCCACGCTCTGGATGCGGCGAAGGACCTCGGGGCAGTCCTTGGGCTCGATGAGGCGGATCTGAAAGTTATTCCGCGTGGTGATCTGGATGTAGCCGGTGGTGAGATCGCGGGCGATGGCGGCCAGCTCCCGGAGCTGGAATGATTTCACCACGCCGCCGGGGATGCGCAGGCGGCACATGTAGCCGTCCTTGACCGGGTTGAGCCAAAACAGGCCGTTCCATTTGAAACGAAAGACCATTTCCGGCTCGGGTTTGGCATTCCACCGGGCGTCGAGCATGAGGTTCTCGATGGCGTCGAAGGGGTGCAGTTCGCGTTTGATGCGCTCCTCCTTCGTCAGCTCGTCCAGGGAGGGGCCAGTCTCCGCCACGGGCGCGGCAGCCACCGGGGCGGGGGACAGATCGGAAAATGAGACGCCGCGTGCGGCGATGCCGGCGAAGAAGCCTTCGAGGTAGCGTTTCTGCGGGTCTGTGAAGTCCGCGGCAGCGGGTGGTGGAGGAAGGGTGGCATTCATGAGCAGGGCGTCGGGCACCCGTTTCACTCAAGCCCGATCCGTGCCATCAACCGGGTACTTCCCGTCCAGAAGTGTTCATCTTTTTCATCCGAGCGGTGAAAATCGCTCATCGCCCGGGGTGGCGCCGGGAGGGAAGGAAAATTTTTGGGCCAAAACAAAGTTTTCTTGCAATGTCGGCCAGGTTTTTGCGATAAGCATAGTGTGGACGGAGTGCGGACCTGCACAGTGTGCAGACCTCGCGTGCTCCGAGACCACAAAATCCATTGATATATGGCCTCTGCCGCAGTCCCGGCCGGCCGGGAAAGTCTTCCGGAACTGCGGCACGCCATCCAATGGGGGGGTGAACCTTGTGGGGTTCACCAGACGGAGCACGACAGCCCGGGGCACGGAGCCTCACGGGAAATAAGCGGACGGAAGCCGCGTGGTGGGCGCCTACAGACTGCCGGCGCCGAAATTTGAGGCGTAGCCGGGAGGAGGCGGAGCGGCGGCACCGCGTTCCAGATTGATCAGCTGGCTGACGGTGACGAACTGAAAGCCGCGACCGCGCAGGGTGTCGAGCACCTCCGGCACGGCCTGGATGGTGGGGGCGTGAAGGTCGTGGGCCAGGAGGATGCCGCCGGGGCGTGCACCGGAGATGAGGCGCTGGGCGACGACGCTGACGCCGGGGCGCTTCCAGTCCAGTGGATCGACGGACCACAGGACGCTGGGCAGGCCGAACTCATGCATGATGAAGTCCTTCTGCCGGGCCGTGATGGCGCCGTAGGGCGGGCGGAAAACCTGGGGGCGGTAGCCGCCGGAGGCATTGAAGATGGCCTCGTTTCCGCCGGTGATCTCGCGGTGCACGGAGGCGTCGGAGAGGCCGCTGAGCTTCGCGTGGGTGCGGGTGTGGCTGGCGATTTCGTGGCCCTCGGCGAGGGTGCGGCGGATGATGGACGGGTAGGCCTGGGCGCTGGTGCCGATGACGAAGAAGGTGGCCTTGATGTTGCGCTCGCGCAGCATGTCGAGCAGGCGCGGGGTGTTCTGCGGGTGGGGGCCGTCGTCAAAGGTCATGGCGATGTAAGGCCCGGGCACCTTGCACTGCGTGTAGGTGGTCCGCAGGCCAGGGCCGAGCTGGCGCGGGATGAACTGCGCCGCGTCTGGCCTCGGCTGGAACTGCTGCTGCTGCTGCGGCGGCGGCGGCATGGGGGCATGCACCGGTTTGACCGGCTCGGCCCTGCGGACGAGCGAACACGAGGAGAGGGCGGCACACAGGCCGGGGAGCAGCAGCAGGGGACGGAACTTCATTTTTCGGCGGACGTTTCTTCTTCTTCGGCGGCGGGAGTGGCGGGCTCGGCAGCGGCGGGCGCTGGTTCTGGGTCGACAGCAGGGGCGGCTGCCGCCTCGGGCGCGGGCTCCTCTGCGGCGACGGGGGCCTCCTCAGCAGGCGCGGCGGCGGGTTCCTCAGCCGCAGCTGGGGCTGAATCCTCCGCAGGAGCGTCGGCTGCGGGAGTTTCTCCGGTCGAGGCGGGTGCCTCGTCCGTGCTGGCGGCGGCGGCACTGGCTTTGGCGAGGGCTGGCACCTCCACGCGGGTGGCAGGGGCGCTGGCCTTCTTTTTGGGCGTCTGCTGCACGGGAGCAGGCCGGTCGTAGCGCTCGACAACGCGCAGGCGTCCGTCGGCGAATTCCGTCACGTGGCCTTCGCGGATGAGCCAGCGGAGGTCCTGGAGCAGGTAGGCCTCTGCGGCGGTGAACTCGTGCGGCGGAGCCTGGGCGGGGGCGGCTTCCGCAGCCGGGGCTTCCGTGGCAGCGGCGGCAGGCTCGGCTGCGGCTTCAGGCGCGGTGGACTCGACCATTTCTTCAATTTCGGGCGCAGGAGCCGGCAGCGGGCTGATCCAGATGGTGAAGCCGTTGCCCGGCAGGCTGATTTCCCGCGGTCCGCTGGTGATGGACGGGGACGGGATGATGCTCGGGCCGGTAGCGACGGGGTCGTTGCCGAGGTGGGCCAGCAGGTCCTTGGCCGTGGCGCGCTTGCGCGAACGGATGAACTCGACGATGGCGCGGATGCGGTTCGAGATCGGCACTCGCTCGTCGAGCGGGCGCGGGCGGGAGCGGGAAACAAAGGTCTCCTTTTTGTTCTCCTTAAAGAAGCGCAGGCCGTGGCCTTCGAAGAGGCGGCAGAGTTCCTGGACGAGCTGCATGGGGAACCGGCGCTGCTGGTCCACTGTGTTGCGGAGCAGGGTGAGCAGCGCGGGGGAGAGGTTGCGCCCGGCCACGTTCCCGGAGATGGAGGCTCCGGTCACGTCGTGGAAAAGGGTGGCGGACTGCGTTTCCAGCAGGTGGCGGGAGGCCTCCTCCAGGGTCTTGAAGACGGCGGGTGATTCGCCCTCGAGTTCGGTGTACTGGGTCTGCTGGCTCTGGGATTCGACCCACGCCTTGATTTTTTCCTCGTCTTTCTCGATCAGGACGCGGCTCTTCCAGCGGTCGAACGGCATGTCGCGGAAGCGCTCGTTGTGCAGCCGGACGAGGTTGATCTGGTAGGCGTGGAAATTCGGCGGGCCGAGCACTGTGCCGCTGAAGCCGCAGATGGCGACGGCGGTGAAAATGCCCTTCGGCGGGTCGGTGGTGACGGTTTCCTCCTTGAAGAATTTCTTCACCAGGCCGGAGGCGAGCAGGTGCTGGCGCCCTTCCTCCCGGGTGAGCCAGAGGGAGCCGTCGAGCGTGCACTGGACGAGGGTCAGCGGCTGCGGGTCCTTGCCGGCGGTGAAAACGACGCGGTAGCGGTCGCGCTTTTCGAGGAAGAGCTTCGCCACATCAAAGACGGCATAGGCGCGGCCGCTTGATTTGATCTGTCCGGCGAGGGATTCGAGCCCGGACATTTCCGGCAGGACCTGCGCCTCCCAGCCTTGCGGGGGGGCAATGATGGGCGCCTCTTCACGAGGCTGAAAGCGGTCGCGTCCGCCTCCGCGGAAATCACGACGGTCACCGCCGCCGCCGAAGCCGCCACCCTGGCCCTGACCCTGACCCTGGCGCGGGGCACCCCCCTGGCCGCCGGGTCCACCGGTCCGCGGTCCGCCGCCAAAGCCACCACCGCCGCCGGGTCCACCGGGGCGAGGTCCGCCGCCAAAGCCACCGCTGCCGCCGGGTCCACCGGGACGCGGGCCGCGATTTTGACCACCCTGGCCACCACCGTGGGTGCCCTGGCCGCCGCCGAAGCCGCCACCGCCCGGACGCGGGCCGCGCCCGCCTCCGCCAAAGCCGCCGCGGTCGCCATAGTCGCCGCCCCGGCGTCCGCCGCCTCCGCCCTGCTGGCTGGCGCGATCCACCTCCCAGGTCACGGTGCCGCTGCCTGCGTCATCCGCGCGGGAAACCCAGGAGGGCATGAGGTCGAGTTCGGAGAGATTAATGCCGGTTGGCTCCGGGGCCGGAGATGTGGTGTCGTCCATGAGAAAAAGTGGGTCGGAAGGATGCAGGGGGCGCAGGGGTGCGGGCGTGCCGCAGAGTAACTAAACGAATTCAGGCGTGTTTTATTTGGCGTAGGGCTCGTAATTTTTGGCCCTGAGCACCGGTTTTTCACCGCCCTCGAAGGCGATGGTGAGGAAACAGAGGTGGCCTTTCGCCCAGCCCAGCTTGCTGTCGAGGGTTTTTCCCACGGCGGAGGCTTTTTCCACCCAGACGATGGTTGGGTCCGTGCCGGGCACTGGAGGCGGCATTTGGATGGACAAGGGAATGTTTTTCCCCTCAAGCGCGGCATTATCGCCGAAGACGTGGGTCTTCTCGATGCCGACAAGGAAGGTGGTGGCAGTGGTGGATTTCTTTTCGAGGAATTTTTCCAGCGAGTCGTCGTGCCCCTTCATGAACGAGGGCCAGTCGACTTTGAAGCCCTTCGGGGTTTCCACGACGGCGGTGATGAAGCCGAGGCTGTTTTTATCCGTGGCGATGAAGTAGGGGAAAATGGTGAGGGCGGGATTGTTCGGCGGGGAGACGGAGCCCAGGATCTGCACGCTCTGTGCGGTGAACTCCCGGTTCGGGCTGGAGGCGAAGTATGTTTTCACGCTCTCGGCGTTCTTTTCCGGCTCCAGGACGAGGCCCAGCCGGTCCTCGGCGGTTTTCCCTTCGAGAAATTTGCGGAACACATTTCCGGCCTGCTCGCTTTTTTCCTTGGTCGCGATGGCCTTGATGAGGGCCTGCTGCTGGCGGGGATCACCGGCGGCGGCGCCAGGCTGGCCGGCAGGTTTGACCGGAGCTGGCGAGGCTGGCTTGGCGGGGGCTGGAGCTGTGGGCTTCACGGGAGCCGCAGGCGCAGGCTTCTCGGCCGGAGCGGGCTTTTTGGGCGCGGCAACGACGGATGAGAGCGGGATGGCCGCGGCGGCCATCCATGCAACGAGTACCAAAGGTTTGGACGAGACGAGCATCGGGAGGCTCTATTGGCACAGATGGCGCGGCCTGGCTACTAAAAAGAGGAACGTGCCGTCCCGATGGATCAAGGCGCGGTGCCAGACGCGGGGAAGGACGGGCGCGGGTGCCACCCCTTTTCCGCTGCGCGGGTGGCAGTGGCGCGGCATGAAATCCGGGTCAGCGGCGGGCCTCATAACGTGCATCCACGACGAGCGGGAACTCCGGTTTGAAGCGTCGCACGAGCACCACGATCCAGAAGGGTGCGTTGCAGAAGAAGATGAAGAGCATCTGCTTGTTGTAGGCAAAGCCGAGGCGCATCATCTCCGTCACCATGGTGTGGAAAAAGATGATGAGCAGTCCGTAGACGGCGGCGATGCGGCGGTTGAGCAGGGCGAGGCAGAAGCAAAGTTCCAGCGGCAGGGCGGGGCTGATGACGAGGCGGGCCAGCCACGGGTGGTCGATGAGGGCTTGGGCGAGACCCTGATTTTCCGTGAGGGAGCCGGTGAGGGAATTGTAATAATCCTGTTCCGTCGACTTCCGGATCTGCAGGCCGAAGAGCGGCGTCTCCCACATCCACCGGCCGCGTGACCCGATCAATTTGCTCACCGCGGAGACGGTGTACGCGGCGACGAGCATCTGCTGCGTCCAGTAGACCTCCAGGCGGACGGCGCGTTCCGGGGAAAAAAGCAGCCGCTTCCACCCGCAGCGCACGAGTGACCACAGGCTGGCGAACCACTGCGCCACGATGACGAGCGTCACGCCCTGGAAAGTGTGGCCGACCCAGCCCTGGGAATTCCCCAGCGTGCCATAGCTCACGCTGCAGAAGACGAGGTAGCCCAGCGTGAGCGGCATGGCGAGGCCGAGCACGTAGAGGACGAGCGCCACATTCCACCCGACCCAGAGGGCGTGGCAGGTGGAGGGGTCGCCGAGAAAGGTGAAGTCAAACCAGTGGGCGAGGCCGTTGGGCTTGGGCTGGGTGGTGAACTTGAGGAAGGGGGGGAAGGATTCACGCAGGACGAGGACGGCGAAGAGCAGCCGCATGACGAACCCCTCCCAGGCGCGAACCTCAAAGGGTTCCCGGCGGAAGAGCCAAGATGCGGCGCGGCGCCACAGGGCCGGACGTGTGCTGGCGGGTGCATCGCTCATGGCCGCACCTCCGTCAGTTCGGTCACTTTGCGCTCCAGCTTTCCGTCGTCCTTCACAAAAAGATCGACCCACATGAGCTTGAGAGCGCCTCCGCATTTTCCGGGCAGGGCGGGGTGGTGCTGGACGAGCCAGTCGAGGATCTCCCGGCCAAAGCGCTGCTTCAGCTCCAGGGGGAACTCATCCACCTTCATGACGCGCAGCTTTTCGCCCTTCTTTTTTGCCTCGGCCGCCGCCTTTGTCTGCCGGGCTTTCTCTCCTTTGAACCGGTAGGTCATCATCATTTTGATCTCCGTGATGTCCGTGCCCGTCAGCGTCTGGAGAGCGATGGGTGAGCCGTCCGCCCCAGCCACGTAGAGGTAGAAGGTGGACCGCTCGAAAGAGTCGTACATCGGGAAATGGGAGACGGGGTAGTTCTCCTTGATGCAGGAGGCGGCGATGACGACGCAGATGGCAAATTTCCACGGCAGCCAGCGCAGGAAGCGCGAAATGGGGCGGGCAAGATGAAGGGCGGGGCTCATGGTCGGGTGAAATCAGGCGAGGCTGCTGCCGCTCCAGCCGAGTTTCAGCTGGAGGACGGTAAAGAAATCCACCCCGGGGAAGGTGACGAGGGGCACGTCGTAGCTGGCGCGGGAGATCTTCACCGGAGCGCCCTGGAGGAGCGGTCCGGCCCCGGCGCCGTCGATGGTGAGCTGGAGGTCCTCCTCATTTTCCTGAGGCAGCAGCTCGATGAGGGAGCGGTCATCCACCACGAGCGAGCGGTTCGACAGCGCGTGCGGGCAGATGGGGGTGATGATGAAAACCGCCGCCGACGGCGTGACCAGAGGCCCTCCGGCGGACAGGGAATAGGCCGTGGAGCCGGTCGGCGTGGAAACGATGAGACCGTCCCCGCTGTAGCGGTTCACGTGGCGGCCGTTGATGCAGGCCTCCAGATGGATCATCCGCGGGATCGAGCCCCGCGTGACGGCGGCTTCATTCAGCCCGCGCAGGATCTGCGGCCGGCCGTCCGCGTCGGTGTACTCGACCTCCAGCACGCTGCGGCGGCTCAGTTCGTAGTCGCCCGTGCTCAGCCGGGCCACGAAGGCCTCCGCGTCCGAGGTGGAGCCCGTGGTGAGAAAGCCGAGCCGCCCTGTATTGATGGCCGCCAGCGGCTTCACCGCCGGTCCGAGGCGCTGCGCGGTGTGCAGGATGGTGCCGTCCCCGCCCAGCACGGCGATGAGTTCGCACTGCGCCGCCAGCTGCTCGTAGGAGAGCCCGTCCGTGCGCCCCAGCAGCCCCGCCGTGGCGTGCTCGAGCACGACCCGCCCGCCCCGTGCCTCGAATCCGTCAGCCAGACTCTGCACCAGGGCCGCCGCGCCCCCCTTGCCAGGGTTCGCCACGATGCCAACACTCTTGATTTGATCCATGCGAAATAATTGAGCGCTCCCGCACCGTCGCCGGGACCGCCCCCCAATCATGCCCCGGCTCGCGGCGGGTGAAAGCGGGAAATTTTCATCGGG
>JANOAS010000183.1:0-2072 GCA_031411255.1 bacterium
CGGCCCAACCTGAAGTTGGGAGTGGCGTCATTTTTTATTAGGGCTCAATCACTTGCCTCGGAATTGCGGCAGGGACTTCAAAGCCGACGCACTCTTCCATGCTTGTTCATCTGGCGCAAGTGATATTGTGACACAGTCGAAGTAGTTGCCCCAGTTGACGTGGGAGAGTTCTATGTCTCCAGACTTGCCGCCGTCGCGGGAGAGGTCGGTGTGGTTCAGGACATCGTAGTTCAGCCGATCGGGCGCGAGGAGGTTGCGGCGGTCGTTGGTTTTGTAAAGCGTCCAGTTGTCGCGCAGCCGCTTGGGCACGAGGACGAGCACGCGGTCATTGCGCAGCTCATAGTATTTGATGATGGCGAGGGCTTCGAAGGTTTTCCCGAGGCCCACGCTGTCGGCGATGATGCAGCCTCCGAGGCGCTCCAGTTTGTCAATGGCGCCGATGACGCCATCCCGCTGAAACTTGAAGAGCTTTTTCCAAACGACGGTTTCGCGGATGCCGGTGGCGGATTTGACGATTTTGTCCTCGTCGAGTTCGTCCCCGCGATCCTTGAAGAGGTGGTAGATGGTGAGGAGGTAAATCAGGGAAGGCTCGCGATTGGCGGTGAGCTGGTCGAGTTGTGCGAGCAGCGCGGCCTTGCCGTCGGAGGAAGCAGGCAAGGCGTTCCACATTTGCGTGAACCACCCGGCCAGCAGCTGGGATTCTTCCGGTGTTTCGGTCGCCTGAACCAGACTGAACTGATTGGCGGGCGTGATGCCGAGGCCGTCAGTGGTAAGCGGGCAGTTGCCGCTGATGACTTTGGCGGGCGTGCCGTTAGCGTTCTTTGCTACCAGGGTTGCTTGCGGGAGCGGGCTGGGAGCGGTTTTTACTTCAACGGCTTTGCGCAGCCATTCGGCGAGGTCACAGGCGAGCTTGTGGGTGGAAAGCTGATTTCGGGAGCCACGGTCGGCATCGGAGCCGAGAAGGGATTGAGCGTCTGCTTGAGGGTGAGGAACAATGAGGCGTGAGCCGGAGAGCCGGCGCAGGACTTCGCGCAATTCACCAAAGGCAAAGAGAGAAAGAGCAGGAGATGCCGCATCGAGACCGCCGCCCTTGGCCAGGCTGGTGCGGAGTTCATCAATGACGCGGTCGGATCCTTGGTTCTTGAGGAGCTTCATGCGGCAGGGATGCAATTGGCTTCAAAAATGGGGCGCCTGCGGAGGCCGCTTTTGGCGCTGGCGTTTTTGCTTTTTCCGGGAAACCAGATGCAGACGGGAATCAACGTGCTGTAAAAGAGCAGTACGGGCCGGGCGGAAACGTTGTCCTTCGCTGCGCCCAGGGTCCGCAGCGTGGCCTCGCTTTTGAAAGGGGCGCTCCGGCGCGTCGCGGCGTCCTCGAAGCCGCAGACGGCGGAGGAATCCTTCGGTGTGGCTGACTTGTAACGGGCGGGCATCGGTCCCGGATGCTAGCGAGCGCTGGCGGTTTGGCGAGCAAAGAAATGCGGTCCGAAGGTGAAAATGGATGAACCAGGGCAAAACCAGGACCAACAGGCCACCTGCTGGGACCAAAGGGCGGGGACAAGGGGCATGCGGCTTTGGGATCTCGGAATGGATGCGGAGGTGCGGCGGGAGCTTGGGGCGATGCGGCTCGGCGGGAGCCTCGCCCCACCTTGCGTGGCGGGGGCGCATTGTGAGGGGAGGGATTGACGAGTGATGAGCAAGGATGTTTGCTTTCAGGAGAGGCGGTGCGCGAGTCTTGAGGCTCGGCGAGACTTGCAAAGTCTCGTTCCTTGGGGAGCTGCGGCTGCGCCACGCGGGGGCTGAAAGATTTTTATGAACGCGGCGTAGTCTGAAAGTGTCCAGGAAAGGGACAGCCCGCCGCGTTGAGGGTGGGCGAGGGAAACGATGCCAGACCAGCCATGCCGCGGAGGAAACAAGAGAATGGGGCCACGGGGAAACCTGCCGGAAAGAAGGCGGCGGGAGGGGAATTGAGCGCGGAGGAGCGGCGGGCGCTGCTGGAGGCGGCGCTGGAGCCGGAAGTGACGGAGGCGGAACTGCGGGCGCTGAAGCCGGTGAAGGAGCATCTGCCGGTGACC
>JANOAS010000184.1:0-20040 GCA_031411255.1 bacterium
TGGGAGCGCGAGCAGCACAGCCAGCTCGGCCTCGGCTGCGGCATTGCCAACAACTGCGGCTCGGAGGGATGGAAACGAGGCTTCGCTCGCAGTGGGCACCATGCTGGGACACTGGCGGTTTGGCCACCCTTTTATTAAGAAATCTTAACAAAGTGACGCGAGCGCAGCCTGCAGGCGCAGGGGGAGGGCTGAATGGTTACGTTTCAAGCGGCCTCTGGCAGGACAACGTGCAGAAAGCCATCCCCGTCATCCACAGCTCACGCAGCGTCGGTTTCACAGGCTGGATTGGTGGCGTGGCTGTGTTTAATCGGGCGTTGAATGCGGAGGAACTCTCGGCGACATCTATCATCACGAAGCAACCGATCATCTCATCAACCCCATGAACAGAAACTCTTCTCAGATAAACCGACGCCAGTTCATCCATACGTCGTTCAGCGGAGCGGCAACTCTCGCGGCGCTGGGCCAAGGTTCCGCCGATGCTGCGAAGTCGCCACAAATGGAGGGCCAATACAGTGAAGACGCCCACATCCTGCCGCTCATCAGCGATGCAGATGTCATTGTCTGCGGCGCCGGCCCGGCGGGCGTAACCGCAGCGATCAGCGCAGCACGTGCCGGAGCCAGAGTCCGGCTGTTTGAACTGCACGGCGCTCTCGGTGGCGTTTGGACATCATCGCTGCTCGGCTACCTGCTCGATTTTGACAAGCCTGGTTTCAACGTGGAACTCGTCCGCCGGCTGCGCGAACGCGATGCCATCCACGGGCAAGCGATGAATGCATTGAGCTATCACCCGGAGGAAATGAAGGTGCTGCTGGAGGAGTTGTGCGCGGCGGCAGGTGTGAAGGTGCAACTGCACACTCGCATCGCCGCAGCCTATCGTGAGGGACGGCAACTTACGACCATCATCACGGAATCAAAATCCGGTCGTCAGGCATGGCGTGCGCCAGTCTTCATCGACACGACTGGCGATGGCGACCTCGGCGCCCTCGCCGGCTGCGAGTTTGAGATCGGCGAAGCGAAAGGTTGCCCGTGCCAGCCCATGAGCATGTGTGCGCTGCTCGTGGTGAAGGACGCGAGCGCCCTCACCGGGATCCTTCACGACACCAGCGCCGCCCCTGACCAGCAGAAGCGCTCCCTCATTTCGGAAATTCGCCGCGCCGGGATCGAACCCAGCTACGGCTCGCCGATCCTTTTTCACATCCGCGACAATTTGCTGCTCACGATGATGAACCACGAATACGGCATCAACGCCACGGACGCCGCACAAGTGACCGAGGCCACCCTGCGCTCCCGTGGGGAACTGCACAAAATCATCCGCGCCCTGCGCAAACTCGGCGGTGCATGGGAAGGCGTGCAGATCGCCGCGACTGCGGAGCAGATTGGCATTCGCGATGGACGCCGCATTCGCGGCCGCTACGTCGTCGGCCAGGATGATCTCGCAAACGGTGCGCGCCACGAGGACGCCGTGGTGCGCGCCACCTTCAACGTGGACATCCATGCCCTCACGCCAGCACACAACAAGAAGGCGGCCTATGGCAACGCCGGCGTGAAAACCAAACCCTACGACATTCCGCTGCGCGCCCTCATCGCCCGCGACGTGGACGGATTGCTGATGGCCGGACGCTGCATCAGCGGCGACTTCATCGCCCACGCGAGTTACCGCGTGACGGGCAACGCCGTCGCCATGGGCGAAGCCGCCGGAGCCACGGCCGCAGTGGCGGTGAAGAACAAAACCGCACCACATGACGTGCCTTGGAGCGAAGTGCTGCCCGTTATCGCCAAAGTACGTGCGCAAGCGTAATTGACGGAATCACTCCCGGCGAGCCGATCACGCTCCGGCTGCGCGGCCGCAACGCCGGGGAAACCAAGCCCGCTGCTCTTGCGGGCATCGTGCGCGAGACACCGGCGTTTTCCATGCCGGAGCAGGCGACGCTTTTCACCGATGGGAAAACGCTGACTTGCCCGATCAGCCATGAAACTTCCCTCTCGTCAAAGTGCGTCGAACTCCGCACGGGTGCCTTTGGATTTTTGATACTCCATCAGAATCTTCCAGCGACCATCGCGCTTCACGAGCAATCCTTCGAAGTGGATGTATTCCTGAGTTTCCTTCCCATCGGGGCCGGTGGCGGAGTAGAGAAACATGCCCGTCTCATGAGCCGTGGTCGCATCGCCGAAACGCTGGGAAAACTTAAAAGTCACGCTGGCCTTCATCTCGCCGTTTCGTGTGGCGTCGAACTCCTTTTTCCAGCGCTTCAGGGCGTCGGCCAGCGGGGAACTGGTCTTCTTCGATCCGGAGACGAGCACTCCCTCCGGATGGCACGTCGCTTCGTAAGCCATAAAATCCCCGGCGCCCACAGCCCTGGATACCTCTGCCCAGTAGGCGTCGAGCTGTTTCAGTCGCGCCGGTTCGGGCACCGCCTCTTCGGCCAGGAGGCAAAAAGGAAAAACGAACGCGAGGGCAAGTACGAGGATGGCTTTCATAGTGCGCCCACGCTACTCGGCTCAAGTCGCCCTTCCAATCAGGAAAAGCGCAACGTGCATCGAGCTGCTCCCGTTGATTTCCCCGGGCGAATTTGGACGGGCGTGGAGCTAGAGCCTTTTTCTGCAGCGTCCTTTCATTCCACCAGCCCACGCCGGCAGGCTTCGGCAGCGGCTTCGGTGCGGTCGCTGACCTGGAGCTTGGCGAGGATGGCCCGGATGTGGGCTTTGGCGGTTCCGAAGGAGATGCCGAGAGCGGTCGCGATCTCGGGATTTGTCAGGCCTTTGATGACGAGGTCGAGGACTTCTCGCTCGCGCGGCGAGAGGTCAGGTGCAGAGGCTCGGTCGGCGAGTTTGCGGGCGATGTCTGCCGGGACCCAGCGGCCGCCGGCGTGGACGGCACGAATGGCCCCGGCAAGCTCTTCGGGCGGAATGCTCTTCAGCGCGTAGCCACTGGCACCATCCGACAGAGCCCGATGAATGTCCTCTTCAAGCTCGGAGGTGGTCAGGACGAGGATGCGTGCGCGGGGCGATTGGGCCCGGATGCGGCGGAGGGCTTCGAGGCCGCTGCCGGGCATGCGGAGGTCCAGCAGGGTGATGTCAGGTTTGCAGGCGCCGTGAGCGGCGACGGTCTCGTCGGCAGTGGCGGCTTCGGCGACGACCTGCAGATCGGCCTCAAGTTCGAAGACGGTTTTCAGGCCCATGCGCACAATGGCGTGATCGTCGGCGAGGAGGATGCGTATGCGCGGTTTCATGACGGAATCGGGATGCGGGCGGTGATGGTGGTGCCGGTGCCCGGCATGCTGGTGATGTCGAGACTGCCGCCAAGCCTCTGGACGCGTTCCCGCATGCTGCCGAGGCCAAAGTGGCCGGTGTCCGGTCCGGGAGCGTTGGCGATTTGAAATCCGCAGCCATCGTCGGCCACGGTGAGCGTCAGGAATTCCGGGGCAGCGTTCATGGTCACGCGGACGTGTTGGGGTGAGCCGTGTTTGAGGGCGTTGGTCACGGCTTCGCGCACGAACCGGACACTTTGCGCGACAATGAGTGCCGGCAGCGGCGGCTCGTTGCCTTCGGTGAAAAGGAAAACCTCCGCAGTCGAGCTGGCAGCTGCCTCCGTGCAGGCGGTTGCAAGCAGGCCTGCGAGCGAATGAGAACGAACGGCGCCGGCATGCAGGTCCCAAACGGCATCGCGAACTTCCTGGCGTCCGCGGGCGACGAGTTGACTGGCCAGAGTCACGCGTGCGGCGGCGGCTTCGGGCTGCGCTGTCAGCGTGCGGCCGGCGGCGTTGAGCTGCAGCCCGGCGGCCAGGAGGGTTTGCTCCAGCGTATCATGCAGGTCCCCCGCGACGCGGCGGCGGTCATTGGCGAGTTGTTGCTCCGCCCTTTCCCGACGGCTGATCTCCGCGCGAAGCAGCGCATTTTTCCGACCGGCGAGCGTCGCCCACAACGCGGCGAGCAGTGCCGCAAGACCAATGATGGCGACAGCCGCAAGCAACCGGGAGCGATTCCACCACGGCGCAGGGCGGGAAATTTCCACCTGCCCGGGCCCGGAAACCAAAAGGCTGAACTGCCCCGGCGGACGCCCCAGGCGACGGCGTTCATCGCTCAGATGCAGCGAGCAAATGCCCGTCAGTCGCAATTCCGCGCCCGCGGCGAGACCATCAGGCAGGGCTGCGCCGGAAGGCAGGAATGCAGTGAAGGTGATGCCGCCGGAATTCATCTCTAGAGCCTGAGAGTCAGCGCGCTCCCGCAGTTCGCGCAACATCGCGGTGACACGCACCAGACGTGCATCGCGATCCACAAGGCCAGGGCCGGCCAGCACGGACGCAGCATCGCGAAACACCCCTGGCGGCAGCGTGATGCCGCAGCCCGTGTTGTCCACACTAGCGTCTTCCAGTTCCACGGTGTATTCACCCAGCACCGGAAAGCCTTTCACTTCCACAGTGTCGCCCACGGCGGCTTTCTCGGCCCCGGCGGGGCGAACCCGAATCGCACGCTCGCCATCCTGCACCACGAGCAAGTCTCCGGGCCGGCAATATGTGACGACTCCGCTCATGGCGACGCGGCCAGCTGGTTCGTCAGGACCGCTCCACAGTTGCAGGTCGGAGAGCGATTGCTGAAGCGGCACGCCGGGTGGAGCGACATCCACGATGTCGTCCACGGAATTCACGAGGACGCTGGTGCTCTGCGTCTGCCCTCGAGGATTTTTCCAGCGCACTACGACGCCGCGAGCGCGGACTTTGGCGCCGGGTGAAAACCTCGATTCAGCTCCGGCATAACGCGTGATCCAGACAGTGAGCCGGCGATTGCGGCTGCCAAAATCAAGCGCCAGCCGCTGCGGCTGAATCTCCGGCGACTCCAGGCGAACGACCCGGATCACGCCCTCCATTTCAGCGAACAAGCCCTCATGCTTCCCGGCCAGTACGTCGGACATCGTGGTTTTCAGCGGCTCGGGCAGGGTGCCCGTTTCACCGGGATCAACGGAGGCGCCCGTGACCCGCAGACCATGCACAGACATCGCTGTCACGCCCGTGACTGTGACGCGCCGCCCGGGCTGAAGAGGCGTGCGGTCCACCGGATAGACCATCACGCCGCCGGTGGCATCGTGGAGATAGAAATTGAAGTCCTGCGGGATGTCGCGCAGGTAGGTGACGACACCGCTCAGCTTCGCTTCCTGTCCGGCGGCGGCGGATGAAAAAGGAAGATTGCGTGCTGCGGCGACCGTCTCCAGGACATCGGCAGCCGCCAGCGGGGCCGCACCCGCGAAGAGTGCAACACACAGGCTAACGGGATGGCGAAGGACTGGCATCTGCGGTGAAACAGTGGACGCATTGCGGCAAAGCGCCACTATCCACCCGGACAATGGTGGCTCATCCCGCAAGCACTATGCTCGCACCATGGTTTTTCCACGCCAGGTGCCAACTCTCCTCCGCCAGGCCTGCCTGCTGGCGCGGTGTGCCCTCTTGGTCGCTGCGGCCGCAGGATTTGCCTGTACATCCGCAGGGAACAGCGTCAGCATCCCCGACTTCCACGCCACCATCCACGCCGCCCTCGGCATCAATCCCGGCCACGAGCTGCTCGACGGCGCACGACCGGTGCCGATCACCGACGGCGGCAGGCCCACAGCCGGCCTTCTCGCATGAGATCTCACACCGGCGCCGCGGGAACGATTGCATGCCCGTAAAATTGCAAATCCCGACCTCCTGCACAACGATTCAGTCTTATGCGTAAAATTCTGCTCTTCTGGCTGGCTGCTGCCGGGTTCATTCAGGCGGCTGACATCCAGCTCTCCCCGACCGGCCCCATCAACTCACCAGCCGCCGCCGCTGCCGCAGCACGCACGGCGGCGAAGCCGAGCCGTATCATCGTGGCGGACGGCACTTACGCCATGACTGGGGCGCTCCAGCTTGATGCAGCTGACTCCCAGACAACCTGGCTGGCGGTTCCCGGAGCAAAGCCCGTGTTTTCCGGAGGCAGGGCGATCACCGGCTGGACAAGAACGGGAGCCGGCCTTTGGAAGGCCGCGCTGCCGGACAAGGCGTGGAAGTTTGAGCAACTCTGGATCAACGGCCGCCTCGCCACCCGTGCGCGGACCCCGAACAAGGGCTTCTTCCACATCACGGATGCCGTGGGAGCCGGTGTATTCCCTGGTTTGACGAAGGACATGAACTTCCACGCCTTCTCCGTGGCGCAGGAGCAGTATGACGTGATCAAAGCGATCGCGGCAGAGCAGCGTGATGAGGCGCTGATCACCGTGACTCATGCCTGGGCCGTGGGACAATGCCGCATCAAGGCGCTGGATGATGCCTCGCTGGCTGTGCGGATCAAAGGCCGGGCGGCCTACCCCTTCGTCGAGTTCGAGCCGGACCAGCGCTACTGGATGGAGAATTTCCGTTCGGCGTTGGACGCTCCGGGCGAATGGTTTCTCGACGCCGCTGCGGGCGAGGTGCTCTACATGCCGCAGCCCGGTGAAGACATGACGAAAGCCGAGGTCATCGCCCCCGTGGCGGACAAGTTCATCACCATCAAAGGTGCGAAAGACGTGCAGTTCAAAGGCATCGCGTTTCACTTTGGTCGCTACCTGTATCCGGCGGATGGCCTGCACGATGGTCAGGCCTCCACGAAGACCGATGGTGCCATCGAGATCGAGGACAGCAGCGGCATCCGCTTTGAGAACTGCGGGGTGGCCCACACCGGCCGGCACGCGATCTATTTCAAAAATGGCTGCGCCGACTCCCAGGTCGTCCATTGTCACCTGCACGATCTCGGTGGGGGCGGCGTGCGCATTGGCGAGACCGACAGGCCGGGCGATGAGCGCGTGAATCACCACATCGTCGTGGATGACTGCATCATCCAGCATGGCGGTCGCTTGCATCCGAGCGCCTGCGGCGTCGTGATGACGCACACGCAGCACTGCTCCATCCTGCATTGCGACATCGGAGATCTCTACTACACCGGAGTCAGCGCCGGGTGGAACTGGGGTTATGGCGACACCTCCTCGCGCGAAACTCTGCTGGAGAACAATCACATCCATCACCTCGGCTGGGGCTACCTCAGCGACATGGGCGGCTACTACGGCCTCGGCACCTCGCCCGGGACGGTCCTGCGCGGAAATCATGTGCATCACATCGTCAGTCACCGCTACGGCGGCTGGGGGCTCTACAATGACGAAGGCAGCGCCGACACCCTGATGGAAAACAATCTCGTGCACGACACATGGAACGCCGGCTTCCACCAGCACTAAGGCTACTTTAACACGGTGCGAAACAACATCTTCGCCTTCGGACATACCGCACAGGTGCAGGCTTCCCGAAACGAGCCTCGTCTCCGCTTCAAATACGAGCGCAACATCGTCGTGTGGGAGTCGGACGTGCCCCTGCTCGATGGCGGTGACTGGAACTGGAAACTCAACGACCCACCGGGACGGGGCGAGCCGAAAGACACCGCCATTTTCAAAAACAACCTCTACTGGCCCACGGATGGCAAAATACCGGCGCTGCTCACGAAAGCCCACTACACCTGGGAAGAGTGGCGCAAGCTCGGACGCGACTCCGGCACCATCTTTGCCGATCCGATGTTTGAGGACATCGCCAAACGCGACTTCCGGCTCAAGCCCGGCTCACCGGCCGGGAAGATCGGCTTCAAGCCCTGGGACCTCACGCTCGCCGGCGTGCGCAAAAACGATGCCGCGTGGGTCGAACTCGCCGCGAAGGGCAGCGTCTATCCGAACTGGGACACCGACGCCCGCCCCTGGCCGTCGCCGCCGTACAAGGTGGATCAGAACTTTGAATCCGCACCACTCGGAGTGCTCGGAATCCGCAGTGCCAAGTGTGATCGTCCCCGTGAACAAAAGGACATGGGTGAAGGATTCGGCGTCAGCGAAGAAGCCGCATCGCCAATCGGTGGCGTTTCCAAGCGCAGCCTGAAAGCGCAGGACATGCCCGGCCTCGTCCACACCTACGATCCCGTGCTCGACCTCTACCCGAAGTGGGAAGCTGGCACCTTCCACGCCAGCTTCGACATCATGGCACAACCCGGAGCCGACTGGTTCTTCGAGATGCGCGTGAAAGGTGGCGAGTTCGCCGCCGGCCCCTACGTGCGCTGCGTTAACGGGAAGCTCGTCGCCAACAATGGAAAGAGCGTCCCCCTGGCCGACATCAGGCCCGGCGAATGGTGCCGCATCGCCATCACGGCCACGACCAGCAGCGGCAAATACAACATCGCTCTGACCCGAGAAGACGGCACGAAGAAGGAGTTCAGGGACATCCCGTGCAAGCCGGAGTGGAATGCCGCCAGCTACCTGCTGTTCGGCTCGCTGGCCGACAAGAAGACGGCGTACTTCATCGACAACGTCACGCTGGAGCAAACGGGCCAGTAGTCTGATGTGCCAGACGAGCCGCACAGGGACCTTGATCGCGCAGCACTGAAATCATGAAACTCATCACACTGCTCCTGGCGCTTGCCTTCCCGGTTCATGCCGGGGAAACCAACAGCGACCGCGTCGCCATCGTCACGCACACCCCCGGTTGCGTTGCGTTCTGGGATTTCGTCAAGCGTGAACCAGAGGGCTCGCACCGTTTCACAGCGCATGTGCCACGCGGCGCGACGAACGACTTCGCACTTGATGCCGGGAACTACATCAAGGACTACTGGGGCGAGGGGCGTGAAGCCACCTACGCAGATTTCCCCCTGCTGGGACGTGGCCCGTTCGGACAGGCCATCCGCATTTGCAAAGAGGCGGACGCCACGTTTCGCCCGTTTCTCTGCGTGCCACGTGCGCGGCTGCATGATTCGCCGGTTGACATTAAGGGGCCAGGCAAATCAGTCTCGGTGATCGTCTGGGCCATTCGTGAGAGCGGAAATCATGCGCTGGCTGGCATCTGGCATGAAGGCACTGATCTGAAACAATCCACAACCGAGGGGATCAGGAAGGTCGAACGTGGCCAGCGGCAGTACGCCCTGTTTGCCGGGCTGAACAAGGAGGGAGCCGCCTGCGGCCATGTGTCTGAGAACGGAGCCCAGTCGTTTGGCTACATCTACGCCATGCACAAGTCCAATACGGAACACCAGTCGCCTGCCATTCCGGCAGATGCGCTTCCAGATGTGCTGGACGCGGCCTGGGAGGCCTTCGCCATGACGTTTGATTACGAGCGGCACGAGCTGACGGGCTGGCTGAACGGGCTGCCCTCCGAGCGCTGGGAATCCGATGTGAAAACGAAGATCCCTCCGATTTACAACGCCTGGCGCCAGGGGGTGCTCCGCCAGCAGCCCGGGATCCAGCCTGATGAAGATGCCGGCTTTCCGCAGGATCAAGTCTACAACCCGCCGGAGGGCACCCCGGTATCGGTGAAGGTGCTCTCCGAAAAGCCCGACGAGCGAATCGAGCTGCAGGAGTTCCGCTACACGCGTGTGAAAGTGACCTTCCGCAAGGCCGCCGATGGTGTGTGGTCGGCTGCGAGCCGGGACCTGGCTGATGTGCGGCTGAATCCGTGGTGGTATCCGCACGGGATCTACGCCCCTGCCGATGCGCAAAGCGGCGGCCCCTTCACCATTGGCCGGGTCATCCACAGCTCCCGCAGCGTCGGCTTCACCGGCTGGATCGGCGGAGTCGCCGTCTTTGACAGGGCCCTGAACGCAGCCGAGATCGCGAGACTGTCCAAAATTGGACGAGCCTCGGTGATTTCGGGTGTTGAACAGTGAAGGGCGGAACAGCAACGTCCGCCATGTACACGCCCGCCCCATTCCAGGTCCACGACAGCGCCGAGCTGGCCGCCTTCATGCGGAGGCACAGTTTCGCCACCATCGTCACGCACGATGGATCCATTCCCCACGCCACGCACCTGCCGGTGCTGCTGCGCGAAGGGGCGGGGCCGCACGGGACGCTGGTCTCGCACATGGCGCGGGGAAATCCGCAGTGGCGGCATTTTGAAAACGGGCAGGAAGTCCTCGTCATTTTCACCGGGCCGCACGCTTACATTTCCCCGGTGTGGTATGGGACGCATCCCTCGGTGCCGACGTGGAACTACACCGCCGTGCACGCCTATGGAGTGCCGCGCCTGGTGAGCGATCCCGCCCGGTTCGCCGGCATGCTGCATGAGCTGGTGGAGTTCTACGAGGTCCCGCGGGAGCCACGCTGGCCGGGTGAGATGCCGGTGGAATACAGGGACCGGCTCATGGCTGGGATTGTCGGCGTGGAGATCGAGATCACGCGGCTGGAGGGCAAATACAAGCTGGGGCAGAACCGTCCGCAGGACCAGCCGGGGGTGATCGCCGCACTGGCGGCCAGCGCAGACCAGACGGACCGGGAGACGGCGGAGCTGATGCGGGCGCACGCGCTGCCGGCCAGGCCGGAGTGAGCGGGGCTCAAGCGCCGGAGGGCTGCGCAGCCTGGAGTGCGTGCAGGATTTTCACCGCCTGCGCCGCCGGGGCCACGGCGTGCACGCGGAAGATGGCTGCGCCGCGCACGAGTCCGCTGGCCACGCAGGCCAGCGTGCCGGCATCCCGGTCCGTGGGCTGCGGGAGGTCGAGCACCCGGCCGATGACCGTCTTGCGCGAGACCGGCAGGAGCACCGGCCGGCCGAAGCGGTTCAGGCGCTCCAGCTCCGCGTAGATGCGCAGGTTGTCCCCGCGCTGCTTGGCGAAGTCGATGCCCGGGTCCAGGATGATCTGCTCGTCCGCCAGCCCGGCCGCGCGGGCGAGGGCGATTTTCCCGGTGAAAAACGCGTCCAGTGTTTCCATGATGTCGACGTAGCCGACGTGCGTGTGCGGCACCTTTGGCTGGCCCACGCTGTGCATGATGAGCAGCGCTGCGCCGTGGCGGGCGCAGAGGCGGGCATTGCGGTCGTCGGGCAGGGCTCCGATGTCATTCAGGATGTCCCCGCCCAGCGGCAGCAGGGCCTCCGCCACTTCCGGCCTCCAGGTGTTCAGTGACAGCAGTGGGGGAAAAACCTGCGCCCCGTCCCGCGGCGTCCACCCCGGACTGCGGCGGCGGAATCCCTCGATGAACGGCGCCAGCCGCCGGATTTCCTCCGCCACCGTCACTGGCTCGCGGTTCGTGCGGGCGCTCTCCGCTCCGGCGTCGATGATGTCCGCCCCCTCCGCCACCATGCGGGCGGCGCGGTCCAGGGCCTCCTCCACATCCAGCGTGCCGTCTCCGGAAAAGGAGTCGTCGTTCACATTGATGATGCCCATGACCAGCGGACGGCGCGGCCAGGCGATGCGGTGGTGGCGGGCGTGCAGGATCATTTTGTGAGCACGGCGGTGATGGCCCGGGCCAGCGCCTCATCCTGGTGCGGCAGCACGGTGCGCAGGTCCAGCTTGTACACGCCCCCCTCGATGAACCCGACCACCGGCACTGCCCCCAGGCGGAACCTCGCCGCCAGCGCCTCCAGCGTGCCGCGAGCGGGGGTGAAGTCCAGCGTCACCGAGGCCAGGGCGGACTTCGGCATCGTCCCGCCGCCGCAGCGGGAGGTGCCTGTGCCTGCGCTCACGGCGCTCCGGCATTCCTCCGGCAGCAGGGAAAGCAGGCGCTCCGCCCGCGCGGCCAGCTCTGCTGTGGTCGCACGCAGCATGGCCAGCGCGGGGACGTGTGGCGTGCCGTCCAGGTACTCCGCCACCGTTTCCTGGAGCGCGCCGAGCACCAGCTTGTCACACCGCAGGGCGCGGAAAAATGGTTCCTTCTTCAGCCTCGCCACCAGGTCCGCCCGGCCGGCGATCACCCCGGCCTGCGGGCCGCCCAGCAGCTTGTCCCCGCTCACGCACACCAGGTCCACCCCGCCGCGCAGCACCTCCGCCGCCGTCGGTTCGTGCTCCAGCGTGTTCAGCGCCTCCGTCGCCACCATGGCTCCGCTGCCCAGGTCCTCGACAAAGGGCAGCCCGTGCTTCCCAGCCAGCGCCGCCAGGTCCGGCGTGGACGGCCAGTCGGTGAAGCCCTCGATGAAAAAGTTCGACCGGTGCACTTTTAGGATCAGCCCCGTCTTTGGCCCGATGGCTGCCTCGTAGTCCGCCAGCGTCGTCTTGTTCGTTGCGCCCACCTCGCGCAGCTTCGCGCCGCTGGTTTCCAGAATGTCCGGGATGCGGAACCCGCCGCCTATTTCCACCAGTTCACTGCGGGAGATGATCACCTCATTTTTTCGCCCCCGCGCCAGCAGCCGCAGCACCAGCACCAGCGCCGCCGCGCAGTTGTTCACCACCGTGGCCGCCTCCGCCTCGCACAGCAGCGCCAGGCCGCGTTCCAGAAAGGCGCCGCGCCGGCCCCGCTCCCCGGAGTCCAGGTCCAGCTCCAGGTTTGAGTAGCCCTCCGCCATGCCGTGGAGAAATCCCGCCACCCCCGGCCCCAGCGGTGCCCGGCCCAGGTTCGTGTGCAGGATCACCCCCGTTCCGTTGATCACCGGCTGCAGCCGCGTGCGCGCCAGCTGCTCCAGCCGCGCCCGCATCCCGCGCACCACTTCGGGGAACTCCGCCGGCTCCGCCCCCGCCAGGATGTCCTCCTTCATCCGCGCCACTCCCGCCCTCACCTCCGCCAGCACCAGCGCACGCGGCAGACCCTCCACCGTCCCCAGGGCCTGGAGCAGTTTCTCGACAGCGGGCACGTGACGCAGATTTGCCTGGCTCATTCCCCGCCAGTCTAGGGGGCCGCTCCCGTTTGTAAAACGCCGCTTCACACGTGTTTCGCGCTCCCCCTCAGCCGGGGAAAAACCCCGCGCCACACGCCCCGGCGGGCCTCAGCAGATCAGCAGCAGCCGCGCCGGATCGCCCGGGGCCGTCTCCGGGGCGCGGTGCACACACGGCGGCACCGCGCTCCCCGGGTGCTCCACCGCTATGCGCCACAGGTTCCCCACGCCGAAGGAAAATACCCGCGCCTCCCCCGCCGGCGCGTAGTGCAGGTCATAGCAGTGCTCCGCCAGGTGCTCCCGAAAGTCCGCATCATCCTCCCCGCCGAAGCGCCCGAGCAGCTCCGCCCGGATCTCCGGCACATCCACCCGGCGCTGCGCCTCGTCATTGCGCAGTCCCTCGCTCGGCGCGCCGTGGTAAGTGCACAGCCACGTGTCCGCCTCCACCGGGGCACTGTCCGCGTGAAAGGAAAAGACATCCGTCCGCACCGGCCCCGGCTCCTCATCCCGCGGGTAGGCGCGGATGCAGTTCAGCACCGGGTCCCGCTCCTGCTCCCGCAGCAGCCGCAGGTCCTCCAGCAGCACCCGGATGGCCTCCCGGCCCGCCTCCCCCGCCACGGGCAGCGCCTGCAGCCGCGCCTCGTCCAGCGTCTCCATCCCCTCCCCCGTCTCGCCCAGCAGCCGCACCACTTCACCAAAGTCCCCCGGCAGCACCCGCTCCCAGCACAGCGCGTTCACCCCATTTTCAAACCGGGCCGTCACCAGCTCGTGGAAACTGTGCACCCGACGGATGCGCGGGTAGTCGGAGGGCAGGGTGAAGGCGGGCATGAGGTGGGAAAAAGGGGACGGGAGAGAGTGTGGGGGCGGAGGTGAAAAGCGCTCCGGGCGCTTCAGGGAGCGGGTTTGAAAAAGCGGGCGGTAAACATGGAATGGTTCAGCTCCGACGAAAGGAGGATGGCCGCATAGCAGCCGTAGACCGTGGTGAACAGGAGCAGTGCAACGGTCAGAGCAACCGTAATCCCGAGGACCTGTTTCGGGTGGAAGTACAGCCAGAAGCCGCAGAGGGCAACTGCTGCGGCCAGCGGTCCTCCCAATTCGGAAAGCTGCTTGAGCCAAAGGAATGGAATGGGCAACAGAATGGGGTCTCGCGTCGATTCAAGAGCGCGGTCCACAAGCACTGCATGCAGAATTGGCACGGTCGAAGCCATCCAGAGGAGGAACAGGTAGTACGCCACGATGCCGAAGCCGCGCGCAGTATTGGGCAGTTTCTTTTGGATTTCGTTCATGGGTTGGGCGGGGCGGGGAATGACGCCCCGCGAACAAACCGAAGTAACGGAAGGGCGGGTTCCGGGGCGGGGAGCCGAAAGCCCACAATGTTCTCATTGACGCAGACAGGCTCGGCTTTAATCCCGGACTTTGGAACAGCCTGTGGCTGGAGGGGCCGGAAATGAAGTCGCAAGCCAGAATCAGCAATCACGAAATTCCGAAATTTGATGCGACTGCCGCGGTGATACCCGTATCGGAAGTGATGCCCCGCAGCATCTGTGCCCAGATAGGTCCAGCGATTCCACAACTTTGAGCCGACATCCATCCCGACATCCGAGGGCAGGAGCGCCACTCTGATCGGGGGCTGGAGTCTGCCCGGAGCAAACGCGCATCCAGTTAACAAGATGGCGACCAATGCCATCCCCCAGCTCAGCCACGGTCGCCTCCCAGGCAGAGACAGAATCCAGGGGACCGCGCCGGGCGTGTTGTTCGAGGGGCTGGGTTGAAGTGCGGGCATGGGAGCAAGGGGGAACCAGATGGTGCCGGACTGGTAACTGCACACCCGGCGCAAAGCAAGGCGCTCGGGAGGTTGCCGCCGGGTTCTGGCGGCAGCAGGTCCCGGCGGAAAGCAAGGGGGAGACTTCTGGCCGAGCATCCGGGGCCCGGAGCGCCATTTCTTCCTGTGCAAGCGGCGCGGGAGGTTTATCATCCGGGGCCGGCGGGGCGCGGGGGGGGAACCACAGATGGCACAGAGAGCACAGAGGGTGGGGATGGGTGGCGGGGAGCCACTGTGGAGTGCGGAAGCTTGCTGCCGCTGTTCGGCTCGCAGCTGGCTGCGGCCGGCGGGCACCGAGGTGGGGGCACCGGCTCGGGGCGCGGGCTTGGGGCATTGCGGCGGCTGGAGGACCAGCCTGCCCTACCTTGCGTGTGGAGGACGCGGCGGGAAAGGTAGGGCCGCTTGGTCCTCCAAGCGCCGCCGGGCACCGGGCTGCGGGGACCAGGCCGGGGCGGAGGGGGCACCCTCTGGCTAAATTAAATGCTGTTCACGCGCAGCTGGTCGGATATCATCCGTGGCGGGCAACACCGTGAGAACGCCCGGCCCCGCCTTCTGCCAGCACACGGAACCACCCGCACTCCGCCCTGCCGCCATGACGACCAGCCGACACTTCCCCACCTTCCACGCCATTCTGCGGGCCTGCGCCAGCCCCCGAGGCCGCGCTCTGGTGCGGGCGTTGACCAGCCCGCACCGGGTCTGGTTCTGGACGACCACGTTTCCGGTGCTGCTGGCTCCGCTGATTTTGTATTTGGTCATGCGCCCAGGGGTGTGGATTGATTGGAGTACGGAGGTGGGGGCTGTGACGTTTAAAGTGGTGAGGTCGGTTCGTTCCGACGGCAGCCGCTACGCCGTGGCAGACATCTCCTGGCCTGGTGGCGGGGCAGGGGCTTCCTGCTTGGTCCCCGTAGACAGGCTGCCGATGACCACCTCCTGGCGCTGGGCGCCCGGCAATAAACACATCAGTCTCGGCGCCCACTGGTTCCGCCTCAGCGTCGGCCTCCGCCACTAACCCACCCGCCACCCCGCCGCCCCCATGAAAACCACCCCCCGCTTTCCCCGCCTCCGCGCTGTGGTGCGGGCGTTGACCAGTCCGCGGCGGGTCTGGTTCTGGACGACGACGTTTCCGGTGCTGCTGGCTCCGGTGATGTTGTATTTGGTCATGCGGCCGGGGGTGGAGTTCTGCCGGATGGTGGAGGTGGGTCGTGGGAATGTGACTGCGATGCGCCAGGACGATACGGAGGTGGGACGGAAGGGAACCCTCAGCCTCCAGTGGCCCGGTGTCTGGGCTTTTGCCTCCTTCTGGGTTCCCCATGGCGGGGAGCCCGCCTTTTTGCCCGAGCCGGGCAGCCACCAGTTCGGGCCGCTGGCCTGGCTCTGGGGTCCGGACGAGAAAATCGTCTCTGTCAATGTCCCCTGGTTCGGCTTCAGTGTCGGCCTCTACCACTAACCCCGCCCGTCACCCCGCGCCCTCACCATGAAAACCACTCCCCGCTTTCCCCGTTTCCGCGCTCTGGTGCGGGCGTTGACCAGCCCGCGGCGGGTCTGGTTCTGGACGACGACGCTCCCGCTGCTGCTGGCTCCGGTGCTGTTGTATTTGGTCATGCGGCCGGGGGTGAGGATTCAGTGGAGCCAGAGTTTGGGTGGGCTGCGGGCTGACGTCTTTCGGGAGGATCATGTCTATCAGGAGGTTCGTCCGCGGGGCGAGCGGGCTCTGTTGGTCTGGATTTTTTGGCCCGGGGGCCGGGCCGTGGGCGTTTGCCGGGTTGCCCGCGTCGGGCGGCCTGCCGTCTCTTTCTTTCCAGAGCCCCACTGGATCGGGCCCGTGGGCTGGCGCTCGGATCCTGGGAACACAACCCTCGCTCTTAACGCCCGCCTGTTCGAACTCGAAGGGCACCTGAGCTACTAACCCCCACCCGCCCCGCCGCCATGAAAACCACTCCCCGCTTTCCCCGCCTGCGCGCTCTGGTGCGGGCGTTGACCAGTCCGCGCCGGGTCTGGTTCTGGACGACGACGCTGCCGGTGCTGCTGGCTCCGGTGCTGTTGTATTTGGTCATGCGGCCGGGGGTGGTGTTTCACCGGAGCGTGAAGGTTGGGGCGGTGGGGTTCAGGGTCTCGAGGTGGGACGATGAAGAGATTGGACGCTTCGCGGAGGCGGGCATCAACTGGCCTGGGGGCGAGGGATCTGCCACTTGCTTGGTTCGCGCCGCCGGGCAGCCGGTCTTTGTTCCCATTCTTGCGCCCCACCGGTTCGGACCCTTGATTTGGCGCTGGAGACCGAGCGATAAGGGGCTCTTTCTCGATGCCCGCTGGTGCACCCTTACTGTTGACGTCAGCCACTAGCCCCACCCGCCACCCCGCTGTCCGGATGAAAGCTGCCCGTCTGTGTTCCTGTTGGCTGGCCGGGGGGCGGCTGGGGGGAGCCGCTGGGGGCGCGGGGGAGAAACCACAGATGGCACAGAGAGCACAGAGGGTGGGGATGGGTGGCGGGAGCCACTGTGGAGTGCGGAAGCTCGCTGCCGCTGTTCCACTGTGGAGTGCGGAAGCTGGCTGCCGCTGTTCGGCTCGCAGCTGGCTGCGGCCGGCGGGCACCGGGCTGGGGGCACCGACTGGGGGCGCGGGTGCCGCAGCGAGCTGCGAGCACTACAGCGGCAGCAAGCTTCCGCAGTCCACGGCCTGCGGCGGTCGGTGGCGGCGCTGTTTTTGTTGGCCGGGGTGGGCGGGTTTTTGACGGCCAGGTGGGGTGGACTGGGTGGAAAATGCGGAGAGGTGGGGAGAAAGTGAGGTGCTTGGTTGGAAAAATGGAGCCTACTGGGCCGGGAAGTGCCATTTTTTTGGCAGGTTTTAGCATTTGGCGAGCCGGAGGTGGTGCTTGGACGGCCGGGTGGGGTATTTGGGTGTTAAGAAGTGGCGTTTGGCGGATCTGAGGGGGTATTTTCCGGCTCGGGTACGTGATTTTCCGGCTCGGTGGCGGCATTTTTTTGATATTTTGAGCCATTTTTCGGGTTTTTGTTGACTCGACGGAGCGGGGTGTCAGAATACGGAAACGCTGGGGCGCGAGGCGCGGGGTTTTCCAGGGGCTCTGCGGGGCCGGGGGAGCTGGTGGCTGGTGTCCCGGGGCTGTTGTTTCATTGTTCACCCTTTTTCATTCACCTTTCGCTCTTTACTGTCATGGCTTTCACTGGATCCAATGCTTCTGTTTCAACGACCATCGATGAGGTGGTGGCGCACTGGGCGCAGGTGGATGTGGCGGTGGGGGGGATCGGGGTGGTGATTAAAGGGAACACGCTGCGCTCGGGGTTTGAGGCGAAGCGGACGGAGTGGGTGACGCTGCAGGGGACGCTGGAGAGCCGGAAGAATGCGATCGTGGCGGCGCGGGGGGATGTGCAGGTGCGGAAGGCGGCGCTGGGGGTGAGGCTTTCCCAGTTTGGCGACAGGCTGCGGGGGCTGCTGGTGGGCTCGCCAGGGGAGGCGGCGTGGGTGGGGATGCTGCCGCTGATGCCGGGTGAGGGGGAGTCGACAGCGGCCTGGCTGAAGGCGATGGAAGATTTGATCGATGTCTGGACGCGCTGCAATGCGACGCCGCTGGCCTCGGGGCTGCCGGCGGGAATGTCGCAGCCGATCACGCTGCCGGGGGGCTACACGCTGCAGAATCTGACGGACGATGTGCGCGGGGCGGCGGCGGTGGTGGGTCCACCGGCGGTGCCGGAAAAGATCGGCCTCATCCAGCTGGAGCGGGCGGTGAACAAGTCGGTGAAGGACCTGGAGGTGGAATTTTCCAAGCGGAATCTGCTGCGGGAGGAGCTGAAGGATCTGGTGAAGAGCTACCGGGCGATGGTGCCGAGCTTTCTGCCGGCGGGCCATGCGCTGCTGGCCACGCTGCCGAGGTATTCGCCGCTGCCGGGCCACACGCCGGACCCGGTGGTGCTGAGCGGAGTGTATGAGGTGGTGGCCGGGGTGCACCAGGCGCGGCTCTCGTGGCCGGCCAGCACGGAGCCGACGCTCCAGCGCACTGAGGTGCGCGCCACGGTGGGCGAGAGCTATGACCCGGATGATGACGTGCTGGTGGCCACCGTGCTGCCGGGGCAGTCGACTGAGGTGGTGACGTCGCTGGGTCTCGGCGTGCCGGGCTCGGTGGTGAATTTCAAGGCTTTCGTGGTGCTGGATACGGGCAATGAACGCGGCAGCAACACGGTGGAGGTGCGGCGGCCGGCGTAGGGAAGGCGGATTTCGGATTTCGGATTTCGGATTTCGGATTTCGGATTTTTTTTCGGGGGGAGCCGTCTGGCAGGGCGGGGCCTGGTGACGGGGCTTTCCGGAAATTGTTGATTGAAAATTGTTGATTGCTCATTGCTAATTCCGGGAGCCGCCGGCGCGGCCTGGGCTTGGGGCGCTGGCCGGGGGCGCGGGGGGAACCACAGATCTCACGGAGAGCACAGAGGGGGGCAGGGTGGCGGGAGCCGGATTGTTGTGAACTGGTTTGGACGCGGGCCGGATCTGGGATAACTGGTGGCTGGCATCCGCCATCCCTCCGCCCCGTCCATCATGAAACCCGACTCCCGCTTTCTCCGCCTGCGCGCTGTGGTGCGCACGTTCACCAGTCCGCGCCGGGTCTGGTTCTGGACGACGACGCTGCCGGTGCTGCTGGCTCCGGTGGCGCTGTGTTTGGTCATGCGGCCGGGGGTGGAGTTTCACCGGAGCGTGAAGGTGGGGGCGGTGGAGGCCAGTGTTGATAGGGTAGACTTTCCGGATGTTGTACGGCAGGGGACGGCAGGCCTGGACTGGCGGGGCGGCTCGGTCTCGGCTGGATGCGTTGTTCCCGTCGTCGGTCGGCCGGCCTGGCCTGTTGATCCGGCGATCCACCGGCTCGGACCTCTTGTTTGGGGCTGGCAGCCTGGCGTCAAATGGCTCGGCATCGACGCTCACTGGTTCGGTCTCATGGTTGGCGTCAGCCACTAATCCCACCCACCGACCCACCCTCTCCACCATGAAACCCGACTCCCGCTTTCCCCGCCTGCGCGCTGTGGTGCGCATGTTCACCAGCCCGCGCCGGGTCTGGTTCTGGACGACGACGCTGCCGGTGCTGCTGGCTCCCGTGGCGCTGTATGTGGTCATGCGGCCGGGGGTGGTGTTTCACCGGAGTCTGTCGGTGGGGGAGGTGGTGGCCGATGTGCTCAGGGAGGAGGATCCGGATCTTGGACGGATGGGTACGGCAAAACTCCGCTGGCGGGGCACTTCGTTCGAGGCTGTATGCGTTGTTCCCGTCGCCGGTCAGCCGGTCTTCGGTGGTAATCCGTCGATCCACGGGCTCGGACCTCTGGCTTGGGTGTGGGGGCCTGGCTGCAAATCGCTAGGTATCGACGCGCACTGGTTCGGCCTCGGCGTCGACATCAACCACTGACCCCACCCAGCACTCCGCCCCTCCCCCATGAAACCCGACTCCCGCTTTCCCCGCCTGCGCGCTGTGGTGCGCACGTTCACCAGCCCGCGCCGGGTCTGGTTCTGGACGACGACGCTGCCGGTGCTGCTGGCTCCGGTGGCGCTGTATTTGGTCATGCGGCCGGGGGTGGAGTTTGACCGGAGCGTGAAGGTGGGGGCGGTGGAGGCCAGTGTGCAGAGGGGAGACTTTCCGGA
>JANOAS010000185.1:0-5131 GCA_031411255.1 bacterium
AAAGCAGAAAGCAGAAATGAGGAAAGGGCGCCGGAACTTCCCGACGCCTTTTCTGCTTTCTGCTTTTTGTTTTCTGCTTTTCCCCCGTCATTTCACGCGGATGACATACACCGCCGTGACGTAGGGCGGGAACGGCTGCGCACCGGGGCTGAAGTCCGTGGTCACAAAATTGTTCGCCGAGCCTCCGGCCGTGTTGTCCGCCTGCGCCGTGGCGAAGGAATCAATCCCGCCCAGCCCGCCGCTATTGGGGCCTCCCCGAATGAACCGCTGCACGCCCGTGTTGATGTCCGGCATCAACTGCCCGTCGAGTGTTGATTCGGGGTCGGTGAGAAACTGCCCGTTGCACTCTACGAAGTTCGCCGGCAGCGGCGGCACGCCGGGAATGTCCTTGAACCACGGCAGCACCGCGCCGACGGGCACGAGCTGGTTTAAGGCGTTCAGTTGCGCGCGCATCTCCGTGGAGTTGGCGGGCGTGTTGTTCGCGGGCTTGGTGGGGTCGAACATAAGAGCAGGGAGTTGAGAGCAGGGAGCAGGGAGTCGGGCGAGCCAAGCCGGAGCGCATCTTCTTGCTCCCAGCTCCGGCTCCCCGCTCCGCGCTTTTCACCGCGCCCGGTGATTCGCCAGTTCGCTCGGGTTCGAGCGCATTCCGTTGCGCTCCACCACCACGCGGAAATAATACATCTGGCCCGGCACCTTGTTCTTCACCGTGCAACTGGAGCGCGGGCCGACGTAGCACTGCACAAACGGCCCCGCCGGATCCTCCGCGATCTCGCCGAAATAGATCACGTTGCGCAACCCGTTGCCGTCCCATTGGAAGTCCACCTCGCCGTTCATGTCCCCATAGCTGCCGCGCACGTTCGTGGGTGCGTCCGGCGGCTGTGTGGCCGGCGTGCCGATCTTGCGCAGCGGAATGTTCATCTCCTCCATCTTCGCGCGGTCATTTGACACCGCCTTCTGCGCATCCTTGCAGGTGCTGACCAGCAGCGCGTCCAACTCGCCCTCCAGCGCCAGCAACCCGTTCTGCTCCACGAGCAACTGGCTCTCCGCCGTGGCGATGTCCGACTTCTTCGTGGTGATCAGCGCGCGCTTCGCGGCCAGCGCCGCCGCCAACGCCGCGCCCGTCGGCACATGACTCGTCGTAGTCAGGCCTTCCTCAATGTCAATGCTCACGGTCACCTTGTCGTCGAGCGTGCTCTCCTGAAGTTTCAATGCGAACTCGTCCATATTTTTTCTTCGGTTTGGCGGGACAGGAAGCACGGGATTGTCCGACCAAAACTTCGTGAGTTCATCCCACTCGTCCTGATCCCAAGTCATCGTTGGCATGTTGTTCCGTTCCGTTGTGTTCGCCTCCCGTTGTAGCGGAGAATTTTTCCGGCGCGAGCGCGGATGATTATCTGTGAGGGACATTCTCGCGCAAACCATCCACGGGGTGAGAAATTCCAACCGCGTGGGCCTGAGGACTGCGGTTGCTTTCCGCAAAACCGTGGATGGAAAGGGCGCACCTGCGGTTGGCGGTCACGAACATGCGGATGGTTCGCCCAAATCCGTGGATGGTTTTGTAGAAACTGCGGTGGCCCGTTCTCATTTGTGGATGGTCTGGGCCGTCCTGTGGCTTGTTTGATGAAACCTGTGGATGGTTTGGACAATTCCGTGGATGGAAAAATCCAACCTGTGGATGGTCTGGTAAAAACTGTGGATGGTTTTGCCAAACCTGTGGTTACTTTTTCAAAAAATGACCACGCCTGACCGCAGAAAAACGGCTTTTTCCTCAAAAAGTGGGCTGTGAGGTAATTTTTCGTGATCCGAAGCCGGGATCGGGGAGTGCGTGAGACCGGTCATCACGTTGGACTGGTCGCGCGTTCTCCCTCACCCCGCCCTCTCCCGCTGGGCGAGGGGGGCGCGGTGGGCGGGATCGGTTCGTTCGCATTCATCGTCGCGTTCGTTGCGTCTGCTTCCATCCGAGCGGCTGCCCTCTTCTTACGGTGCCAAACGGTTCTCCCCCGCCCCGCGGGCGAGGGCAGGGGGGAGGGAGAGCGCTCGGTGAATCAAATGGGGCGTCCTGAGCTTCGCGAGCCGCCCGCCCCGGGTTTTCCACTCGCCTCTCGGGCGCTCCGGGCTACGATGCGCGCCATCATGGGACGTTCGTTCAATGGCGTCTGCGCAGTGCGAAGAGGCGTCGCCATCCTGGCGAGAAAGCTCGCCGGACCGCTGCCGTCGTGCGCTCAGTTCCTGAGCCTCGTGGCGGGACTAGTGGTGCTGCATGGCGTTTCCAACTCCTGCGCCGGTGCGGACGAAGCCAATGTCTTTTGGGGCGAGCCGGATGGCGCTCTCACGATGGGCCTCTGCTTCCCGCGACTGGAGTATTCCATCGCCGAACCGATCACCGTGATTGTGATCGTGAAGAACAGTTCCGATCGGGCGGCCAACATGCCTACTTGCGCGGATGATCCGCTCAATCGAATCCAATTTGCGGCCAGCGGATCGGATCGAAGAGCCTTGCTGCCGAAAGAGGAGTTCTTTTGCCTGGAGAAAATGAACTTGGTAATGGCGGGAATACCTCCGGGTCGGGCGTGGGCCTTCGAACTGGATTTGCGTGATGGCGTGGAAATCTCGAAACCCGACGATCTCGTGGTCACGGCCCGTCGTGTGTTGAGTCGTCGGTACGTCCGCCATGTGAGAGAAATCATCTCGGGCAACGCTTGGGTTCGCATCCATGCTGCGACGACCGGCCAGAATACCAACTGGCTCCGCCTGCCCGAGGAAGTTCAGCAGGCTTTGGAAGCGGGCCGTGATCGTGTCCGGCCCAAGAGCGAAGTGCGTTCCTTCCGGCCTGTGACTGATTTCACGCGCCAGGTGGACAGCGCTTATGCCGCCGCTCTGGCCCGCAGCCAGCCGCCCCGAAGGCCGCCGCCAACTAAAGCCCTCCAAGCCGCCGCCACGGAACGCCAGACCACTCCTAACGAACGCCCGGCTGCCACCTCTGCCGAGGCGCTGGCCGTCGCCACTCCGGTGGCCGCCCCGGCGCGCGTCCGCACCACGGGCCTGCTCCTCGCCAGAGTTTTGCTTCTGCTGCTGGTCGCCATGCTTTGGCGCGCGGCCCGGCGCAATTCGCCGTGACCGTGCTCCGCGCCGCAGCGGCCCAGTGAGTGAGTGAGTAATTCCCCAATCGTAAAATCTGCGCGCCCGAGTGTCAGATTTCCGCGCGGATTCCCCTTGCTAATATGTGGGCACCTTCAGGCCACCGCAGACCGTTGGGGAATGGACCGCGCTGGCGTGGCGGGCGGGCTTTCAATCGGTGCGGCTCGCGCGGCTGGCGGGCCTGGGCGTGCGGACGTTGCGGCGGCGCTTCCATCGGCAGTTCCGCACCTCGCCGCAGCACTGGCTGGAAAAACTGCGCCTGCGCCTGGCCGAACCGCTGTTGCTCGAACCGGATGTGCGCACAAAGGAGGTGGCGGCGCGGCTGCACTACAAACAGGCGTCGCACTTCTGCCGCCTCTTCCAGCAGAGCCACGGCCGCTCGCCGCTGGAATGGAGAAGATGGAAACTGCGCGGCGGCGGGACAAAGAAAAAAGCTGAAAGGCTGAAAAGCTAAAACGCTGAAAGAGCGGAAGGACATTCGTATGCCCTCTCCGATTTCAGCATTTCAGTTTTCAGCGTTTCAGCTTTTGGAAACTCACTGGATCTCGACGTGGGCCGCGCGTCGGCTGGAACTTAAAACGCGGGCTTCTCCCAGACTTGTTACGGCACGTTGGAGGCCCGCCCGTCGCCGAAGAGGAAGTTCTTGGCACCATTCGTCCCGCCGCGCAGGTGGAAACTTTCGTAATCGTAAAGCGGCGTCTCCCGGAACTGGTTTTGCTTCTCCACGGCCTGGTTGTTCAGCAGCACTTTCCATTCGTAGCTGGAGGTCTCGGCTTCAAACAGGCCGAGGCGGTCGCTGGGACACCGGAACACTTTCATCGCCCCGCCCACGTTGTTGGAGAGCACTTCGCTAATCATCGGCAGGTTGGTGGCCCACAGGCGGGCCGTCACTTTGTAGTCGGCCTCGGGATAGCGGTCCTCGTGCTCGTCCGTCCAAATCCGCAGCGCGATGCCGAGCTGCTTGAGGTTGTTGATGCAACTGATGCTTTGCGCGCGGGCCTTGGCGCGGGCCAGCGCGGGCAGAAGCATCGAGGCTAGAATCGCGATGATGGCAATGACGACCAGCAGCTCGATGAGCGTGAAGGCGCGGCGGCTCCGGAGTTTCATCGCACGCCCTGGAGGTTTTTCTGCAACTGCTCGATCAGCGGCGCGACATCCATTTTCACGTCCGCGCTGGCCTCGCTGTAAAAGGACTTGAAGCCTTGGTCGATGATCCGTTTCGCGTTCGCGTCGAGCTGCGCGTCGGGCGGGCGCTCGCCTTCGCGCTTCTGCATGTCCTCGAGCGCCTTGCCCACAAACTTCTGCCGCTTCTCCGGCGTCATCTTGTTCAGCGCCTCCATCATCTGCTTGAAGCCGGTGGGCAGCGTGAGGTCGAGAAAGCGCATCTGCTCCTCCGGCGTGAGCGCCTTGAAAAAGCCGTCCAGACCTTTGCTCATGCGCACGCCGCGCCGGTCTTCATAGGCGAGCTGGTTCATCTGCCCGGCCAGCTTCCCGATGATCTTCCCACGGTCCGCCGCCGATTTCCCCGCGATGGGATGCGTGTCCGCGTAGGCCACGAGCGACTCGGGCGTGACCTTCGCGCTGCGCGCAAAGTAGATCACGGTGCCCGCGATGAACCAGATAACGGCGAGGGCGCCGAGAAGTTTGAGCCAGGGAAGTCGCATGGTTTTTTGGAGAACGGGATTGTCGCGCTCGCAGACGCCGCGCGCACCTTATTAGTTACGCGCGGCGGAGGCCGCGCGGATTACAGTCCCGGTGCTTTTGGTTTGAGCGGGTCGGCGAAAGCGTTCGCACCCTTGGCCTTCACCTTGCGCTTATAGACCTTGTCGCCGCACGTCGCGTAGATCGTGTCGAACTCGGGGCCGCCGAACGCGAGGTTCGAGACGCGACCGTTCGGCGTGGGGATGATGACATTCACGCGGCCCGCCTGGTCGCAGACTTGCAGGCCGAGGCGGGTGGCCACGTAGAGCCGACCATCGCGATCCACGCGCAT
>JANOAS010000186.1:0-24612 GCA_031411255.1 bacterium
TGTGCGGTCGTGCCCCAAGCTGGTGGAGGTTCGCGGAGGTCAGTGGGGGCTGGGGCAAGCTGGCTTGGGGCGCGACCGCACAGAGGACTGTGCGGACCACTTTCTGGGGGCACGCTCCCGCCTGTTCTGGATTTTCCGCCCGCGACCCCGCGCATCACTCCCACTGGCGGAGCTGCTCGGGGAAGAGGCATTTGGCGCAGTCGGTCTGGTCCTGGAGGCAGAAGTCCTCGTAGATCTGGATGAGGGCCTGGTGGTGGAAGAGGCGGCGGGTGAAATTTGGGGCGTCGTCTCTCTGCCCGAAAAGGCGGATGGCGGCGCGGCGGGATTTTTCGTTCTCGGTGGGGGCGGTGAGTTTGGCGTAGGCGGGCCACCAGGAGTCCAGGCGCAGTGAGATCCACGGGTAGGCGAGGTTGGCCAGGAGGTCGAGGACGCGGGTGCCGCCGAGGACGGCCATGCGCTTCGGGGAGCGCTTGGAGGTGAGGGTGTAGTGGTAGTCCCAGTACGGGTGGCTCAGGCTTTCCAGCGTTTCGGAAAAGGTGTCCACGCTGCGGTCGAGGCTGGCGCGGATGGATTTCCACGATCCGGCGACGAGGGCGAGGGCGCCGATGCGGCGCTGGGGGTGGTTGGCCGGGCGGGAGCCGGAGAGGACCCACGGGAGGGGCGCGGGGCCCTGGTGGGCGGCGCGATGCTTCCACCACGTCTCCCAGAGGACGCGGAGGTACTCACGCGTGTCGGGCTCGGCGGTCTCGTACACGCGGCTTTCCAGAAACCCGCTGACGCCGAAGATGAGGGCCTCCGCCTCGTCCCGCCGCTGGTGGAGCATCTTGAGCGGCAGGCGCTGGGCGAGCACGGTCATGGGCAGCTTGTTCCGCCGGTAGCCGAGCCCGGCGGCGATCTCCTGGTAGAGCGCCTGGTCCTCGCCGTGGACGTCGGCCAGCCGGCGCAGGCGGCGGGCCTTCAGGTCCAGCCGGTGGCGGGCGGCGCCGGCGAGGAGGCTTTCGATTTTCAGCGCAGGCAGGTGCTGGAGGGGGAAGGAACAGCGGCCCCACTTTGCCTCCGCCGTCAGGTAGTCGGGGATGCGCCGTGGATTGAGCCGGCCGAGGTCAAGCAGGACCTGGGGCACATTCCGGTGGGTGCTGGTGCGGGTGAAGAAGCGCTCCTGCTCCGGCTGGGCGGTGAAAAGGTGGAGCACCACTTGATCGTAGCCAGGATTTTGCGCATGGCCGTGCCGCTCCCAGTCGCGCGCCTCGGGGTCAAACTCAAGGTCGCCGGCGCAGACTTTGCCGTCGATCTTGACGACGGCTTCGCGGAAATCCGGCCCGGCGGAGTGGTTCCAAATGCCGAACTGGACGATCTCCACGCGCTCTCCGGTGGTGGTGGAAAAGTCGCGCCCGAAGTCCCCGGCATACCAGCGGCTCTGGAGTTCCAGCTCCGGCGGACGGGCGGCGATGGCCTCCAGGCCGGTGTCTTCGGCGAGGCGGTCTTCGCCAAAAACCTGGCGGATCAAGTCGCGGTAGCGGGAGGCGGCTTCGGCGGCGGGATTCATCTGAAGGGGGGGCAGGGCAGGAAGCGTGGATTATTTTTTCACCGGTGGCGGCGGCGGTGGCGGGGGTGGCTCGAGGGTGTTGAGCCAGGCGCGGGCGGCCTCGGTTTCCGGGGCGGCGGGAAACTCGGAGACCACGCGGCGCAGGTCCACGATGGCGTCCTTCGTCTTGTTGTTTCTCCGCTCCATGTCCGGCACCTGCAGGTAGGCGCGGATCTTGTCCGGAGTGCCGGTGTAGGCCTTGGCGGCTTTTTCGAAGAAGCCTGCGGCGGTCAGCAGGTCGTCCGGGTCCGTGCCCTGGGAGAGCAGGCCGAGCGCCTCCCAGAGTGTGCCGCTCTTTCGTGCATCGGCCTCTTTTTTGAGCGCCTTCATGAGTCCGGGGCGGTCCGTGCCGAACTTCTGGCTGAGGGAACGGTAGAGGCGGAAGTCGCCATCCGGGCCGGTGGCGTCGGAGTCGTCGCGCTTCCCAAAGGGCCGGTAGAGCGGGTCCCCGAGCACCACGCTCATCCACGAGGCGGCCGGGGTGGCCATCCAGGCGGCCTCGGCCACGTTGTAGCCGCGGATGAGGCGGTCGTTAAAGACATCCAGGTGGGCGCAGTAGCCGAGGTAGGGCTCGTAGACATTGCCCAGGACGGTGCAGGCGCCTTTGACCAGGAGCGGGGCGACCCAGTCCAGCGTGGGGGTGCGGATGTTTGACGCGCTGTAGGAGTGAATGTGGCAGGCCACGGCGCCGCGTTGAAACTTGAAGGCGGGATTTAAAAACGGTCCGTCGGCGCTGCGGATGTACCAGCCCATGTAAACGGCGGCGCTGGTCATGGGGTAGTTCTTTGGCAGGGTGGTGGAATAGGTGTCCACGATGACCGGGAGCCCGTCGCGGCCGTAGGACTGGGCAGCGGAGGCGATCCATTTGTCGCCGTCCTCGTAGCCGGCACCTTTGAGGGCGAGGTCGATGTAGGCCCTGCCCCAGAGGCCGGTTTTCTCCGCAGCCACGGCGTCCTCGATCATCCGCGCGCAGACTTCGGGCCCCGGGCCGTCGATGCGGCCGACGAGGAGCATGGGGGCGAGGTCCACTTTGGCAAAGGGAAGGTCCTTGTTGAAATAGGGGGTGTTGACCGCGCCTTTCGTGGCGTGGCTGAGGAGGCCGAGGAGGACCAGCTCGGAGTCGACGCTGGCGCAGTTCTGCGTCATGGGCGCGGGGGCGATAGGGGGACCGGGCTTGCCGGTTTTCGGGTCGACGGGCCCGGGCTGCATGTCCTCGGCGATCTTCGTCGGCACGCCGTAAATCAGCGTGATGACGCGCATCTTGTTTTCCAGCGCCACCTCGCCGTCCGAACTCGGGCCGGTCCTCCACCATTTCCGCTGGGTGAAGGCGGCCCGCAGCGGCTCCTCGATTTTGTCGATGAACTCGCGCCGGTTGATCTCCTCCCGGGTGGAGCAGTCCAGCTCCACGAGGTTGGCCGCCGGGATGCCCCGGGCTTCCAGATATTTGAGCGCCAGCTTTTTCGAAGCCGGCTCCGCTGTGTTGCACACGACCACGGTGAGCGGGGCGTAGTTCATGATCTCCGCCCGCTCCGCGAAAAGGAGGGGGGCGGAAACCAGCAGCAGGGCGAGGGATTTCAGCAGGAGGGAGGGGGACATGTCGGGCGGAAAGTAGGCCACCCTGTGCGGTGGGGGAAGGCGTTTCTTCTTGCAGGTGCAGCGAGCGGCGAAGCGGCCAGGCGGGAGGGACAAACAGACAAACTTAAATGCCGGAATGGTTTGGAACAGGAGGAGACGGAGAAAACGGAGTGCCGGCACTTAAGGCGCTGATAAAAATGGGGATGCAGAACAACCGGGGTGGCTACAACGCTGATGAATATCCGTTTCGTATCCGTTTTTATCCATTTCCAAGCCAGGTGGCGACGAGCGAACAGACGTGAATGGGACCCGGCTGTGGGAGCCCTGCTGTGCAGCCTGCTTGATTGGTGCGCGGGGCTTTTTAGATCCTGCGCCAGGCGCGTCCGCCGTCCTGGTCGAGCATGCGGTCGGCCTCCTCCGGGCCCCAGGAGCCGGCGGGGTAGCTGGCCATAGGGGGCGGCGTGGGGGACTTGTGCCAGGCGGCCTCGATGTGGTCGATGAATTTCCATGCGCTCTCGACCTCGTCCCGCCGCGCGAAGAGGGTGGCGTCTCCGGCGATGGCGTCGAGAAGGAGGCGCTCGTAGGCGAAGGGGCTGGCCTTGCCAAAGCTGGTGCTGTAGCGGAAGTCCATCTTCACCGGCTCCATGCGCAGGGCGAGGCCGGGCACCTTGCTCAGCATGCGCAGGCTCACGCCCTCGTCGGGCTGGATGCGGAAGACGAGCACATTGCTCCGGCCGCGGGCGGGCAGGGTCTGGAAGAGGACGTGCGGGGCGCGGCGGAAGTGGATGGAAATTTCCGTCGCCTTTTTCGGCAGCTGCTTGCCGACGCGGATGTAGAATGGCACGCCCTGCCAGCGCCAGGTGTCGATGAAGCAGCGCACGGCGACGTAGGTTTCCGTCATGGACTCCGGGCTGACGCGCTCCTCCTGGCGGTAGCCGACGGCAGTTTTTCCGTCGACGGAACCCTCGTGGTACTGGGCGCGGATGACGTTTTCATTCACGGCCTCGACGGTGTCGAACGGCCGGAGGGCGCGCAGGACTTTCACTTTTTCATCCCGCACGCTGTCCGCGCCGAGGTCGGTGGGCGGTTCCATGGCGACGAGGCTCAGGAGCTGGAGCAAATGGTTCTGCACCATGTCGCGCAGGGCACCGGCCTTGTCGTAGTAGGCGCCGCGGCCGCCGGTCATGCCGAAGTTTTCAGAGCAGGTGATCTGGACGTGGTCGATGTAGTTCCGGTTCCAGAGCGGTTCGAAGATCGAATTTCCGAAGCGGGTGACGATGATGTTCTGGGCGGTCTCCTTGCCCAGGTAGTGGTCGATGCGGTAGGTGTTCGCCTCGGCGAAGACGTCTGAGACGACCTGGTTCAAGTGCTGGGCGGAGGCGAGGTCCTTGCCGATGGGTTTCTCCACGATGACGCGGGCCCAGCCGCCGTTCCGTGCGGTGTTCAGCCCGGCGGCCTTCAGGTTGTTGAGGATTTCCTCGAAGTTCTCCGGTGCGCTGGCCAGGTAAAAGAGGCGGTTGCCCGGCCCGCCGCGCTCGGCGTCGATCTGGTCGAGCAAAACCCCGAGGCTGCGATAGCCCTCCACGTCGCCAAACTCGCTCTGGTGGTAAACAATGCGCGACTGGAAGCCGGCCCAGTATTCATCGCTGTGGCCCTGGCGGGACTGCTTGCGGTTGGAGTCGGCGTACTCGGCGCGCATCTCGTCGCTCGTTTTCGGACGCCGGGCAAAGGCGACTATCTTCAATGTGGGCGGCAGCTCGCCGTCCAGCCCCAGGTTGTACAGGGCTGGGACGAGGAGCTTGTGCGTCAGGTCCCCCGTGGCCCCGAAGATGACAACGGTGCAGGGCTCCGGGCGGGACCGGGTGGAAAGTTCGTCGCGGAATGGATTCTCAGTGTTCAAGAGGCGGTATCAGGCCCGGTGTTGGCCCGGGCTGTTCCTTCATGTTCGCAGGAAATGGGCCTGCGGCAAGCGGGGGTTCAGTACGACAGGTTGGTGGGAGGTGGATGTAAACGCAGGAGCGGACCGGTGTCTGTGGCCACCAAAATCATAGCCGATGCGCAGCGGCGGAGGAAGCCCACTCAATGTCGGCGAGCTGCTGCTGCTCCTGGCGAGCCAGCTTTCCATGGCTGACAAAATCACGCACTGCGGCCCGCACTGCCTCTGCACGGTTGGTGAACCAGCCGGCTTCGACGGCCGCATCAAGCTCCTGTAAGAGGGCGTCGGAAAGCTCCAGAGTCAGAGTGGTCATGGAACGAGCCTGCACGAGAATGCACCGAATTCCAGTGCGAGAAATCGAGACAAAAGCTCCCGATCCGCGTGTGGAAGGGGTGAAGTTCAAAGGGAAAAATTCCCTGCTTGCATCGCCACCAGACTTGCCTATGAATCAACCCCATGCCGACGGACTCACAGGGGCGGCGCGCGTTTTTGCGTGCGGGAGGGCTGGTCCTGCTGGGTGCGGCGGGGTGCCGGCGGCGGGTGGCAGTGGTGGCGCCTCCACCGCCCACGCGGGTGGATCCGGTCGAGTTTGGCGGGTGGCCGGACTGCTGGAAACTGGGGAACACTTTTGTGGAGGCCATCGTGGTGCCTGCGGTGGGGCGGCTGATGCAGGTGCGGCTGCCAGGGGAGGCGGGCGGGCCATTGTGGAACTGGCGCCCGGCTCTCGGCCGGCCGGTGGACCCGGACGCGGCGGCGCTGCGCACCTTTGGCGGGGACATGGCGCGGCCCGGTCCGCAATCGACGTGGCTGAAGCGCTACGGGCGCGAGTGGCCGCCCCCGGCGGAGTTTGACCAGGCCGTTTTCACCTGCGAGCCGGCTGCGGACCACGTGGTGCTCGCATCCCCGGAGGACCCGGTGACGAGGCTGCGTCTGCGGCGGGAGATACGCCCCGTACCGGGCCAGCCGGCGGTGCGCGTGACGAGCACGTTTGAAAAGCTGGGGGGTGATCCCGTGGAGGTCAGCCTGTGGTCCGCCACGCAGCTGGCGGATCCGGAGGCGCTCTTCCTCCCCCTTTCCCCTGCCAGCCTTTACCCGGAGGGCTACACGCGGCTGGGGGAGGAAACTCCGGCGGGCCTGATCCCGCACGACGGCCTGCTCCAGTGGTCCCGGGCGCGGAAAAAATGGCTGAAGCTCGGCACGGACACCGGTCCGCTGCTCTGGATGGACGCCCGGCATGTGCTGCAGCTGGACTGCGTGCGCCAGACCACGCGCGCCTACCCGGACCACCAGGCGCATCTCCAGATTTACACGAACCCGGATCCGAAGGCGTTTGTCGAGTTCAGCGCGTTCAGCCCGCTCGTCACGCTTGGGCCGGGGCAGTCAGTCAGCCTGACGGTCACGCTCACCATCGCGGCACGGCGGGAGGCGGATCCGGTGGCGGAGGCGGCCCTCTGGCTCAAGCCGACGCCTTCATCGCCTCCTCCACGATAATGCGCAGCCCCTCGCGCACGATCTCCGGCGCCTGGGAAAAGGTGACGCGCAGGCACTGGCGAGTGTGCGGCCAGTCGCCCGGCGGCAGGCCGAAAAAGAAGTACTCGCCCGGCACGACGAGGACCTTCCGCTCCTTGAGGCGCTGGTAGAGTTCCTTGGACGTGATCTTGAGTGCCGGGAACCACAGCCAGAGAAAGAACGCGCCCTCGCTGGCATGTCGCGCGCAGGGCAGGCCGCCGGCAGTGAATTCCCGCAGCCACTCGCAGGCGAGGCGGGATTTTTCCTCGTAGAAAGGGCGGAGCACCGTGCGGCTCAGCTCCAGCACGCGGCCGTCGGCGAGGAGTGGCTGCACGAGGCGCTGGCCCACATTGCCATTGGCCAGACCGGCGATGGCCGTCATGGCGGCAATGGCGGCGGCGATCTTCGGCGGGCCGATGACGACCGCTGTGCGCGTGCCGGGCAGGCCCAGCTTCGACAGGCTGAGGGTCATGATCGTGTTCGGCGTCCAGAAGGGTGCGGCCTGGGTGAAGATGGCTCCGGGAAAAGGCAGGCCGTACGCATTGTCCAGGATGAGCGGGATGCCATGCGCGTCCGCCAGCATGGAGAGGCGGGAAATTTCCTCGTCGGTCAGCACGTTGCCCGTTGGGTTCGTCGGGCGGGAGAGGGCGATGGCGGCGATGTCCCCCTGCTTCAGCCGGGACTCCACGGCGTCAAAATCGACGCGGTATTTAAAAACACCGTCCTCCAGCGTCTCGATGACCGGCCGGCACGAGGCGAACATCTCCGGGCCAGTCCCCTGGTCTGCATAGCCGATGTACTCCGGCACCAGCGGCAGCAGGATGCGCCGGTGGCGGCCACCGGAGTGCTCGCCCGCCAGAAGATTGAAAAGGAAAAAGAACGCGCTCTGCCCGCCATTGGTCACGGCGATGTTCTCCGCGGTCACGTCCCAGCCGAACTCCCGCCGCAGCAGGGCTGCCAGCGTTTCGAGGAAAAGCGGGTTGCCCTGTGGTGGGTCATAGTTGCCCAGCATCTTGTCAAAGGCCCCGCCCTCCTCCGCCAGCAGCTCCTGCATCCGCTCACGCCAGACGGCCTGCATTTCAGGCACCGCCGCCGGATTTCCCCCGCCCAGCATCCGCATGGCAGGGTCCAGCGTCATGGCCCGACCCAGGTCGTCCATCAGTTCCAGGATGCCGCTCCGCGCGGTCAGCTTCTCGCCAGTCAGGGAAAAATTCATGCCCCGCGACCTAAGCCCGCGCCGCCTCCGCTGCAAGCTTTCCTCGTTGACGTTCGTGCGGCTGGATGCACGGTACACCACGATGAGAAGACTTATCTCTGAAGCATCGGAGCAGGCTGGCGCATCTGTGGACTGGGCGTCCGGCCCCGAGGTGCTCCGCGACCGCAGTGGGGAGATCACTTTGACCGCCGAAGATTCGGCTGAAATCCAGGCTGATGCTGGTGGCAAGTGGTGATCGTTTGCTACACCAGTTCCCTGCTTTGCTTCCATCCATCTGGTGCCCTACTCCTCCTTCATCTGGAACAAATGCCCGAAGCGTTTCACCGCCTCCGCTTCAGTCAATTTCGTTCCGATATAGCCGCCTCCCATCTCGATGACGCCCGTCTTGGGATCAATGCTGATCGAGCCGACATCCATGATCGCATAGGAAGGCTGGGTGGATCCATGGGGAAACCCGATGGCGAGCACGCGGTTGGCCATAGGATAAGCCAGGTGATCCAAAACCAGTGCGCGCATCTTGGCCCGCCACGCGACGTCGTTGCGTCCGTTGGAGTTTTCCGCCAGAGCCTCCATCTCGGTTGTGACGGACTCGATCTCCTCTGCGCTGGCTTTCTTAAGGATGATTTTGACGGCGCTCTGCCCGTTGATCTCAGGGTAGGTGAAGCTGGAAAAGCGCTTGAGTTCGCTGGCGTGCAAAATGCCGAGGATCTCCCGCTCCCTGTCGAAAAACGACACGATGTGCGTGCCGGCGGGATTTTCGTGCCGGGCGGAGGGCGTGGCCTGGTTGGTCTGGGGGGCGGTGTTCAGCGTTCCTTGGTCTGGCGGCAGTGGGGTGACGGCGACCGGCCGCACGACCGAAATTCGCCCACCACTGGACGCTCTGGGACTGGCGGACTCTTCAGCCAGCCCCCTCAAAAACCAGCCAACGAGCAGACCAAGTCCCAACGCTGCCAGGCAGGCCCAGGGGCTCTTGAAAATGGCTGTCCCTTTTCGGCTGCTGGAAGTTAAAGGGGACACGGAGTTATGGATTTGTCGCCGACTCGGAGCGGCTCCGCGCGGTCAGGTGGCAGCCAGTCAGGGAAAAGTTCATGATTTGGAAGTCAGTTCGTTGAGCCCCTCGACGACGCGCTGCAGCTCGGCCGGGTGGCAGGCTGTCAGGCGTCCGGCCAGGCGCTGGGTGGAAAGGGTGCGAACCTGGGAGATCTTGGCCCATGTTCGTTTCGGCAGCGGGGTTTTCGTGAGTTCAAGCGTCAGGGGGAAGCCGGCCCTGGGTTCCGCGCTGGTGAGAGCCATGGCGATGACTGTTCCCGAGCGGTCATTGAAAAGGGTGCGGCTGAGGATGAGCACGGGTCTCCGGCCCGCCTGCTCCCGGCCCACGACGGGGTCCAAGTCCGCCCAGTAGATGTCGCCCCTCAGTATGCTGGCCATTCGGTGAGGTCGGCTGAGAGCCCGGCGTCTGCGAAGGCGCGCTCTTCGACCGGATCCAGCTTCGCGCACTCGCGCGCCAGGGAGTCCGCGTCGAGCCGGTCCATCTGCTCGACGGCGGCGAGCTGGAACGCCTCGCTGCGGCTCCGGAAAACTTTTCGCTTCACCAGCGAGTCGATCCTCGTCAGCAGAGCCTGGTCGATTGAAATGGCAATCTTCGCTGCGGTCATACCGGGAGAATACCGAACGATTTTCTGGTGTCAAGACGCTCGGTACTGATGGTCAGCGAAAAGGCTGCTACGCCCGCGCTGCCTCCGCTGCAAGCGCGGCGTGGTCGATGCTGGCGAGCCTCCGGCGTTTCACCCCGGGACGCGGGATGCAGTCGATGAGGGCCCGGGTGTAGGGGTGAGCGGGGTGTTCGAGGATTTCGGCCACGGGACCGGTCTCCACAATGTCCCCGCGGAACATGACGGCCACGCGTTTGGCGATGCCGCGGAGGATGCCGAAATTATGCGTGATGAGCAGGATGCCCATGCGGTGCTCCGCCTGGAGGCGGGCCAGCAGGTCGATGATCTGGTGCTGCACTGTGGCGTCGAGCGCGGTGGTGGGCTCGTCCGCCACGAGCAGGGCGGGCCGGGCGCAGAGGGCCATGGCGATCATCACGCGCTGCTGCATGCCGCCGGACAGCTCGTGCGGGTACGAGCGCAGCCGCGCTGCCGCGTTCACGATGCCCACCTGGTCCAGCCAGTAGGTGATCTCCGCGTCCAGGTCCCTCACCTCCGGACGGTGCAGGCGCAGCACCTCCGCCAGCTGGCTGCGGATGGAGTAGACGGGATTCAGCGAGGTCATCGGGTCCTGGAAAACATAGGCGATTTCCTTCCCCCTCACCTTCCGCAACCCCGCCTCGTCCAGAGTCAGGATTTCCCGCCCGCGCAGCCGGATGCTCCCGCTCTCGATGACCGCCGGCGGCTCCGGCAGCAGCCGCGCCAGGGCCTGGGCGGACACACTCTTGCCGCTGCCGCTCTCCCCCACGACGGCCAGCGTCTCCCCTTCTTCGACGTAAAACGACACACCCTTCACCGCCTCGATCTCCGGGCGGTCCTCAGGGCGGAAATGAATGCGCAGGTTCTCCACTTCGAGCAGGGGCGTCATGCCCGCACCCTGGCCTGATTTATCGTCCGGTGCTTCGGAAAAATTGTCGTGCTTCCCGGGAAATTGCCCATTTCAATACCGCTGGTGCGGCTATGCCGAAGCGATGGCCGGGCGGCTTGACGGCAGCCGCCGGCCCCCGCCCCGTTAGCACCGGCGCGGCCCGGGTCGCCGGGATCCGACCGCCAAACGGCCTGCCCCGGCTCCCTCTCCCGGCGCGGCCACTTCGGGAAATCCGCGCCCGGAAACCGGCGTGGCTTCCCCTTTTTGACAAAAGGACACCTGCCTGCCAGACGCGTCGCAGGCCTGTCCCAAAAAGCGGAGCCTATATTGTCACGCGTCACGGCATGTTGTGAAAATGCGGATCGACTTTTGGCGCGTGACAATACCGAATCCAAGAACGCGGATCGATCTTCGACACGTGACAATACCGGTTCTGCAAATGAGGATCGACCTTCGACACGTGACAATGCCAGGTCCGCAAATGCGAATCGACCTTCGACACGTGACAATGCCAAGTCCGCAAATACGGATCGACCCTTGACGCGTGACAATGCCAGATCCGCAAATGAGGATGCGGTATTGTCACGTCTGGAAGGCGCCTTCCAAAACAGAGGCTGTGCTTTGCTTTGTTTGAACGTTGTGCGAGGGTCGGGCCTCTGACCATGATGCGAAGGTTCTTCCGTTCATTCTTTTTTCGGGCGCTGGCGCTGCTTGCGGGGACGTTCGTTGGCGGGTGGCTGGCGCAGGGGGTGGTGCAGCCGAGGCCCCGGTTGATGCAGGACATGTGGCGGGAGTCCGCGGCAGCGGCGGGACAGCCGAAACCGAAGGCGCTGGTGGAGAAAAAGGGAGTGTCGTCCGTGCGGGTGGAGGCGGGGAAAACGGCGGCGCCGGGTGCGGGGAAGGCGGCTTTTTCCCTGGAGAATCTGCTGGCCATGGTGGACCCGCTGGAGGAGATCGACCGCCTGTCCGAACACCTGAAGACGTGCGAGCTGAAGGAGGTGGAGGCGCTCTTCGCCAGCCTGCAAAAGCTGGGCCACCGGGAGATGCGGATGCAGGCGCTGAACGAACTCTTTCGCCGCTGGGCGCAGCTGGACCCGGCGGCGGCGCTGGCCGGGGCGCAGACGCTGGGGCGGGAGTCGCTGACTCACTCGCTGGGCATCTGGAGGGAATGGGGCGGGCAGGATGTGGATGGAGCGCTGGCGTCGGCGAAGGCGGCGGGAAAACTCGACCAGGCACGCAGGGAAATCCTGCGTGGGATGGCCAGGAAGGATCCACTCCAGCTGCTGGAGCGGTGGAAGGAACTCAAACCGTCGGGGACGGAAAACCAGCTGGCCGCGGAGACGCTCGCGGCGGCGGCGCGGAAGTCGCCGGAGCGGGCGCTGGCGGCACTGGGAAATTTGCCGGCGGATGTGCTCTCGGAGAACAACGACTACGGCGGGAGGAAAACGGCGGCGCTGGTGAAGTCCATCCTCGCGAAGGACCCGGCGGCGGGGCTGCGGCAGATCAATGGCGTGGCGGATGAAAAGCAGCGGACGGCCCTGTTGGCGGAGGCGGCGGAGCAGATCGCGAAAACCGACCCGGCGGAGGCTGCGCGGCTGGCGCGGGAGCAGCCCGAGGGGGAGGGCAGGCGGAAATTTGCCCAGTCGGCGGCGGGCGGGATGGCGGAGAAGGACCCGGTGGGGGCGCTCCACCTTTTCACCGAGCTGGCCGGAGCGGGGGCGCTGGCGCAAACGAAGGACCTGAGCTGGCTGGTGGACCCGGTCAGCAAGCCGACGGCGGCCCAGGCCTCGGCCCTGCTGGCGGAGGTGCCGCCGGGCCCGGCGCGGGACAAGCTTTACCAGAGACTGCTGGGCAAAATGCAGAACGAAAACCCGGAGGAGGGCCGTGCCTGGCTGACGAGCCAGCCTGTGGCGTCGCTGGACCCGGAGGCGCTCATCCGCGCCGGGCGCTTCATCCCGAAGGAGCAGTGGGGGCCCTATCTGGACGCGGTGGACAAGCTTCCGGAGGCGAAGCGCCGGGAGGGGCTGGCGAAATACGCGGAGCCGGCGGTGGGAACCATCGGCAAGCTCCCGCAGGACACATGGGGCCAGGAAGTGGCCGCGCTGGACCCGAGGCTGCAGCCGGCAGCGGCGCGGGCGCTGCTGGAAAAATCGGCAATGGGGGGGGAAGAGCAGATCATTGGCGGGACGGATGAATTCGGGCGCCGGGTGACCTACGTGAAGGACGCGAACGGGCGCTACGTACCGGCCCAACCCGACATGGTCAAAGGACGCGCGGTCTTTGACTCGCTGCCGCCCACCGCGCAGCAGGGCACGGCGACTTACGTCGCCTCCGGCATTTACAAGCAGGACCCGGCGGGAGCCGCAGAGGTGCTGACGAGCCACCCGCAGCCACCGGACGACCCGGCGGCGGCTCTGCTTTATGAAAATGTGGCGCGGGAGTGGCTGAAGAAGGACTCCCTGGCGGCCTCGCAGTGGATCGGCACGCTCCAGCCGGGGGCGGCGCGGGATGCGGCGGCTTTTTCCCTGGTGGAAAACACGATCCACGATGACCCGGCCGCAGCGCAGACGTGGGCGGCCACCATCCAGGACCCGGTCACGCAGCAGCGCGCGGCCCAGCTTTTCCAGAAGGCGCGGCAAAACTGAGGACTCGAAACCGAAGCATGAAACGGAAACTCATTTGTGTGTTGATCGGGCTGACCGGTGCGGCCTGCGGCTGGGCCGGGAGCAGTCTGTGGAGCAAACAGGGGAACTTGAGGGCGGCGGTGCGTCTGTTCACCACGGCGCGGACGAGCGGCCAGGGCGCGCCGGGCGGCAGTGGCACGGAAGCCGGCGGACTGGCCCCCACGCAGGTGGTGGTGCGCGGGCAGGTCTTCGATGTGTCGGCGCTGCTGGACTCGGCCCGGCTGGGCCCGGAAATCGAGCGGCTGATGAAGGCGCTGGAGAACGCCTCGCAAGAGGAGGTGATGCAGTTCATGGAGGGGGCGGTGACGGGCATCTTTCACCTGGAGCCGGCGCAAATGCGGCAGTTTTTTGCCCTCATGCTGAAGAACGGCGGCCAGCCGCCCAAGGAGGTGGAGAAGTTCGGGGAGTTCATCCAGCCGCTGCTGGATGACGGCGGGAGGGAGTTTGGATCGCGCATGGAAAGGCTTTCGAAGAGGCTCTTTGCCGAAGATCCGGAGCGGGCGCTGCTGATGGTGGAGGCGATGCCTGACAAAGGAGGGCGGGAGGGCATGATGAGGGAATTCTGCACGGCGCTGGCGCTGAAAAATCCGGAGGCGGTGCTGGACATGATGACGCGGCCCGGCAACGAAAAGAACGAGGCGCTGACGGACAACGTGCGCGAGCAGGGACTGCGGGCGGCCTTTGAAACACTGGCGGCGCGCGACCCGGCGGCGGCCGTGGCACGCTGGGGGCAGCTGCCGGACGGAAAAGCAAAGTCCGCAGCAGTGGAAACGATAGCCAGCTCGTGGGCAGTGACTGACCCAATGGCGGCGCTGGGCTGGGCGGACAGTCTGCCGCCTCTGGACGGGAAGCCCGCCATCAAGGCGACGCTCGCCCAGCTCGGCCCGGACGACCTGCGCACGTGGCTGGCGAAAAATGTGGACAAAACTGCGGACCCCGTGAAGGGCGGCATGCCGCACTGGGCCGCGTCGAAACTGGCCGAGACGGACCCGGTGGAGGCCATCACCCGTTTCGCCGCCGTGCCGTGGGCCGCAGAGACGGAGCAGAAGGACTGGTTTTACCGGGATTTCGTCAAGTCATCGCTGGCTGATCCCGCCCAGCAGGGCAAGGCCGCCACCGCGGTGGCCGCCATGCCCGCTGGGCCGCTGCGGGACAAAACGCTCGTCGAATTTGCCAACCAGTATGCCGGGCGCTCGTCCACTGCGGCTAAAGAATGGGCCACCACCCTTACCCCGGCGGACCACCAGCTGCTGGCGGAAAAGGGCAACGACCAAACGAAAGGCCTGCTCGGCCTGAACACCGCAGCAGCCGACCAGCCCGCCGTGCCGCAGGATCACTTGCGCGAAGTGAACTCCGCCGAACCCCGCAAGGCGGCCGAGATGGTCTCCGCCGACCTCGCCGCCGGCGTGCCACCCAAGGCCATGCAGGGTGCGATGAACCAGACGGCCTACCGGCTGGCCGTGAATGACCCCGGCAGCGTGACGGCGTGGATCGACAGCTTCCCCACCGCAGAGCTGCGGGACCAGACGCTGGCCAGCCTGGCCCGCAACCCGCCCGCCGAAGCCAAAGCCGCCGGCCTCACCCAGGAGTTTCTCTTTTCCCGCATGTCCGACCCGGTCGCCCGCCAGAAGGCCGAACGCCAGGCCGCCGCGCGCGCCGCAGGGCTGCGGGGGCTTTGAAGCCAGAGCCGGTCTACCAGGGGCTGCGCCTCGGCAGTGAGGCGAGCAGGCCCTCCAGCCGCTCCGTGGTGGAGTGTGGGATGCCGTGGACGTTGCTCGAATAGCCCCCCACAATCAGGTAGGGCGTTCCGGCCTTCTCCAAGGCCGTGGAGACGAGAGCGGCAGCTTCATCGGTCGTCATGGGAGAGGGGCTTCCAGTTCGGCAGCCCACTCCAGCCGCTGCTGCAGCCGGGCGAGGCACTCTTTTTCAGAGGCTCCGGGAAAGTTTGACCGGATGCCAGCCAGGGAAAAGCGGCACGCCGCATCGAACAGCTGCCCTCCGGCGCGGAAACGCTCCTCCGGAGTCATGCGCAGGGCCTGCTCCACCTGATCGAGGAGCATGTCGTCGGAGGTCACTGGTTTGAGGTCGTTCACGGGAGGCAGTATGGCACGGAGCTTTCAGGCATTCAAGAAAGGGCTGCCTTCTCGTGAGGGACGAGCTTTTGGTTGCCCGCAGCAGGTGCGGCGAATAGGTGTCAGCCGTGCCGAATCGTGAATTGAAGACCGTGGTAGTTCCAGGGCGTGTGCAGCCGTGGGCCTGGATGCCGCGGAAACCGTGGGCGTGTGCTCTGGTGGGTGGCTTTGCGGGCGGGACTGTCGGCGCTCTGCTGACGTGGGTGGCGGTTCAGATTTTCAAAGACTACGGGATGATCGTTTTTGTCGGGGTCCCCTTTCTGATGGGGTTCTGTTCTTCGTTGATTTTTGGCTATCATGAAAGAAGAGCGATGTCCCCCTCGCTCGGGGTGGCGGGCTTGTCCGTGCTCTTCATGGGGGTTCTGTTGCTGGTCTTTGCCTGGGAGGGGATCATCTGCATGCTCATGGCGGCTCCCCTCGCGGTGGTCATCGCCGGGCTGGGCGGGTTTCTCGGCTGGCATCTGGCCGCAAAGTTTTGGCCAAAACGGACTTACCGGATTTCTCTGTACAGCCTGATCGTGCTGTTTCCGCTCCTCTCAGGTGTGGAGAAGCAGATGCACCAGACGGCGCCCGGCTCCTCCGTGACCTCCCGCATCGTCATCCAGGCCCCTCCGGAGGAAGTGTGGCCGCACATCTTGAGTTTCCCGAAAATCGAGAGCGAGCCGGACTGGGTTTTCCGGACCGGCATCGCGGCGCCGGTGGAAACGAGGATCCACGGGCAGGGCGTGGGGGCGGCGCGGGAGTGCATCCTGAGCACGGGGACGATGCCTGAACGCGTGAGCGAGTGGGAGCCTCCATACCGGCTCGGGTTCGACGTGCTGTCGACTCCGCCCTCCATGAAGGAACTGACGATCTACGATGACATTCACCCGCCACATCTGGACAGCTTCATGAGCTCGAAAACCGGGCGCTTCGAGCTGGTGCGACAGCCGGACAATTCCACGCTTCTCATCGGTACTTCGGTTTATGAAAACCGGATGTGGCCGTCGGGCTACTGGCTGCTTTATTCGGATGAAATCGTGCGCCGGTTCCACAAGCGGGTGCTCGGCCACATCAAGCAACTTTCCGAGGCGAAGGCTCCGCACGAGTGAGCGGCAGCTGCACTGTGGCTGCAACCATACTTTACATTTGGACGGACTAAATGTCAGTTAGGCAACCACGAGGTCCGCCTCTGCACGCCGTCCGGGATTCTCCTGAACACCGCACTACACAAATGAGCACCAACGACACAACAAGCGGCTACGGCCTGGCTGGGGACACAGGAGCGGCTCTCGTGGCGGCTCCGGAGCTGGCGTATTTGCCGAGGATGCCGGTGGGCTACCGGCCGAAGATCGGGCTCATCGGCACGGGCGGGATCAGTGAATACCACCTGCGGGCCTACAGGAAGCTGGGGCTGGAGGTGGCGGTCATTTGCAACCGGACGCTGGAGAAGGCGCAGCAGCGGGCGGCTGAATTTTACCCGGATGCGGTGGTGACGACGGACTATCGCGAGGTGCTGGCGCACCCGGGGATCGAGGTGGTGGACATCACGACGCATCCGGAGGAGCGGGTCGGGTTGATCGAGGCGGCGCTGGAGGCGGAGCGGCATGTGCTGAGCCAGAAGCCATTCGTGACGGATCTGGGCACCGGGGAGCGGCTCGTCCGGCTGGCCAGGGCGCGCGGGGTGAAGCTGGCGGTGAACCAGAACGGGCGCTGGGCTCCACATTTTTCCTGGATGCGGGCGGCGGTGCGCGCGGGCCTCATCGGGCGCGTGCGGTCGATTGATTTCTCCCTGCACTACGACCATTCGTGGACGGCGGGCACGCCGTTTGAGGAGCTGAAGCACCTCATCCTGGCTGACTACGGCATCCACTGGTTCGATGCGGCGACCTCGCTGATGAGCGGGCGGCTGCCTCACACGGTCTTCGCCACAGTGAACCGGGCCGTCGGGCAAACCATGAAACCGGGCATGCTGGCGGCAGTGATGGCGCCGTATGGCGACGCGCTGGTGACGATGAACTTCAGCGCCCTCGTCAAACACGGCCAGTCCCACCGGGCGGTGGTGGCGGGGGAAAAGGGGACTCTCGTCTCCACCGGCACCGGTCTTCTGGACCAGCGGGTCTCCCTTTTCACCGAAGCCGGCGAGGCCCGCCCCCAGCTGCAGGGCGACTGGTTTGAGAACGGCTTCCAGGGCACGATGGCGGAGCTTCTCTGCGCCATCGATGAACACCGGGAGCCGGAAAACGGAGCCGGGGAAAATCTGAAGAGCCTCGCGTTTTGCTTTGCCGCCCTGCGCAGCGCGGATGTCGGCGTGCCGCGCGCCCCGCTTCTCTGAGGTGGCTGGGCCCAGCCCTGAAAACAGAAGGCACCGGTCAGTGGCTCACCGCCGGCGTTTCGCCGCGCGATCAGCCGCGATCAAGCGCTGGAGCCACGCTGCATCCGGCGCGATGCCGGACGAGGCGTAGCCGGAGAGCGGTTTGCCCTTGGACCCGTCGCAGTGGAGAAAAAGGCGGGCCATGGTGTGGGGCCAGGCACCGACTCTGGAGTTTATCGCGACGAGGTAGCCGTCGGGAGAAATGAGCGGCCCGCCGCTGTCCCCGTGGCAGAGTGGAACGTCGTGGTACACTTTGCGCCCGAGGCAGCCGTGGGTTGGAGTTTTGAGGGGCACAACGGAAAGGATGTTGCCTGCGGCGAGTGATCGCTCGCCGGATTCCTCCCCAAACATCGACCAGGCCCCGGCACCGACGGCGAGGTCGTCTTTCACCTTGGCCGGATCGGCCAAGGCGTAAAAACCATGAGGCTGGATGTCTGCGTGAATCAAAGCCAGGTCGGGCTCCTCCTGCACCCTGCCGGCTGTCCAGACGATGCGTGCCGTGGCCCTGGCCAGACTCTTGTCTTTTGTTACCGCAACGAGGGTGAGCGGTTCCGGCTCCTCCACGCAGTGCGCGGCCGTCAGGAAATAACCATCGGCACTGATCGGGACGGCGGAACCCATCGAAAACCCGTCCTCTGATTTCTTGAGATTGATGGACAGGAGCATGTGCCCATTTTTGAGCATTTTTGAGCTGGTCTCGACTTCCGTGCGGGAGTTGATGAGGAGGGCCGTGAGAGCCTCCGTGCCTTCCAGGTTCCGCCAGGCCTCCGGCATTGTGCTTTTCCATTTCGCGATGCTCCCGGGCTTTCGCTCCGCCAGCGCCCCGTTCAAGAGGGGCGAATACTTGCCTGCGCAGCCGGTCAGGAAAATGAAGGCGGCAAGGAGAAGGCCAAGGCGTGCTGAGAGGAGGGAGGTCGTGCGCGGCGTCGGACGGGCGGAACTGCTGGTTAATTCATCCGGGTCGCCGGATGGGCCGGTTTTGCCAGGCTCGTGGCGGGCTAGTCCGCAGTCCACGGCGGGGGGGAGGTGTCCCCGGGCGTCTTCCTTCCGGTGTAAATGGCCACCAGCAGCAGCAGGTAAACCAGCGCGTGCAGCCCGGAACCCACCAACCCAGAAATGCCAACGATCCAATCCGGGTGATCCCTGAGGGGCCCCGAGATGGCCCACTGCACGAGCGCCATCTGGACGAAAGGCCAGCCCAGCATCAGAACAAGGAGCAGCCCGAAGCCCAGCAGAGCCCAACGCGAGGCGGCCGGGGCCAGATTCCACTTTCTCTGGATCACGACGCCGGCTATGAGGGCTGCGAGGATCGGGGGCAAATAGCCGAGAGACATGAGGGGGGATGCCATTTGGTGTCAATTGGGTGAGGTTTCCGAATTCCGGCGGGCGCGAGGACGCCTCCTCTATAACTCAGTTTCTCTGCAGGACGAGCCGGAAAAACAGGCGTCCGCTGCCGGGGGCGGGGGCGACTTCGATGGTGCGGCCGGCTGGCGAGGGGGTGGCGGACATGAGGCGGATGAGGCTGCCGTCGCCGGGGTCGGCCTGCCAGTTGACGAGATCGCTGGTGACCTCGGGGACGAGGGTGAGGCCGGGGAGGTCGGTGCGCTCCGTCCAGCGGAGGCAGAGATCATTTCCCGAGCGGATGAGCTGCGGCGGGGAAAGGAGGGCGTCGACTATGTCGAGCGGAGCTTGGACGAGGGGGGCGGAGGACGGGTCGGCCGCGCCGGGGCTGCCGCCGGGGGCGGTGCTGGAGCGCCAGCTGGCGGGGAGGTTGTGGTCTGGATTTCCTGCGGGGCTGACGAGGACGAGGGTGGTGCCGAAGCCGTCGGGCGGGGTGGGCCAGGGCGGAGTGTCATCGTAGCTGAAGTCCTTCACCGCTGCGCCGGTGCGGTCGAGGAGGGTGATGTGGTCGCCGCCATTGCTCAGCTTTTTCAGCGCGGACCACTGACCGGCCACGGGCAGGCCTGCGCCGTAGCGGGTGGTGAAGGCGGCGGTGTTCTGCACGACGAGGGCGTAGCCACCTGCGGGGATGGTGAACCCGGCGGGGAAAGCGAAATCCACTCCTGCGGTGAAAACGCAGCCGGTGAGGTCCACGGTGCGGGGGCCGATGTTTTGCAGCTCGATGAACTCAAGCGTCGCGCCGTCCGGATCGGGCGGGTGGTAGTTGATCTCGCTCACGACCGTGTTGGCTGCGGAGGCGGCCTCCGGGCCGGTGTTGGTGACGGTGAGGGTATCTGCGCCCACGGTCTGGCCCTGCATGTCCAGAGCGGTCAGGGAAACCAAATTTGCCCCGCCAGCCAGCGGCACCGTGACCTGCCACGAGGAGGCTCCGGTCCAGGTGACGGGCAGCAGCGGCCCGCCGATGCCGCCGAGGCGGATGGTGTCGACATCGATCCAGCCACTGCCCGCAATCACGACGGACGAGGTGGCCACGGAGAAATCCGCGCCGGCATTTGTAGTGACGGCGAAGCTGACGGCGGGGTGCTGCGTGGTGAGCTGGCCGAGCACGTAGGCGCGGCGGCTGGCGACCCAGGTTTTGAAGTTGTAGGCGTAGCCTGGCCGCTGCGCGGTGGTGCAGAGGGCGGTGATGAAGGGGTCGAGGTAGTCGTTGCGGAATCCGGTGTTGCAGAGGTTGAGCAGGTGCTTGCAGAAGAGGCGGCGGTTCTGCGGCAGCTGGACGATGGCGGCGGCGCGGTGGGTGCCGAGGCCGAAGATGTTTGAATTTGTCGCCGTGTAGAAACCGTGGTCCTGGTCCCAGGGCATGAGCATGACGCGCCCGTCCGAGGGCCGGGCGTAGAACATGATGTTGTGCGCCAGCCCCATGTTGTACGTGTCGAGGAGGCCGATGAGGGAGTTCATGGAAAGCACGCGCATCCAGTTGTCCGTGTCGATGGTGGCGAAGGTGCTGTCGTAGAGCGTGGCGGCGGGGGCGTCGAAGGACTGGCCCATGGCGATGATGCGGCTGAAGTCGTCCCGGTCCGCGTAGTTCTGCAGCAGGTAGGTGAAGCGGTAGCTGTCGGCTGACGCGCCCAGGCTCTTCACGTCGAGGTCGCGCACCTGGCTGTAGGGGTTCTTCAGGCTCTCGGGATTTCCGTCCACCGTGGTGGTGGGGTAATAGATCAGCTCCTGCTTGTAGAGGGTGCCCTGGGAATCCCCACCGTCGAAAAAGCTGTCGAGGAAGCCGCTGTTGAAGCGGGCCATTTTCAGCTGGGCGAGGCGGTCGTAGCCCGGGAGCGGGGCCTGGAACCAGCAGACGTCGTCATAGGTGGCGGGGATCTCCCCGGCGCGGTTGGCGATGACCTGGTAGAGCATCTCATTCACGCTGGGGCCGATGGTGTTCTCCAGCCAGCCGGTGCCGTCGCCGCGCGGCATGTTGAAGGCGCCGTCGATGACGATGCTGCTGTGCACGCCGCGGAAGGGCTGGTGGGAGCCGAGGGAGATGTTCCACCCGGCGCGCGTGCCATTGCGACCGAACGGCGCGGCGCGCAGGCGGACGCCCGCGTCGTAGTAGACGTCGCGGTCGCCGTCGATGACGGTGCAGCCCCAGCGGAAATTGCTCACGCCCGCCAGCGGATCGTGCAGACCATTGGCATCCGCAGTGGTCATGATGCAGCGGACCTTCGTGGCCACCGTCTGCGCCGAGCCACCGCCATCCCCCACGCGGAAGAGGGCGCGTGAACCAAGACCTGCGGCGGGGAAATAGGTGGTCGCGCCGAGGCCGTCCGCCGCCTGCGCGTAGAACTGGACAATCGCACCGTCCGCCTGGCCCGGCACGACGGCGGAGAAGCGGCCGCCATTTTCCCCAGCCAGCCCGGTCTGCTGCCAGGCTCCTCCATTCACGCTGTAGAAAAGGGTGGCCGCCGCCACGCTGTCCGGGTCTGCGATGTCCACGCTCACGCGCACGGCCTGGGTGGCGGCGGGGATGACGGGCGAGTGGCGCAGCCGGTCAAAGGTGGGGCCGGGGTTGGCCACGCGGCGGCTGTTCACCGCCCCGGGCGTGCCGGTGGTGGCTGGCTGGGCGAGGATGGTGGTGCGCGCGCAGCGGTTCAAATAAAGGCGGCTGTTCAGCTGCGGGCTGCCGCTGAGCCATTTCGCCCGGAAGCTGATCTCGTACGTCTTCGTCGTGTTCATCACCCGGTTCCCGGCAAAGGTGGTCGAGCAGTTGTTGTACGTGTGCTCCAGCTCCGCCGTGGCGGAAATCCTGAGCACCTTTCCCGGGCCGTCCGGATCGGCGGCGACGCGGCTGAGCTTGTGCGTGCCGAGGCAGCGCCACTTCGCCGGGATCTGGCCGATGGTGTCCGCCTCGAAGGTGCCGTTCTGGATGAGCTGCACGGGCGCGAGGCCATCCGGGTCCTCCGTCACGCGCACGTCGTCCACCAGCACGTCGCCCGCGTCGAGCAGGCCGAGCAAACATTCGTGCCAGGTGTCCGGGTTGTTGCTGTTCGGCGGCTCGGTGCCCAGGGCACGGTAGGTGATGGTCTGCCACGGGCCGCCCTCCACGCTGGCGGCCCAGGCTTCGGGCTTCGAGTTGTCGGCACGCGGGTCGGTCAGCTCCAGGCTGACGCCGCCGCCATCCGCCGCCGCCGGCCAGCGGCCACCGTCTGCGTAGGCGACCTCGTCGACCAGGGTGTTCGCGGCATTGCGCAGGCGGATGCGGTCGCCCCCGTCGCCCAGGCTGCCGCTGAACTGCGCTCCGGTGACGACGAGAAATCCGCCCGGGGCCAGCACGGTGCCGACGGGAAAGGTGTAGCCCACCGCATCCGTGAAACTCCACCCCGCCAGGTCGACCGGCGCGGCTCCAGGGTTGTGCAGCTCGATGAACTCCTCCGGATTCTCCACAAAGGCGGCGGCAGGCGTCTCGCTGCGGTATTGCGGCCGCTTGTGGTAGAGGATTTCATTGATGACCACCGCGCCACTGACCGGGGCAGCCGGGGCGGGCAGGGAAAGATCCGGCGTCGTGAGGGCAAGGGACGCGTCCCATCCGTCGGGAGCGCCGGCGGTTTTCACGGCCAGCTGGTGCGAGCCCAGAGCGAGGGCGGGTGCGTCGATGAGCTTGCTGAAGGCGCCGTCCTGCGGCGGGAAATGCGCGACCAGTGCGCCGTCCAGCCAGACCCAGCCCTCCCCGCGCAGGCGCCCGGTGAGCACGAGCTGCGTCCCGGTGATGCCCGGGGGCAGGACAAACGCCCGGCGGAAATAATGAGCCGGGGCTGAAGGCAGCGTCGTAGCCGGAGCCGCGCCACCGAACGGACCCGAGCCAAGCAGCCCGGCGCCATAGCTCCAGCCGCCGTCGCTGAAGGAAGGCAGCGTCCACGTGGCAGGCGGGGCGGCTCCGGTGGGCTCGTATTTCCAGGTGGAGCCGGCGGTGAAGGCGATGCGCTGCGGTGCCGTGGTCGCGGCGGCGGGTGGCGGGAAATTTTCCCCGCCTGGCGTGCCTCCGGCCTGAGTGCTGGCCCTCCAGCTGGCGGCGGGTTCACTGGCGGTGAAGGGGGAGACCTTGGCCAGGGTGAGCCCGGCGGCCAGGGCGGGCCAGGCTCCGGTGCTGTCGTAGGCCACGCGGTCCATGAGCCGGCCGTGGCGCGTGCTCAGGCGCAGCTCGTCACCGGCATTGTCCAGGATGCCGGTGAAGGGGCCGAGTGCGCCAGCCGGAGTGCCCGCGCTTTTTGAAATGACCAGATGCGCCCCAGGCGCCATGACCGTGCCGTCAGGGACGGTGAAATCCATGCCCCCCGTGAGCCGCCAGCCGCCCACATCCACCGGGGTGGAAAACTGGTTGCGCAGCTCCACCCACTCCGGCAGGCCCGCAGCCGGGGAGTAGTGGATTTCATTGAACGTCACCACCGAGTCTGGTGACGCAAGGGCCGGGGTCAGGCTGAGGAGAAGGGCGAAAAGGAGGGGGCGCATGGGGTAGTGCAGTTTACAGGGGCGGCCTGGAAACGACCAGACTTTTCCCCGGTTGTTTTCCCCCCTCCCCGCCACAGCGGGTGAAAATCATCAAGCGCGGCGGCGGCGCAGGCGCAGGGCGGCCAGACCGAGCAGCGCGGCGGCTGACGTCGTGGGCTCGGGGATGGCCTGGAGCGAGATCCGGTCAAAAACGATGCTGGAGTCGCCTCCATTCTGGATGCCGGCGATGGCCAGGGAAGCGGTGCTCGACCCTGCCGTCCACGGGACGGAAAGGTGGTACCAGGGATTTCCCAGACCTGTGGGCGTGACGATGGTGTCCAGCAGCGAGGTGCCGCCCAGGCTGACGCTGATGTGGCCGTCGTCACCATAGTCGCGGGAGTTGTAGTCCAGCTCCAGCAGGTACTGCTGGCCCACGGTCAGGCCGGAGAGGGACTGGGACAGGGTCCTTGTGTTCTGGATGAAGGCGACGGTGGTGCCGTCCGGGACGACGTTGTTGTCGGCAAAAGGGTTGTTCGTAAGGTAATTGTAGCCGTAGCTGCCGGGGCCGGCATCAGCCGTCCACCCGCCCATCTGGCCCTGGTAGCCGGGAAACGGGTAAGTCGTGCCGGACTCAAAGCTGGGGTTGAAGATGTTCACATGGCCCACGTCGAGCTGGAAGACCGAGATGTTGTCGATGGCCAGGGTGCCATCCCCGCCGCCCGGCACACTGCTGGCGATGGTGAGGGTGTTCGTAGCGGAGCCTGCGGTAAACCCGACACTGAAAGGCTGCCAGGGGCTTCCCGGCGTGAGAGACTGGCTCGTCACCAGGGCCTGCGAGCCGTAGGTGACGTCAAGAACGGGAACCCCGGGAGTGCTGCGCGGTCGGAACATGCCTTGGAAAACATAATGCTGGCCAACCGTCAGCCCGCTCAGGGTCTGGCTGAGGCTGCCGCCTCCCTGGATGAAGGCGGCCTTGTTTCCATCGACAAACGAATCATCGAGGAAATATGCGTTGGAACCATCCGGGCCATTAGACATCTTGCATGAATAGCGATTGTGTTAATATCAGAAAAACAGCGACTTGGCCACCTCGTTGCGGCAGGCGCGCCGGTGATTGTAGAGAGACGCTGCCACCAGCATGACATGGTCGTGGAAACCCTCCTTG
>JANOAS010000187.1:0-1850 GCA_031411255.1 bacterium
GTCCCCATTTCCGAGCCGGAGTCTGTCACCGCAGCCTTCATCCGCGATAACGGGGAACGCCTGCGTCTAACCACGGAGCGTGATGACCTGCTGGCGAAAGCCCGGGCGGCCTTGGAGCGGGAGCGAAAGCCGGAGGATCAGAAGAAAATCGAAAGCGACGATATCAGAAAGAGGGCGGACAAGGACCATCCGAAACGCATCGGAGAACTCGATAGCGCCATCAAATCGCTGGAAGCAAGGATCGCCTTCCACGAGCCGAAAGTGGAAGCCCTGTCAGGTGGCGGCCAAGCGTTGCGACTACTGAAAGGCGGGGAAATCAGCCGCCCCGGCGAAGAGATCGCGCCCGGATTTATCGAGGCCATGCACCACTCCGACTGGTCCCGGCCGGAGCCTCGCCGCACGGCCCTGGCGCGGTGGATCACTTCGCCGGGCCACCCTCTGACGGCGCGCGTGATCGTGAATCGCGTGTGGCAGCATCACTTCGGCACGGGCCTCGTGGCCACGCCGTCCGACTTCGGCCGCAATGGCCAGCGCCCGGCGAACCAGGAACTTCTTGACTGGCTTGCGCGGGATTTTGTCCGCAGCGGATGGAGCCTGAAAAAACTGCACCGGTTCATCCTGACGAGCGCCGCCTGGCGCCGCGCCTCTGTCTTCAGCCCGGACGCGGATGCCAAAGACCCGCAAAACAAACTGCTCTGGCGCTCCAACCGCCGCCGGCTGGAAGGCGAGGCGATCCGCGACACCATTTTAACCGTCAGCGGAATCCTGAATCCGGAGATGGGCGGCCCCGGGGTATATGCCAAACTGCCTGCGGGCATCAATGTTGAATTTCCCAACAACGACAAGGAACTCAGCTGGGGCACGGGCACGGAGGCCGACGACCGCCGCCGCAGCATCTACCTCTTCCAGCGCCGCACCCTCACCTTCCCGTTGCTTGAGGTATTTGATAGTGCGCCCATGAACCAATCCTGCGCCGCCCGCGCGCAGACCACCGTTGCCCCGCAAGCTCTGGCTCTCTTCAATGGCGCGTTCACCCGCCAGTCCGCCGCACGCTTCGCGGAAAGACTCCACCGCGAAGCCGGTAGCGACCCCGCCAGCCAAATCGCACGGGCCTTTCTCATCGCCTGCTCGCGCCCCCCGTCCCCCTCCGAAGCAGCCTCCACCTTGGGATTCCTCACAACACAAACAGCCGTGCGTGGCAACGATGCAAAAGCCGCCCTCGCCGATTTCTGCCATGTGTTGCTCAACTCCAGCGAGCTTGTATTTCCCGACTGAATCAACCCGCCGACCATCCTCACCAATGAATCTGAACCTCATCCCCGCCCTGCACCGCCGCACATTCCTGCGGGGCACTGGCGCCGTCATCGCGCTTCCATTCCTCGAAGCGATGACGCCCTGTCGCCTAATGGGAGCCGTCGGACATCCGGCCAAACCTCCAGTGCGCCTGGTATTCATCCACACCGAGAGCGGCATGTGGATGGATGCGTTCAAGTCGAAGGCCTTCGGGAGACACTACGCTCTAACGCCAACGCTGGAACCGCTGACGTCATTTAAGGATGACGTCAGCGTCTGCACCGGATTGTTTCAAGGTAACCATTCAGGCCCCCTGAGAGGCGGGCTTCAGGATCGAGTGGAGCGTTGGGGACGGGACGAGCAGTGCTTTTATGGCGCTCAGGGCCTGCACTGAATTTTTGGCCGCAGTTGCCACGACGCTCCGGATGCTGCCAAAAGCACCCAGCAGGCTCTCCGAGCGGAAACAGCCGCTGATCTTTTGCCTGGTTTTCATCATCCGCAGATCCCTCTCGGCGTGATTATTGTCAAACGGCGCCTCGCTGAGTAAAAACGCCATC
>JANOAS010000188.1:0-21534 GCA_031411255.1 bacterium
GCCAGCCTGGAGGAACTGAAGCTCGACTACGAGGACTACCTGCGGCAGCGCGGCCTGGCCCAGTGGCCCCGGGAGGACGAGCGGCGGGCCACCCTCATAGCCGCCCGCCCCGCCACCGCTGACGACGTAGCCGCCTGGGCCCGGCTGGTGCATGGCGAGCCCGATGGACCGCGTGTCCCGTCCACCCCGTCCACCAAGTCCACCTACCCCGAGATAGCCGCCAACGGTGCCCTGGCCCTGCTGGCGGTGGCCTGCACCCTGCTGGACCGGCAGCTGGCTGCACTGGAAAAAGCTTTCGTGGAAGAAGGCGGCTTCACCGAACGCCTCCACCGGGTGCGCAGCGCCCACCGCCAAACCCGCCCCCCCTCATGAACGAAGCCGAAACCAGAGCCGGGCACATCGACCCCGGCAGCGATGTGGCCCAGGCCTTTGCCGGCTTTCAAAAATACCTCTACGCGGACCGGGTGGCCTGACGGGCACCTTTGGCGCGGGCTGACTTCACCGTCCCCTCACCTGCCACGAGGCTCGCTTCTCCTCCAGGAACTCCAGGGCCTCATCTATCGCCGGAAATTCCACCTGTACCGGCCATTCCCGCGACTGCCTTGGCGGCTGCTTTTCCACCTGGCGCAGGGACTCCTCCACGCCCCAGCAGCCCAGCTCCACCGCCACGTCCGCCCTCATTGTCAAATCCCGGCTTTTTGCTCATCACTCGTCAATCCCTCCCCTCCGGCCTTCCTGCCTCCCCCCTCCCTCGACCTCTTGGCCCTCGTCTCCATTTCCGCGCCGACCAGCCCGCATTCGGAAATCCGTATTGGCCCCTTCCGCGTAGCCCGGACGCCTGCCGGAGGAATCCAGACGGACTCATCCTCGTTGAAACGGGTTTCATCCCTTTTCACCAGGTTTGCGCATTTCTTGCCTGGCCAAAGTCTTCCCACTGGTTAGCTTCGGTTTGAGATGCCTTTCGATTCCCATTTAGCCACTCCGAAAACCCCTTCCGCCGGGCCCGGCTCTGCGCCTGCCGCCCGGTGCGGCGCCGCCAGCCACCCTCTGTGCTCCCAGCCCGCCTGACCTCCCATGTTTGAGCAAGCCTTCAAAAACATCGACGACGTCCTCTGGAAGGACGCCGGCTGCACCAGTGAACTCGACTACACCGAGCAGACCTCCTGGCTCCTTTTTCTGAAGTACCTCGACGCCCTCGAGCGCGACAAGGCGACTGAAGCGGCGTTGGAGGGCAAAAAATACACCCACATCCTCGACAAACCCTACCGCTGGGAATCCTGGGCCGCGCCCAAGGGCAGGGATGGGAAAATCGACCACAATACCACCCAGACCGGGGACGACCTCATCCAGTTCGTCAATGCCAGGCTCTTCCCCTACCTGCACGGCTTCAAGCAGAAGGCCACCGGCCCGAACACCATCGAGTACAAGATTGGTGAAATCTTTGGCGAGATCAAGAACCGCATCCAGAGCGGCTACAACCTCCGCGAGATCATCGACCACATCGACGAACTCCGCTTCGGCTCCCAGACGGAAAAGCACGAACTCTCCCACCTCTACGAGGCCAAGATCAAAAACATGGGCAACGCCGGGCGCAACGGCGGCGAGTATTACACCGTGCGCCCGCTCATCCGCGCCATGGTTCAGGTCATAGACCCCCAGATTGGCGAATCCATCTACGACGGCGCTCTCGGCTCGGCCGGCTTCCATTGCGAGGCGTTCGATTACCTGAAGCGGACCAACCCCAAGCGCACCACCGCGCAGGATCGTTTCCTCCAGGAAAGCACCTTCTACGGGAAGGAAAAGAAGTCCCTCGCCTACGTCATCGCGATCATGAACATGATCCTGCACGGCATCGAGGCGCCCAACATCATCCACACCAACACGCTCGCCGAGAACCTCGCCGACATTCAGGAAAAGGATCGAAAGCACATCGTTCTGGCCAACCCGCCCTTCGGCGGCAAGGAACGCAAGGAGGTGCAGGAAAACTTCCCCATCCGCACCGGCGAGACCGCGTTTCTCTTCCTCCAGCACTTCATCAAGATCCTCAAGGCCGGCGGCCGCGCCGGTATCGTCATCAAAAACACCTTCCTCTCCAACACCGACAACGCCTCCGTCAGCCTGCGCCAGAAACTCCTCGAAGAATGCAACCTCCATACCGTGCTCGACTGCCCCGGCGGCACGTTCCAAGGGTCGGGCGTGAAGACCGTGGTGCTCTTCTTCGAGAAAGGCACGAAGACGCGCAAGGTGTGGTTTTACCAGCTAGACCCCGGCCGGAACATGGGGAAGACCAACCCGCTGAATGATGCCGACCTCGCCGAGTTCATCGCGCTCCAGAAGACTAAAGCCGACTCGCCCAAAAGCTGGAGCGTGGACGTGGCGGCCATCGACACACAGACCTTTGATCTCTCCGTAAAGAACCCCAACGGCGGCGAGGAAATCGCGCACCGCAGCCCGCAGGAAATCATGGACGAAATCGCCGCACTGGACGCCGAGAGCGCCGAAGTGCTGGGAAACATTAAAGCGCTGCTATGAAGAAAGGGTGGCCAAGAAAGACGCTCGGCGAAATCTGCGGTTTCGTCCGTGGCCCGTTCGGCGGCAGTCTAAAGAAATCCGTATTCGTTGCCGATGGGTTCGCCGTCTATGAACAGCAACACGCCATCTACGACCAATTTGACGACATACGATACTTCATTGACGATGCGAAGTTCGGGGAGATGCAGCGGTTTGAGCTTCGACCAAATGACTTGATCATGAGCTGCTCAGGAACAATGGGCAAAGTCGCCATTGTTCCCGACAAAATTCGAAGGGGAATCATCAACCAAGCGTTGTTGAAGCTGACTCCAACAAAAGTCGTCGCACCCGAGTTCTTGAAATACTGGATGGATAGCACTGACTTCCAAGACAGCTTGAAAGAGCAGTCTGGAGGCGCAGCTATTCAAAATGTGGCTTCAGTTAGCATCCTGAAAGAGATTCAGATTTCACTCCCTCCGCTGGCCGAACAGCAGCGGATCGTCGGCCTGCTGGACGAAGCGTTTGAGGGCCTCGCCACCGCCAAAGCCAACGCCGAAAGGAACCTCCAAAACGCCCGCGCCCTCTTCGAAAGCCACCTCCAATCCGTCTTCACCCAGCGCGGCCCGGGGTGGGTGGATTCGACCATCGGCGCGGAAATCAAGTTCATCGACTACCGCGGCAAGACGCCGGTGAAGACGGCGAGCGGCGTCCGGCTGATTACAGCCAAGAACGTCAAGATGGGCTTCCTCCAAGAGTCGCCAATGGAGTTCATCGCTGCCGCAAGTTACAAAGGCTGGATGACTCGTGGCATCCCGCAGAAGGGCGACGTGCTGTTCACGACCGAAGCACCGCTCGCCAACGTGGCGCAGCTCGACACGGACGAGAAGGTAGCATTCGCCCAGCGCATCATCATCATGCAGCCCAACGCGGCGAAGCTGGACAGCACGTTCCTGAAATACCTTCTGCTTTCCCAGCCCGTGCAGCAACGCATCCGCACCAAAGGCACGGGCGCGACAGTGCAAGGCATCAAGGCGAGCCTCCTTAAGCTGATTGAGATTTCGTTTCCGAAGTCGCTCACCACTCAAGAGGAGATTGTCAGCAAGCTCGACGACCTCCGCGAAGAAACCCAACGCCTCGCCCGCCTCTACGAGCGGAAGCTGGCCGCGCTGGAGGCGTTGAAGAAGTCGCTGCTGCACCAGGCCTTTACCGGAGCGCTTTGAGCTTGCCTGCTGCGGCATAAGCTGCCAAAGTGCAGCGACCTTTCCCAGAACGTCATCCATTTCATGTCACGAAGCGTCCCAGCCTTGGTAAAGCCTGAACTCCTGGTGTGGGCCCGGAAGTCGGCGGGGCTGTCGCAGGAAAAGGCGGCGGACATGGCGAAGATCGAGGCGTTCACGCTGGAAGAATGGGAAAGCGGCAGGGATGTGCCGAGTCTGTCCGAGCTGCGGAAGCTGGGTGAGGCGTACAAGCGGCCGCTGGCGGTGTTTTTCCTGGCAGAGCCGCCGCTGAAGTTTGACGCCCAGCGAGAATTCCGCAGGCTGGCGGGGATCAAGCCCGGGCAGGAGAGCCCCGAGCTGCTGCAGGAACTCCGCTGGGCCGCGTTCCGGCGCGAGGCGGCAATGGAGGTGCATCGTGTCACAGGCGAGCCGCCGCACCACCTCCGGGCGGTACTGCATCCCGGTGAGGACGCAGAGGAGGCGGGCACGCGCCTGCGCGAACTGCTTGGGATCACCTGGGCGGCGCAGACGGCATGGACGGGGGACTACGCAGCGCTGAACGCCTGGCGTGCAGCGGTGGAGGCCAAGGGGGTGCTGGTCTTTCAGACATCCGCAGTGCAGCTTGTCGAGATGAGGGCAACGTGCATCCCCGACGCTCCACTGCCGGTTGTCCTCCTGAACGCCAACGATGCGCCATACGGCAGGGTGTTCTCCCTGCTGCATGAGTTTGCGCATATCCTGCTTCATGCCGGAGGCCACCAGACCACCCGGATGGTGGGTGCGAGATTCCCCGAGGAGCAGCCTTTGGAAGTGGCTGCAAACGCCTTTGCCGGGGCGGCGCTTTTGCCCAAGGCCGTGGCCGAAAGAATGGCCAGGGCCAACGCCGCCGCTTGCCGCGGGGACGAGGGGGCGCTCCGCACTCTGTCGCAGCGGGCGAACGTGAGCCCTGAGGTGATCCTGCGGCGGCTGGTAACGCTGGGGCTGGCCTCGGAGGCGGACTACCGGCGGAAACGGGACCACTGGCTGGCGCTGGGCAAACGGGAAAAGGCTGCCACCCAGGGCGGCCCGAGCATCGAAGTGAGGACAATCTCCAAGGACGGTCCCGGGTACACCCGGCTGGTCCTCGACGCCTATGACCAGCGCCAGATCAGCACCAGCGCGGCCTCGGACTACCTCGGGGTGAAGCCCCGCCATTTCCCCAACCTCCGGAGTGAACTGGCGCACCGGCCTGCCCTGCTCGCCACATGATCTTCTGCCTGGACACCAGCGCGTGGCTCGACGGATGGGTGCGGGACTACCCGAATGAGGTGTTTCCGTCCCTCTGGACGAAGCTGGCGGAGTGCGTCGCCGAAGGCCGGGTGCGGTGCTCGGAGGAAGTCTATATCGAACTGGCAAAGAAGGACGACGGCATTCACCGCTGGCTCAAGCAGCACAAACAGGCCATCGTTCCAATTGACGAGGAGATTCAGCGCATTGTCGTCGAGCTGCTGGTGCAGCATCCGCGCCTGGTGGACACGCACCGCCAGCGTTCCCAGGCGGACCCATTTGTCATAGCGACGGCGGAGAGCCTTGGCGCGGTGGTTGTCACTGGAGAGAAGGCCCGGGGCAAACTGGACATTCCCAAGATCCCGGACGTGTGCGGGGAGCGCAAAATCAACTGCATTTCCTTTCTCCAGATGCTGCGCGAACTCGGTTGGAAATTCTGACCCCACATGAACGAAGCCGAAACCAGAGCCGAGCACATCGACCCCGCCCTGAAGGCGTCCGGTTGGGGCGTGGTCGAGGGGAGCCGGGTCCGCCGGGAGCACCCGATCACGCAGGGCCGGATCGAAGGGCAGGGGCGCCGGGGCAAGGCGCTGGTGGCGGACTACGTCTTGGAATACCGGAACACGAAACTGGCAGTCGTGGAGGCGAAAGCCTGGGACGAGGCGCTGTCGGAAGGCGTCGGACAGGCGAAGGACTACGCGGGGAAACTGGCGCTCCGGTTTGCCTACTCGACCAATGGACAGGGCCTCTACGCCATCGACATGGAGACCGGGGAGGAGCGGGACGACCTGACCTGCTACCCCACGCCGGAGGAACTGTGGCAGATGACTTTTGCCGAGGCGAACGCGTGGCGCGACCGTTTCGCCGCGGTTCCGGCGCCGGACAAGAGCGGGAGCTGGACGCTGCGCTTCTACCAGGAGATCGCCGTGAACCGGGTGCTGGAGAAAATCGCGGCCGGGGAGCCCCGCATCCTGCTCACGCTGGCTACGGGCACGGGAAAGACGTCCATCGCCTTCCAGATCGCGTGGAAGATTTTCCAGGCGCGGTGGAACCTGAAGGAGTGGAAGACGAACGGCACTCCGACACGCCGGCCGCGCATCCTTTTCCTCGCAGACCGGAACACCCTGGCCACGCAGGCCTACAATGATTTCACCTCCTTCGCGGCCTTCGCGGACGATGCGCTGGTGCGGGTGAAGCCGGAGGAAATTAAAAAGAAGGGGGCGGTGCCGAAGAATGCGAGCCTGTTTTTCACCATCTTCCAGACCTTCATGAGCGGCAAGCCGAAGGACGGGAAGCCGTCCCCTTACTTCGGGGAGTATCCGCCGGACTTCTTTGATTTCATCATCATCGACGAGTGCCACCGCGGCGGCGCGAACGACGAGAGCACCTGGCGCGACATCCTGGAATACTTCGCCCCTGCCGTGCAGCTGGGGCTGACGGCGACGCCAAAGCGCAAGGACAACGCGGACACGTACCGCTACTTTGGCGAGCCCGTATTTATTTACTCCCTGAAGGACGGCATCAACGACGGCTTTCTCACCCCCTTCCGAGTGAAGCAGATCGCCACCACGCTGGACGAGTATGTTTACACGCCGGATGACGAGGTGGTGGAGGGCACGGTGGAGGTGGGCAAGCGCTACACGGAGTCCGACTTCAACCGGAAGATCGAGATCCCCGAGCGGGAACGGAAACGGGTGGCGATTTTCATGGGGGAGATCAACCAGAACGAGAAGACGCTCGTCTTTTGCGCCACGCAGGAGCACGCGCTGGTGGTCAGGGACTGCATCAACCAGATGAAGACCAGCCGGGACCCAAACTACTGCCAGCGCGTCACCGCCCACGACGGCAGTCTGGGGGACGAGCATCTGAGGAACTTTCAGGACAACGAAAAATGCATTCCCACCATTCTGACCACCTCCCAGAAGCTCTCCACCGGGGTGGATGCGCGGAATGTGCGGAACATCGTGCTGATGCGCCCGGTCAACTCGATGATCGAGTTCAAGCAGATCATCGGTCGCGGCACCCGGCTCTATGACGGCAAGGACTACTTCACGATTTATGATTTTGTGAGGGCGCACCAGCACTTCCAGGACCCGGAGTGGGACGGGGAGCCCATGGCACCCACGCCCTGCGCGACCTGCGGAAACCAGCCGTGCACCTGCGCCACAGTGCCGCCCACACCCCGGGCGTGCGCCACCTGCGGGCAAACGCCCTGCACCTGCCCGGCAGGCCCGTGCCCGGACTGCGGCCAGACGCCCTGCACCTGCCCGCGTCAGACGAGGCTGCGCGTGAAGCTCGCCGACGGCAAGGAGCGCACCATCCAGCACATGATGATGACGACGTTCTGGCATCCGGACGGCACGCCGATGAGTGCGGCGCAGTTCATGGAGCTGCTTTTCGGAAAGCTGCCGGAGTTTTTCCAAAGCGAGGCCGAACTGCGCGCACTCTGGAGCGCTCCCGATACGAGAGCAAAACTGCTGCAGGGGCTGGCAGAGAAAGACTTCGGCCCGGACAATCTGGCGGCGATGCAGCAGCTGATCGCGGCGGAGAAGAGCGACCTCTTTGACGTGCTGGCCTACGTGGCCTATGCCCTGCCGACGCAGACGCGCGAGGAACGGGCGGCGCAGGCGCGGGTGGAAATCAGTACGCACTTCAACACGAAGCAGCAGGCGTTCCTGGATTTCGTGCTGGCCCACTACGTGAGCGTCGGGGTCGCGGAACTGGATCGGAGCAATCTGACGCCGCTGCTAAAACTAAAATATCACGACTCCATCCAGGACGCAGTGGCGGACCTGGGCAGCGATGTGGGCCAGGCTTTTGCGGGATTTCAAAAATACCTCTACGCGGAGCGGGTGGCCTGACGGGCAACTTTAGCGCGGGCTGACTTCACCGTCCCCTCACCTGCCACGAGGCTCGCTTCTCCTCCCGAAACTCCAGCGCCTCCTCCATCGGCGGAAACTCCGCCTTCACAGGCCACTGCCGCGACTGCCCTGGCGGCTGCTTTTCCAGCTGGCGAAGGGATTCCTCCACGCCCCAGCAGCCCAGCTCCACCGCCACGTCCGCCTGCGTCCGGCCCTCCACGGCTGTTTGAAATGCCACCCAGTTTCCCGCCAGGTCGCCCGTCCTCCATGACGAATGCGCCGCCGCCCGGTCCAGGCCATTGGGCCAGCTTCCCTGCAGTTCCTCAAAGGACTCGCTCGTTTCCTTAAAGATTCGCCACGCCACAGCCTTGCGCTCGGGCAGGCTCAACTGCCGCCGCACCACATACCACCGCTCCGCCCGCGTGGCGATCCTCACCGGACCGTAGCCGCCCGACATTTCCTGGCCGTAGCCGATTTCCACCGGGAAAGACGGAGCCTCATTTAGCTTCGTGTTCAGTGTTTTCCAAAAGGACCGCACCCCGCTGTCCCTGGCATGCCGCCAGTTCACCCAGCCGCAGCGGCTCGTGTAGCCCAGCTCCCAGCGCCGCACCTCCGCCGCCGGATCTCCGTAGTCCCGCAGCACACCAGCCGCCGACAGTGCAGCCGCCGTCAGCAACAGGGCAATCCACCGCCAGCCCCGGCTCATGACGCAGCCCCCTCCAGCAGAATGATCTCCCGCGGCGTCCGCCAGCGCACCGGCAGCGTGTCCCCCAGCCCGCGCGAGACGATCACCGGCCTCCCATTCCACTCACCGCGCAGCACATTCCACCGGTAAAACCAGGCTCCTGGAAACCCCGTGCCGCCTCGTTTCCAGAATGTGACCTGGCAGCCATGCAGGTGCCCCGCCAGAAACACCGCCGCCGTTTTCTCCCCCTGCTCCACCTCCGCCGGATCGTGCAGCATCTGCACCGCCCCGTTCGCCACGAGCCCAGCCTCCGGCAAACTCGCACCCGCCTCACTGAACACCGCCGACACACGCTCCTCCCCCAGCCACCGATCATGGTTCCCCAGGGTGCCTGCCACCGGACCCACCCGCACCAGCCGCCCGAGAAATCCGCGAAAAACCTCCAGACCCGCCCGCGTATCCGCATAGTCCCCACCCAGCAGCACCGAGTCCGGCTTCAGTGCTGCCGCACACTCCAGCAGCCTTTCCGCCGCCTCCCCGGACCACCCGGACCAGTGCAGATCCGAAATCCAGAGCACCCGCTTCAGCCCGCCTCCCTCAACTCTCTCCCGCCTCAGCAGCCACGGCCCGGCATTTCCCAGCCCCAGCACCGCCGCCGCGCCCTCCTCCTCCACCAGGGGCAGCCGCTGCCAGCTGCGGCACTCCTCATGCCACACCACCACCGCCAGACAACCAAGGCACCAGCACCGCACAAACCCCCGTCCGAAAAACCCGCCCGTCAGCATCACCGCAGCCAGCACCAGCACCACCCGCAGCGCCTCCAGCCTGCCGCCCGAGGCACGCACCATCCGCCGGGATGCCCGCCATGGCTCCGTCTCACCGTCCAGCGCAGCCGGGAAAAGAAACACGTGGGCTGACTCGAAAACATAAAATCCCGCCGCAAATCCCACCCCGGTTGCCACCCAGCCCAGCGGCCAGCAGAATGCGCCCACAGCCAGCCCTGCCAGCAGGGATCCTCCGTATTTCCGCAAGCCCAGAGCACCCAGCTCCGGCCTCGCCACCGGTTCACATCCATTGCGCAGCTTCCCCATGGCCAGACGCATCCACTCCCCGCCCGAGGCAAATCCCCCGCGCCACGCCGCCCGGCCCGCCGCCCGCAGGTCCGCGCCACCTTCCCCGTCGTAGAGCGCAGCCGCCCGGGCCAGCAGCCAGCGCGCGCTAGGCATGACTCACTCCCCCTCTCACAAAAACCCAGTCAGCCCAGGCCAGCCACGCCAGCCCGTTTCCAAACACCAGCAACCGGTGCAGCGCCGTCTCCAGCCGCCCGCAGCGCTTCCGGTGGTAGATGAACTCGTCATAACAAATCAGCGCCGTGATCCCCAGCACCAGCACCACCACGGGCAGCAGGAAATTCAAAGGCTGCGCCGAGAGACTCGCCAGCGCCATCAAAACAAACAGCGGCACCCCGCCCGCCCCCAGCGCCAGCAGCTCGATCCGGCGCTCCCCGCGGCTGATCAGGCACCTCCTTTCCGGCTGCCGGTGAAACAGCCAGTCCCCCACCCCTCCCACCGTCGCCGCCACCCCGCACACCGCCACCACCCACAACTGCCACGGCAAATGCCACACATCCCTCAACCAGCCAAACCTCCCATCCCCCGCCGCCAGCCACACCAGTCCCGCCGCAAACAACACCCCGGGCACAAACAACGCCACCAGCGACGCCACCCCACCCTTTTTCCCCAGCCCCACCACCGGCGACAGTCGCGCCAGCCGGTTCCCTGGACATCCCGTACACGGCCCGGGCAATGATGAATTCGCAGTCATGGTCGGCACTTTTACTTTGTGATGCAAAGTTGTCAACCAGCTCTGCCAAATTCCCTCCCGGCTTGCCCCCGGGCAAAATCCGAGGCAGCATTCCCTCCATGTTCGAGAACCGCCACACCCGCCCCATCACCCGCCAGCTGTTCATCAACCGCCTCGCGCGGAACATTGCCCTCGCCTCCGTGCTCGTCCTCGCCTCGCTCCTGCTAGGCATGGCTGGCTACCATTACATCGAGGGCCTCAGCTGGGTCGATTCCTACGCCAATGCCTCCATGATCCTTTCCGGCATGGGCCCGCTCGCCTCGATGCAAACCACGGCGGGCAAAATCTTCGCCGGCACCTACGCTCTCTACAGCGGCATCGCCCTCATCTCCTTCGCCAGCATCATCCTCGCGCCCATTCTGCACCGCTTCCTGCACAAGTTCCACTGCCAGGACTGACCGCACCGCGCGCTCCAGCCCCCTTACTTTGCCCCCCACCCAAACAACACAGCCGGCACGGTTTTCACCAGGATGACGATGTCCAGCCAGAGCGACCAGTTGTCGATGTACTTCAGGTCCAGCTCCACCCACTCCTGAAAATCCGTGATCTTGTTCCGCCCGCCGATCTGCCACAGGCAGGTCAGCCCCGGCTTCACGCTCAGGCGGCGGCGCTGGGCGGCCTCCTCGATTTTCTCGATCTCATACACCGGCAGCGGCCTCGGCCCCACCAGGCTCATGTCACCCAGCACCACATTGATGAGCTGAGGCAGCTCGTCGATGCTCGTCTTCCGGATAAACTGACCAAAAGGAAAGATGCGCGGGTCGCGTTCCACCTTGAAAACCGGGCCGCTCATCTGATTTTGAGCCTCCAACTCAGCGCGGCGCGCCTCGGCGTCAGTTCCCATGCTGCGGAATTTCCACATCTTGAACGGCTCACCATTCTTTCCGCTCCGGTTCTGGGTGAAAAAGACAGGTCCGGGCGACTGCAGCTTGATCCCAATGAAGGCCAGCAGCCAGAGCGGCGAGGTGGCGAGGATGATGAGCAGCCCGCCCACCCGGTCGATGATGTTTTTGCCCATCAGCTCCCACGAGGCATCCGGCGTGGAGCGGAAAACCAGCATCGGCTTCCCCCCCAGCACGTCGAAGCAGGGGCGGGCGATCGCCGTCTTTAAAAATCCCGTCCAAACCCAGGCTTCCACACCTTCGATCTCACACGCTGAGACTGCCATCTGAACCTTTTCGAAATGCATGTGGCCGGCGGCAAAAATCACGCGCTCGACCGAGCCGTCATGCAGCGCCTGCACAAGGTCCTCCACCGGCTGCTTGTCGATGTCGATCCGGGCCTTGATGTCCCATTCGTCCACCTGCTGCTTCGGCAGGGACTGCAGCAGCGTCTCCACATCACACACCGGGCCGGCCAGGATGACGCGCTCCTTCAGGCTGCCCTTCCGCACCTTGCGCCTCACGTAGCCCCGCACCAGGGACTCCTTCGCCAGGATCAAGGCGCCCGCCACAAAGACCACGATGCCCAGCACCGCCCGGCTTTCCGCCATTTTCTTGCTGAAGACCATGTAGCCGCCCAGGAAGACAGCAAAAACGGCCAGCGTCTTGAGCATCTGCACGATGGACACCCAGGGCCACGGCCGCTTCTGGAGCGGGTGCTCGTAAAATCCGAACATCTCCAGCACTAGGGGCGTGAAAGGAGCCACGACCGTGATCTGCCAGTAGAACTCGCTGAACTCAGGCAGCTCTTCGCCCGTAAACAGGAAGAAGCCGGGAAATCCCTTGCGAATGGCATACGAGATCATGAACGCCAGCACCACGAGGGCCAGGTCCAACAACTGACTGAACTGAAGATTGATTTCCTGTTTTCGTCCCAGCATGATTGATGCACCGCAGCCCCCCGGGTTTTGGCGAGACGTGATCATGGCCACGCTGCCTGCAATTTCAACCGACAAGTGGGCCGCATCCCCCGTAAATCGGGTGAGGACTTGCTGATCAACGCCTCAATTCCGTCGAATCGCCCGCTGCACCGGCACCGGCGGCTTGAGGGTCTGCCCTTCGGCGGGTGCGGCGTGGATCTGCTCCACCACCTCCATTCCGCGAACGACCTCGCCAAAAGCCGCAAACCCTTGGCCGTCAGGATTGCGTTTACCGCCGAAATCAAGCTCCGGCTGGTCCCCGATGCAGATGAAAAAGTGGTGACTGGCCGTGTCCGGGCCTTCGCGGGCCATGGAGATGCTGCCGTTCTTGTGCTTGAGCCCGCTGGCCTTGGTGGTTTCGATCTTGATCGGCGGATGGGCCATCCCTTCTTTTGCCGGGTTCATCTGCGCCTGGATGACGTTGATTTTGACCGCACTGTCCGGCTGGTTGTCCGGCGTGGTGGTGACGGTGCGGAAAAAGATGCCGTCGTTGTAAAGTCCCTCATGCACATAGGCGAGGAAATTTTTCACCGTCTCCGGCGCAGCCTTGGTGTCCAGCTCCAGCTCGATGTCTCCCAGCTTTGTCTGGATGAGAACCAGCGGGCGCTCCGGAATGGTCTCGTCCCGCCAGCGAAAGGCGGGCCTGTGCGCCGCATCGGGCAGGTTGCCCAGGTGGGCGCGCCCGGCGGCATCACGCTGGTCGGGTTTCTGGTAGCGCCACGGCCGGTCGCCCAGCACCCCGGCCACGAGGGCGGCCAGGGCGGGGTCGTACTCCTTCAGCTCGGCCCGCGTATTCACGTGGTTGTGCAGGGCGTCGTTTTCCCGGTTGTTGTCGAACCACGACTGAACCCCCTCCGCCCAGTATTCCTGCCTGTTCGTTGCGGCGTAGGTCCCCTTCCACAGTCCGCGCGTCATGGCCACCGCGTAGGCCTGCTCCAGCCTGCCGTCAAAGGCCGGGTCCACCTGGTTCATGCCCGTCTCGTGGATCGCGTGGGCAAACTCATGGATGAGAATGTTTTCCGTAGAGTACGGGTCATTGGGAAAGGCGAGCAGATTTTCCTCCGCGCAGCTCACCGCCGGGGCCTCGGGCGTGGAGCCCAGCCCCCGCGCCCGGCGGTCCCAGTAGACCTTCGGCTGGAGGTGGCTGTGCTCCGGGATGTCCGTCGTGTATTCACCAAACCCCATCACCACCAGCCGCACGTGCTGCCGGGTCATCGCCCTCAAAATGTCCTCCCTCCCCTCCAGCTCGTGGCTCACGATCCACGCCGCCTCCTTCAGCGCCGCATCAGACACCTTTCCTGATCCCAGGATGGGAAATCCCTTTACCTCCACGTGCTTTTGGTAAAAGGCGCTTAGTTTCCAGTCCGCCCGCAGCGCCTCCGGCAGGGGGCCCACTTCACCAATGGCCTCCGCCTGCTTCGGAGCCGCAGTCGCCGCCGCCACCGTCATCGCCAGAAAAAGTCCGAGAGCTTTTCGTTTCATCACTGCAACCTTAAACCCCCGCTCCCCCGGTCTGGCAAGTCCCAACCCGTGTCCGGCCCGGATTCATTGTTCATTGACCCAGCCTCATTGCCCGTTGAACATTGCCGCCGCCTCCCTATTTTCACCACATGAGCCATCCGGGCGCCCCCGAGCCAGCACAGCCACTTGCCACCACCCTCCGCAGTCTCGCAGAGGGCGTCATCGCGTCTGACATCGCCGGGCGCATCACGTTCATCAATCCCGCCGCAGAGCGCCTCACCGGCTGGCCCGCCGCCGAGGCCCTCGGGCGCGCCCTGTCAGACGTCTTCCGCATTTCCCACCCCAGCGGGGAAATCGCCGAGCTTTTCCGGCCCCGCACCTCAGCACCCCTGCCTCGCGGCCTCCTGCTGACCAGCCGCTCCGGCACCCTCGTCCCCATCGAGGACAGCACCTCCCCCATCCGGGATGACGACGGCTCGCTCTCCGGCCTCATCATTCTTTTCCGCCGCCGGGAAACGCCCATCCACACCCCGGTCGGCGAACCCGCCCCGCCCCGCGACGGCATCCTCGAGAGCATCGCGGACCCGCTTTTCTGCCTCGACAGCCAGTGGCGCTTCACCTTTGCCAACGAGCCCGCCGCCCGCGTTTTCAAGTCCGACCGCCAGGCCCTCATCGGCCGCGTCGTGTGGAACAAATTCCCCGCCTCCCTCTACCGCCAGCACTACCAGGATTTCTGCCAGGCCCTCCTGCGGAAAGAGCGCCGCGTCTTTGAGATGCAGGACGAGTCCACCTCCCTCTGGCACGAGGCCAGCACCTACCCATTCAACGACGGGCTCCTCGTCCTGCTCCAGGACATTACCGGGAAAAAAGCCGCCGAGGAACAAGCCAGCCGTATGGACAGGCTGGAGTCCCTCGGCCTGCTCGCCCGCGGCTTCGCCCATGATTTTAACAACCTCCTGACCGTGCTCCTGGGCAATCTTTCCCTCGCCCAGCTCCGCATCCCGGAGGACTCCCCCGCCCGGAACGACCTCTCCGCCGCCCGCACCGCCACCAGCCAGGCCCAGGGTCTCGTGCAAAACCTCCTCACCTTTGCCAAGGGAGGCGCCCCCGTCCGCCGGCCCACTCCCTTCGGCCCCTTCATCGAGGATTTTTTCGCCGGCCACCCCCGCCTCAGCCACATCACCTACCGCAGCGCCATCGACACCGGAACCGGCGAGGCCGAGATCGATGCCGGTCAAGTCCGCCGCCTTCTGGCCAACCTCATGCGCAACGCGGAGCAGGCCCTCCCCCTGGAGAAAAAAGGCGACATCCTCCTGCGCGCCTTCACCAGGCAGCAGGCCGCTGGCGAGTCATCGGCAAATCCAAAAGCCGTCATCGAAATCATCGACAACGGCGAGGGCATCGACGCCGCCCACCTCGACCAGCTTTTCGAGCCCTACTTCACCACCCGTGCCGATGCCAATGCCACCGGCCTCGGCCTCACCGTGTGCGAGTCCATCGTCAAGGGCCACAGCGGCACCATCGACATCAAGTCCACCCGGGGCGAAGGCACCACCGTCACCGTCACCCTGCCCGCCCTGCCCGAGCGCGCGGACCTGCCCGCCCTCATTGCCCCGCCCCTCGTCAAGAACCTCGGCCCCCGCCGCATCCTCATCCTGGAGGACGAGCCCCTCATCCGCCAGCTCATCTCCGCCAACCTCGCCACCAAGGGCTACCAAGTCACCTCCACTGCGGACGGCCTCCAGACCATCGAGAAATACCGCGCCGCCCTCGCCGACGACCGCCCCTTCGACCTCGTCATCCTCGACCTGTCCATCCCCGGCGGCATGGGCGGCGCCGCCACCATGGAGCAGCTCCGCCAGCTCCACCCCTCCGTCCGTGCCATCGTCTCCAGCGGCTACTCCGACGACGCCCTCATGTCCCGCTACATGGACTTCGGCTTCCGCGCCGTCCTTCCGAAACCCTACGAGCCCCACGAGCTGGTCTCCCTCGTCGCCGAAGTCCTGGAGGATTAGGAGAGGGCGGTTATCGATTATCAGTTATCCGTTATCAGTCACTCCCATCCCCACAATCGCCCGCCCGCTCCCGCGCAACCCCTCTGAAAATTAGCAATTAGCAATTAACAATCATCAATTAGCAATTTCCGATCCCCGCTCCCATGTCCGCCGATCTCTCCCCCACTGACCGCGCCCTTGCCGTCATCAAAAAGGCAAAGTTTCCCTTCCTCGCCACCGTCGATGGCGACCAGGCCCGCGTTCGCCCCGTGTCGCCCGTCCTGGTCGAGGGCTTCACCCTCTACGTGGCCAACTTGAAGTCCTACGGCAAGACTCGCGAGATCGCCGCCTGCCCAAAAGTGGAAGTCTGCTATCTGGATGACCAGCATGACCAGGTGCGCATCACCGGCGTGGCCGAGGTGCTGACCGACGAGGCGAAAAAAGCCGAAATTTGGGCCTCCGCGCCCCTGCTGCGGAAATACCTCGGCACCCCGGACAACCCGGAACTCATCATCTACGTCATCAGGCCCGAGCGCGTCCGCTTCATGCGCGAGTGGGCGCTGGAGTACGTGGAGGTCCCTCTTTCCTGAAAAAAGGAGATGCCGGAGGGCGCTCTTGGACGCATTGTTCCAGAGCCATGAGCCATCCTCCGCCCAAAGAGCCCAAGCCTCCGCTGGAGCCCGACCTGCTCCTGCACGGCTACTCCACAGGCATCTTTCCCATGGCCATGGACAGCGGGGAAATCGGCTGGTTTTCCCCCGACCCTCGCGGCATCATCCCGCTCGATGATGGGTTTCACATTCCCCACGGGCTCAAGCGCACGCTAAAAAAGAACCCCTTCGAAATCCGCATCAACACCGCCTACGCCGACGTCATGCGCGGCTGTGCCGACCGGCCCGAGACGTGGATCGACTCCACCATTTTCAAAAGCTTCGTCCGCCTCCACTACCTCGGCCACGCCCATTCCGTCGAGGCATGGCAGGATGGCAAGCTCGTCGGCGGCCTCTACGGCGTGTCCCTGGGCTCGGTCTTTTTTGGCGAATCCATGTTCAGCCGCGTCCCGGATGCGTCCAAGGTCGCCCTCGTCGCCCTCGTCGAGCGCCTGCGCCAGCGCCAGTTCACTCTGCTCGACACCCAGTGGACCACCCCCCACCTGGAGAAATTCGGCGCCCGCTACATCCCCCGTCGGGACTACATGCGCCAGCTCCGCGCCGGCCTCGCAGATCCGGTCACTTTTGTCTGACCCGCGCATTCCCCGTTTGCCTGGCATCATTTCCCGGCTAACTCTCGCCTTTCCGCGCCCGCAGGTCCGGGCGCCCCTGGCCAAACTTCACCCTTCTTCTTCACTGTGTTCCTTCCCAAACTCCGCGAGCTTCAGAAATCAGGCAAACCCATCCGCGTCGGCGTCATCGGCTGCGGGGCCATGGGCATCGGCGTCGCCTGGCAGGTCGCCCGCACCCCGGGCATGGAGGTCGTGTTCCTTGGGGACATTCGCGAGGACATCCTTGAGCGCGCCGCGAAGGCGACCACCCTCACCCAGGTCCGCGTCGAGAACCCCTCCAGCCCCCCGGACCGCCAGCCCGGCCAGGTCCTCACCACCACGGATTCGCTGGCCCTCCTGAAAAACGTCAAGATCGACGCCCTCGTCGAGTGCACGAACTCGATCTACGAGGCCGCCCTCTACTCCCTCGCCGCCATCGACCAGGGCGCCCACATCGTCCTCATGAATGCCGAGGTCGATCTCGTTTTCGGCACCCTCCTGGCCCACGAGGCAAAGAAGAAGGGCGTCGTCGTCACCAGCGATGCCGGCGACCAGCACGGCGTCCTCGCCACCATGATCGACGAGATCCAGCTCTGGGGTTTCCGCATCGTTCAGGCCGGAAACATGAAGGGCTTCCTCGACCGCTACGCGACCAGCGTCACCAAGGCCGACATCGCCGCCCAGCTCCGCCTCAGCGTCGTCCAGTGCGTCTCCTACACGGACGGGACGAAGATGAACATCGAGCAGGCCCTCATCGGCAACTACGCCGGCCTCACCCCCTTCAAGCCCGGCATGGAAGGCCCGAAATGCCAGGACCTGCGCGAAGTCATGGACCGTTTTGATTTCGACAGCTACGGCGACCAGGGCCGCGTCGACTACACCCTCGGCGTCCCCTGGCCCGGCGGCGGCGTCTACGTCGTCGGCCACTGTGATGACGACCAGCAGGACTTCCTGCTCAACTACTACAAGGTCACCTCGAAACGCCCCTACTACCTCTTTTTCCGCCCCTACCATCTCTGCCACGTCGAGACGCCCCGCGCCATCGCCCAGGCCGCCCTCTACGGAAAAGCCGTCATCCCGCCCCCGATGGGAGCCAAGCTCAACGACGTTTACGCCTACGCCAAGCAGGACCTCCCTGCCGGCCAGATCATCCATCACGCCATCGGCGGGGATGAAGTCTACGGCCTCGTTGACGCCGCCGCCAACGTCGCCGGCCACGATGCCGTGGCCGTCTCCCTCCTGGAGCCCATCCATGGCTGCGAGCGTGCCCGCCTCAAAGTCGCCGTCAAAAAAGACCAGCGCCTCCGGCTTTCCGATCTGGAAATCCCCGAAACCCCCTACCACGCCCTCCTCGCCCGGCAGGAGGCGCTCATCGGTTCGTAAGTGCCCTCCACGCCCCCCGTCCGGCACCATGAATGCCGGGACGGCGGGTGGAGGCTGCTATTTTCCTGCGCAAACCCAGCCACCCTGAGGGGGCTGCGCTCACCGTACCAGCACCGGCCCCAGCCCGGTGAAACGGACGAGCAAAATTGTCACCATCGCGCCGATGAGGAAGCCCAGCAGCCAGCCCAGCCAGACCGGCATGCCGCCGGACTCGGCCACCGGACGCGGGGCCGCCTGCGTCGCTGCGGACTGGAGTGGACGCGTGGCCGGACCGCGGCGCGGGCCAGTCGGCTGCTGCTGCGGGTAGCCGCCACCCTGTGGCGGAGGTGGCGCATAAGGCATCGGCGCGTAGCCACCGGGTGGCGGCGGCGCGTAGGCTCCCGGCGGCGGGGCATAGCCCCCGGGCTGCGGTGGAGCATACCCGCCATGCGGTGGCGGCGCCCAGCCCTGCGGCGGCGGGGCGAATCCCCCGCCAGGAGGCGGCATCTCCCCGCCAAAGGCCGGGGGCGGCGCCATCGCGGCCACGCGGACCGGACCTTCCAGGGGTTGGGCTTCCACCGGCACCTCCGGCTCCGCGTAGTATTGCGGTTCACCGTCTGGGGCAGGTTGTTCGTGATGCTCTGGAGCGTGCTCATTCGCCATGGGCGCCAATAAGCATCCATACCCCTGCCCCGGCAAGGGAATGATTCACCGCACCCCGTGCATTTGCTTCCCCGCCTGCTTTACAGACGGCTCCCCCGCGTTCATGTTTCCACTCCGCCACCATGATGAAAGCCGCCCGCGTTTCCTTCCCCCCACTCCTCGCCCTCACCGTCGTGCTCGCCTTCGCCGCGCGCCCGCTCGTGGCTGCGCCTGCCGACATCCTCGACAGCGCCTCCTTCGCGAAGGGCCTCAACGAGGACAAGTCTCCGAAGGAAATCTCCACCAACTTCGCCACCGACGACACCGTCTGCCTCTCGGTGAAGCTGAAAAACCGCCCCGAAAAAGGCGTCATCGGCGCCACCTTCTGGTTTCGCAACGAGCCCGTCACGGAGGAGATCAAAGTCGATCTCTCCACCGTCAAAACCGGCAACGCCGCAGACCCGTTCTACGTCGGCTTTAAACTCAAACCGGAAGAGCCCTTCGCCGTCAGCGACCAGTACCGTGTGGAGACCACCCTGGATGGCCAGCCGCTCGGCACCTACACCTTCCGCATTGACCCGCCCTCCGGCGCCATCATCAGCACTGTAGCCAGGGTGGAACTCGCCCCCGCCCTGCACGACCTGAAAAAAGAGCCCGACTTCACAGGCGTCTCGGAGTTTAAACCCACCGACGTCATCCACCTCAGCGGACGCGGAGACATGGGCAAACTCAGCTGGCTTCAGACCGAGTGGTTCGTGAACGGACAGCTCGACGACGCCGGCACCCAGACCGTCACCTACGCCGCCAACCGCGAGTCCTGCCCCTTCAACTTCAAATACCGCCCCGAGGACGGCTGGAAGGCCGGCAAGCACGAAGTCGTCCTGCTCCTGAACGGAAAAGAGGCGGCCAGAAAAGCCTTCACCGTCAAAGCCCCCGGCGACACCGACAGCGCGGAGGCCGTCATGCCCGCCCCCGTTCTGCGCAAGGCCACCCTCAACAAGGACGACGGCAAGGGCAAACCCGGCGACGTGGTCGAAACGTTCGAACCGGATGCCAAAATCCTCCACTTTGTCTGCGAACTCGAAACCCCCGTGACCAGCGCCGCCGGCGTCATCACCTGGCGCATCGTGGATGCCGGAGCCGGTGAGTTCAAGGACGTCCTCATGGCCAAGGCTCCTCTCGCCGTCAAGGGTGCCGAGCGCCTTTCGGGCAAGTTCACCGCCTCCCGCGACCTGCCCGAGGGGAAGTACGAAGTCGAAATGATCATCGGAGACAAGGTGCTGGCAAAAAAAGAGTTCGAGATCAAGTGGAAGTAGCGGCTTCCTGAAAAAAGCGCCGGACGGATACTTTTTCCACCGTCCCGCCATGGTCCTCTCCAGCAGGCGTGTTTCCCCCGGGGGACCGCGACGCCCGTCTGCGTGCGGATCGCCGCGTCGCGAGCCGGTTTCAAGCTCGGCCTGAACTCGTGGATGGCGGTAACAATTCGGTAACAGGCGCAGGGCAGGGTGCGGGCGTGCTGGAAACAAAATTTGTTCCAGCCACACCGGGGGATTCCGGTTCGGTCTCCCTTCGTTTCCTCCACACCCAAACCAAAAAAACCACCATGAAACTCACCTCCCTGCTCACTCTGCTCGTCCTCATGACCGGCGCCGCCGGTGCCAGCGAACTGGCCGCCCCGTCCCCCGCCGCGAAATCCCGCCATGCCTTCCAGTTCTCCCTGGATTCCGGATACCGGCAGGGCGAATTCCAGTGGACCATCGCCGGCAACAACAGCGGTTCAGACCCGAACATTCTCTCCGACCTCGACTGGCAGGATCTCCGGATCGTCCCGGTCGGGCTCAAAGCGGAAGTCGACCTCTGGGGCAGCTGGAAGCTGCGCGCGGCGGGGAGTTACGGCCACGTCTTCAGCGGAAAATCCCGCGACTCTGACTACGATGGGAACAACCGCTCCGGTGAGTTCAGCCGGTCCTATGCCGATGCCGCTGGCAGTTACACGCTGGATGCCAGCTTTGAGCTGGGCTATGCCTTTCACCCCACCCAGCGCCTGACCCTCACCCCGTGGCTGGGCGTGGCATGGCACGAACAGTTTTTGCGCATGCGGAATGGCGTGAGCGTGCTGGATGACGAGGGCTACACCGGAAAATTTGGCGGACTGGACAGCAGCTACGACGCCAAATGGCTCGGCGGCAGCCTGGGGCTGGAGGCGAAATACTCGATCACGGACACCTTCCGCCTTTTCCTCGGAGCCCGCGGTGAACTGCTGCAATACGAAGCGCGCGGAGACTGGAACCTGCGCGATGATTCACGCTACTTCGACCACAAGGCCGACGGCTACGCCATCACCGTCAAGGCTGGCGTGGAGTGGGACCTCAGGCCCACCTGGACGCTCGGCGTGGCTGCCGACTGGACCGCCATGCGCACCTCCGCCGGAGAGGACCGCAGCCACATCACTGGCGGCGGCACGGACACCACCCGGATGAACGGAGCCCGCTGGCAGTCCTTCGGCATCACCACCGGACTGACGTTCCGCTTCTGAGCCGCCATTCAAAA
>JANOAS010000189.1:0-2244 GCA_031411255.1 bacterium
CCCGTGATTCACTCCGGGAACTTTGGGTCCGCGCCAGAAATCCCGGCGCAGGCGCCCCACCGCCACGGGCCATGGCCGCCCCGGCAGCCGCACCGCGACCCGCCGCACCGGTGGTTGCGCCAGCCCCCGCCCCGGTCGCCGTGCCAGTGGCGCCGCCGCCAGCACAGCCAGCCCCCGCCGCAGCGGCTCAGCCGCCCCAGGAACCACCAGCGCCGGCCCCAGAGCCGCTTCCCGTTGCGCCATCCCCGGCTCCGGAAATCCCCAATCCGGAATCCTCCATCCCCCCTTCCACTCCCCTCCCCCCGGTCCGGCTCTCACTGGAGCAGCGCCTCACGCGCCTGGCCGTGGTCAGGGCAGATGCCGCAAACTGCCCGCGCTGCGCCGCCCTCGGCACCCTGCGGCAGACCATGGTCTTCGCCACGGGAAATCCGGAGTCTCCGCTCATGTTTGTCGGCGAGGCCCCGGGGGAGGAGGAGGAAAAACAGCTCGAGCCCTTCGTCGGCCCCGCCGGCCAGCTCCTGACGAAAATCATCAAGGCCATGGGCCTCACCCGCCAGGAGGTCTACATTTCAAACATCGTCAAATACCGTCCCCTCATCCCCGGCTTTCAGGGCTCCAAAAACCGCCCGCCCACCACAGAGGAAATGGCTGCCAGCCTCGAATACCTGCGGAGGGAGATCGAGATCATCCAGCCAAAAGTGATCGTCGCGCTTGGCTCCACCGCCATGGAGGGGCTCCTCGGTGTCGTCACTTCCGTGAGCAAGACGCGCGGCCAGTGGCACGAGTTCCAGGGCATCCCCACCATGGTCACCTACCACCCGTCCTACCTGCTCCGCAGCAACCCAGGCGACCGCAGCAACCCGGGCGAACTCACCTCCCGCCGCATGGTCTGGGAGGACATGATGCTCGTCATGGAAAAGCTCGGCATGCCCATCGCGGAAAACCAGCGCACGTTTTTCCTGGTCAAAAAATAGGCTGCGGGCGCAACCACGCGCACCCGCAGCCTTCGCGATTCAGCGTTCGTCAGGACGGCATTTTCCACGGCCCGCGATACTCGCGCGTCAGCCGCTTCGAGGCTTCCTCGTCGCCGATGATGACTTCCTTGGCCGGATCCCACTTGATCTTTCTCCCCACCTGCATGGCGATGAGCCCGAGGTGCCCCGGGATGGCGCTGCGGTGCGCCGTCTCCGCCGGGGTGATGGTCGGCTGGCGGCTCTTCACGCAGTCGAGGAAGTTCCGGTGGTGGCCCGGGCTGTTGAAGACGGGCGTCTTCAAGTCCGCAGGCAGCTTCATCGTCTTCCACTCAGGATTCGATGCGTCAAACCCGCCGCGGTCCACCCAGATCCAGCCGTTGTCGCCGATCCATTTCGTCCCGCTGCGGATGTCCTTGTGCCCACCGGCGATGGTCATCGCGATGCCGTTCGCGTACTTGCTTTCGATGCGGTACTTCGTGCACGTGTTCCAGATTTCATCCTTGCCGGGGAATTCCCCCTGGCCTTCGATTTCCACCGGCCCGGTGCCATCCGCGTCCATGCCCCAGTGGGCGATGTCGCAGTGGTGGCCGATCCAGTCCAGCAGCTGGCCGCCGCCCGTGTTGTAGTTCCACCGCCAGTTCTTGTGCACCCGGCACTCGATGTAGTCCATCATCGTGGACGGCCCGATCCATGTTTCGTAGTCCAGATTCGCCGGCGGCGGCGTCACACTCCGCTTGTCCTTCGTCCCGGCGAAATCATTGTGACCGGAGGGCAGGCCGACCTCCACCTTCTGGATCTTGCCGATGTATCCATTGCGCACCAGTGAGACCGCCTTGTGGAAATTCGAGATGGACCGCTGCCACGAGCCCGTCTGCCAGATTCGTTTGTTCGCCTGCACCGCCTTCACGATGGCCTGCTGTTCGGCGATGGTGCGCGCGAGCGGCTTCTCACCGTAGATGTCCTTGCCATTCTTCGCCGCCTCGATGGCGGTGAGCGCGTGCCAGTTGTCCGGCAGGGCGAGCATGACGGTGTCGATGTCTTTGCGTGCCATGACCTCGCGGTAGTCGTGGTAGCCTTTGCAGTCGGTGTTCTTGTAAGCGCCGTTGATGGTGTTGAGCGCCTTCTGGAGATTGCCCTTGTCGATATCGCAGGCGGCCACGATCTGACAGTCCTGCTCCTGATCGTGTTTCCGCTCCTTTCCGGAGGTCTGTGGATCCGCCAACCGGGGCTCAGCATCGAGCTCTCGCAGCTCGGGATCCCCGTGCTGCTC
>JANOAS010000190.1:0-3321 GCA_031411255.1 bacterium
CGCTGCGGAAGTCAACCCGCCGGGCGGGGACGGAGACGTAATCGATGTCCGTTCCGCTGTAGCCAAAATCATTTCCCCACATGCCGCGCCGGCCGTGGCGACTGTAGGGGCTGCAGTAGCGCGGGCCGCCGTAGCCGAAGCGCATGCCGATGGTCTGCGTCACCACGGGGCGCAGGGAGAACCACGTCCAGCGCTCGTAGGGAACGCCGTTTGTCTCGCCCTTGGTGATGTCGCCGGGCCTGCCCCAGGCGATGAGGACGGCCTCCTTGTTCATGCCCTGGCTGATTTTTCCCTGCTCGACGAGAGCCTGCTGCTTCTGCGGCAGGGATTGAAAGGTGGCGGGATTTTTTGCGATGCGGGTCTGCGGGGTGCTCGGGCTGGCGCAGCTGGAGAGGAATCCGGCGACGAGCGCGGCGGCGAGGAGGGGGAGGGGAGTTTTCATTGGGGGGAAGGGAGGGGGAGGTTGAGGTGTGGACGTTCGGGGAGTGGGCGAAGGAAACAGGGAAATTTGCCTGAAATTTTCCCCACGAGTGCTCCTAGTATGGCGTGGAAGATCGCTTTGGTCACCGGATTTCTTACCTCCGGATCTCTATCACCGACCGCTGCAACGAGCGCTGCCGGTACTGCCTGCCCCAGGAGTTCCAGGAATGGCTCCCGAGGGAGGGCATCCTCTCGTACGAGGAGGTGCTGCGGGTGGCGGCGGTCTCGGCCGGGCTGGGGGTGAAAAAGGTGCGGGTGACTGGTGGAGAGCCGCTCACACGCCGGGGTGTCATCGGTTTTGTCCGCCGGCTGGCGGAGATCCCGGGCATCGACGACATCGGCATCTCGACCAACGGCACGCTGCTGGCCGAGCCGGATCCCGAAGGCGGCGGCGGGCGCACCACGGCTCGGGCGCTGCGCGAGGCCGGGGCGCGCACGGTGAACATCTCCCTCGACACGCTGGACCGCGCCGCCTACCAGCACGCCTCCGGGCGGGACTTTCTCGGGCGGGCGCTGGCGGGGCTGGATGCGGCACGGGAGGCGGGGTTTGAAAAGATCAAGCTCAACACGGTGCTCATGCGCGGATCTAACGAGGACGAGCTGCCTGCTCTCGTTGATTTTGCCCACGAAAAGAGGGCGCTCATCCGGTTCATTGAGCTGATGCCCGTCAGCATGACGGATGTGCTCACGGAGGCGAATTTCCTGCCCACTGCCGAGGCGCGCCGCCGTCTGGAGGCCGTCTACGGGCCGCTGACGCCGCGTCCGGATTTTAAAACCAACGGCCCGGCCCTCTACTACGAAATCCCGGGCCGGGGCCAGCTGGTGGGGCTCATCGGAGCGATGACAAACCTGCATTTTTGTGAGTCGTGCAACAAACTGCGCCTGACTTGCGATGGCAAGCTGCGCCCCTGTCTGGGCAGTCACCTTGAGTTTGACCTGCTGGCCGCGCTGCGCGCCGGCGTGCCGGATGAGGAGCTGGCTCGCCTCATTCTGAATGTGGTGGATCGCAAGCCGAAGGAGCACGACTTCCGCAACAACTACCAGCCCGACCGGAAGATGATCGCCATCGGCGGCTAGCGGCGGCTCCGGATTTTCCTGACATGAGCGACACCTCGGAGACACCGTCCCGACTCACCCACCTGGACGCCAGCGGCCACGCCAGCATGGTGGACGTGGGCGGGAAGCCTGTTCAGAAACGCGAGGCGGTGGCGGAGGGGTTCATCCGCCTTGAGCCCGGCACGCTGGACCTCATCAGCCGGGACGCCATCGCGAAAGGCAGCGTGACCGGCGTGGCGCGAGTGGCCGGCATCCAGGCGGCCAAGCGCGCGTGGGAGCTGATCCCCCTCTGCCACCAGCTGCCGCTGAGCAAGGTGGCCGTGGATTTTGAGTCCGTGCCCTGCGGCCTGCGCATCACCGCCGTGGCCCGCACCACCGCGCAGACCGGCGTGGAAATGGAGGCGCTGACCGCCGTCAGCGTGGCGGCCCTCACCGTCTACGACATGTGCAAGGCAGTGGACAAGACGATGGTCATCGAAGGCGTGCGCCTCGTGAGCAAGGTGAAGCAGGACGCCGGGTAGGGCGGCTGCGGGCTGATTGTATTTTTGGAATACAATCAAAAATTGATTCGCGGGATTTCCGGGCGTGCGCACTTTGCGCAGCAGCAAGCCGGGCAGTCATCCCATGAAAACGAATCCATCCTTTTTCCTCCAAGCATCCCTCACCGCCGTCGTCACCCTCGGAGCGCAAGCGTGTGCGCATGCCGTCCTGATTTCCGGACCCTGGACGCAGCCATCCGGAGGGGCTGCGCTGAGCGGCGTCGGTCCGGGCACGCTGACGTGGGGAAATGGCAGTGCGGACAATGCGGACGCCTCCTCGGTGTTTTCCGCGCTGCCCGCAAGCATTACCCTGGCCAACCCGGGGGATCAGCTGGTGGTGGGCGGTTCAGTTGCCATGTCGGGGATCACGGCCGCAGCGGAGGTTTTTCGTTTCGGAGTTTTTAATGTCAACGGAAGCGCCAATGCCAACGGATGGCTCGGCTACTTCATCCAAAACTCCAACACCACGACGGGCGGGACGTTGAGGGAGCGGGACAACCCAAACACCGGCCAGTTCACGAGTACCACCGGGGCGAACACCATCATGGCAACGGCGACGGTGCCGAACTCCGCCCTGACCAACTCGACTTACACACTGTCGGTCACCCTCACGCGGAACGCGAGCAGCGGTCTGCAGGTAACCACGTCGCTCAAAAGGGTGTCGGACGGGGTCGACTTTGCTGCGGTCACCTGGCTGGATACCTCGCCCCAGACCTTCACCTTTAACAGAGTCGGCCTTCAGGGGACGACAAACCTCAACGCCGACCAGATCGTCATCTCGGGTCTGGACTCGGCCTTTGTCGCGGCTCCGGTCCCGGAGCCTGCGGCCGGCCTGCTTGGCGGGCTCGGTGCACTGGCCGCCTTTAACCGACGCAGGCGCAAGGCCTGAACCCGGGATCAACATTTTCACAGCGCATCTCCATTTTCCATGTCATCCACGATCAAACATTTTGCCGCCGGACTTTCCCTGCTTGCCGCGCTTTCCGGCTTCGTCAGCGCGGGACCGGTCACCGGGCCCTGGACGAAGGCCTCGGGCGGCGCCACCATGGCGCTGACCAACACGCTGACCGCATCACCCACCTGGGGGGATGGAACGACGGACAACGCGGACGCCTCCTCGATTTACTCGGCCTTTCCGGAGATCACGCTGGCAAACGCGGGAGACCGCATTGAGCTGACCGGGTCCATCACGCTGGTGCGGGTGACGACCGGGGGCGAGAATCTGCGCTTCGGGCTTTTCGACGTG
>JANOAS010000191.1:0-3038 GCA_031411255.1 bacterium
GCTCTCGGTGCCGCAGGCCAGACTTTGCCTCAGAGCGCCGTTGCCGCCTGCTGGCGCGCCCGCACGGTCCAGAATGCCTTCCACCGGGCAGGCGTCCGCACCAGTGCGCGCAAACTGATGATCTCGTGTGCAGTGGCCACACTCCAGCGCATCCCGCTTTGCGTCATTCGCTGCTTGATGATAGTCTTGCACGCCGCCTCCGTCGGTCCGCTGCCGATCGGCCGCTTCTGCGCAGTCCAGCTCGCATAGTCCATTTTTTCATGGTGGTGGCGAAAGTAGCTTTCCGCCGCCGAAAGATCCGCTTTCTGGCTCGCACTCAGACGGTTGACGGCACAACTCTCCAGGCGCTCCGTCAGGTCTGCGGCAAGATTTGCGGCCGCGCCCGGCTCGTCACGCAGCGTGCGGCGCATCGCACTGGCCCACTCCTGCGGCGGTGTGCCCCCGCTCACAAAGGCCGGGGCCGCCTTGCTCAGGTACTCCGCAGCATGATGAAAATCAATCAACTGGTCTTCAGTGTGAGATCCAAGCCAGGCCTGCAGGTCACTGGCCGCATCGCTGATTCCCAGCACCGCAGCCCCCGGACACCACCGCTTCAGCCGCGCGAGGACCTCCCCGGCTTCACTGAAAAAGACCGCCTTGCCCTCCGGCGGGGCCGCTCCCGGGCCGCATCCAATGTAGTTGGTTTCCAGTCGCTCCCCCTCCTTGTCGTAAAGGGTGAACGTGGCGCACAGCGCCTGGCGCCAGCCGTCGTGCGGCGTGTTGATCATGGCACCGTCCATCCCCACAGTGATCCTGGCCACCTGCGCGGGATCGCATTGCGGCACCCATGGGCTCACCACCGCATGCTCCCGCGCCAGCGTGCTCACGGCGCACGCGAGGTCCTGGATGAAGCTGGGCGAGGCTTTTCGCAAATGATTCTCCTCCAGATCTCTGGCGACAACAGCCGCCGGCATCTCGGCGGCCTTGCTGGCGACCATGGCGGCCAGGCGCGGCGTGCTGTTGCCGACGAGACCGGCCCGCGCATCCAGCGGGGCGCTGGTGGCTCCGCCCTTGCTGGACTGGTATACATGGCGATCCAAAGGGAAAGGGCCGTAGGGCGTTTCGACAACGAGTTTGAGCCGCCCCTTGGTGGTGAGTTTGATGCATTCCGAAACAAGGGCTTCGCCCCGTGTGTCGAGGCGCAAGAGGAGATCACCGGTCAGGGAGAGGCCGAGCTGGTTGAGCCCGGAGGCGATGGCCTGTTCGTGTTCGGCAAAGTGGTCACCTCGTTTGATAACGATTTGACCGTGATAGTTCAAAACAGTATCGCCTTGGGCGTTTGTGGTGCGGATGACTTCCATCTGCAACGTACAACACATTTGTACTCAATTGTACAATACAATTTTCAGGATGAATTTCACAAACACACATCATTTAGGCGGCGCACCCGAGCCCGCCGGCTGGCGGCGCGAGCGGCTGCTGACTGTCAAACTCGGACTGGAGGGTGAACTGAGCTTGGAAGGCATAGCCTCGTCGGTGGGCCGCTCCCGTTCCGTTGTCCAGATCTGGCTGGACGCCTACCGCAACGGCGGCATCGCCGCCCTGCTCAAGAAGGGCAACGGCAACGGCCCGGCCAGCAAGCTTTCCGGATCCCTGCTCGAGGAGTTCAAGGCCGGGTTGACCGCGGGCCTCTGGCGCACCGCCGCCCAAGCCAGGGCATGGCTGGCCGAGAAGGGACTGGAGGTCGCGCTGCCCACCGTGTACCACTACTTGGGAAAGTGTCAGGCACGGCTCAAAGTCCCCAGGCCGTGCCACGTCAAGCAGGACAAGGAGGCGCTCGAGGCTTTCAAAACAGTGGGCCTGGAGGAAAAGTTCCGCGCCCTGGAGCTGCCGGCCGGCCGGCCCGTGCGACTGTGGGTGGCTGATGAGGGGCGGCTGGGCTTGCAGCCGATGACCCGCCGAATGTGGGGAATGCCCGGGGTGCGGCTGGTGGCCCCGGTCAACCCACGCTACGAGCGGACGTGGGCCTACGGAGCGCTGCAGGTGGGCGGGGGCGGCTGCGAGTTTCTCTACGCCGGGGAGCTCAACCAGGCTGGCAGCAAGGTGTTTCTGGAGCAGATCAGCCGTCGCGACCCGTTCGCCATGCATGTGGTGGTGTGGGACGGGGCAGGAGCGCATCCCAACGACGGCAGCCCGCTGATTCCTGACAACGTGCGCGTTATCGAGCTTCCCCCGTACTGCCCCGAACCCAACCCGGTGGAAAAACTCTGGGATGTGGTCAAAGACGGGGTGTGCACGCTGTGCCCCAAGAGCCTTGACGATCTTGATGCGGCTGTAACGGGCGTATTAAAAGGATTTTGGGAGGATGGTCGCCGGGTCCTGGAATTGGTTGGTGGGGGCTGGTTGCGGAGCGCAGCAAACGCCTGATATCCGAGCGTTTTACCAAAATAACTGTATGAGTGGTATTAGGGCTGGGTGACCACGATGCGGAAGAATCTCCGCGCCGGGGTGGTGGTGGGAATGCGGAAGCTGTGGGTGGTGCCGTCGCCGTTGATGGTGAGCACGGTATTGACCCAGTTGCTGGCGGCGAGGTCGTCGCTGCGCTGCAGGGTGTAGTTTCTTCCGGTGACGGTGGGGAAGACGATGGACATGAAACCAGGTTCTTCCGCGGTGACATTGAGGCGGAAGACGCTGGCGGGATTCGCGGGCTGGGTGCCGGCGATGATTTCGTTTTGATTGCTGGAGCCATCGCCATCGTAGTCGGCTTCGGGGGTGATGCTGCTGGTGGGGCCGGTGTTGGGCAGAGTCTCGGCGAGGGTGGTGGCGATGTTGCCAGCCGTTCCGGCTTCGTAGGCTCCAATGTCCCGCAGGCCGACGATGGGGAAGCCGCGCTGGTCGCTGGTCACGGTGCTGGTAGCGGCGGCATTCCGCGCGGGGCTGCCGGGGCGCAGGGCTATAGTGTGCGTGGGGCCGCCGTAGTTGGCCAGCAGGGCGAGGAGCGGAGTGCCGCCGATGATGTTGGTGCCTTGGGAAATGAAGCCGGGGGCGATGTCCGGCGT
>JANOAS010000192.1:0-2871 GCA_031411255.1 bacterium
ATTTTCACATGGCAGGAGGCGCAGGACTCCACGTTGCGATGTTTGGCCAGCTGCTCGCGAATGGTGGTGGCTCCGCGAATGTCCGGCTCGATGCTGCCGGCCGTCGGCGGTGGCGGCTTTGGCGGCATGCCGAGGATGCGGTCCAGCACCCAGGCTCCGCGCAGCACGGGTGAGGTGTTGGTTCCATTGGCCGTGACTTTCAAGATGGCCGCCATCGTCAGCACCCCGCCGCGGTGGCTTTCCGGGGGCAGGGGAGTGCGGTGAAAGGCCCAGCCGTCCACGTTAGGAATGCCGTAGTGCCTGGCCAGGCGGCCGTTGAGCATGGAGAAATCCGAGGCCAGAAAATTTGTCAGCGGTAAATTTTCGCGCAGCACTTCCTGGAAGAACAGCTGCACCTCCCGCAGCATGGACACCTTCAGCATGTCGTCAAACTCGGGATAGAGCTGGCCGCCCGGCTCCGTGGCATCGATCTCGCGCAGGCGCAGCCACTGGCCGGTGAAGTTCTCCGCAAACGCCGCCGCCTTGGGGCTTTGCAGCAGGCGGTCCAGCTGTGCCTGAAGCGTGGCGGGATCGTGCAGTTTCCCCTGCTCGGCCAGCGTCAGCAGTTCCTCGTCCGGCATGGAACTCCAGAGGAAATAAGACAGCCGGCTGGCCAGCGCGAAGTCGTCCAGCCGGCCCGGAGTCTCGCGCAGGAAAAGAAATTCTGGCGAAGTGAGGATGCCCGCCAGCCCTGCGCGCACCGCTTGTTCAAAGGTGGATCCCTGCGCAAGTCGCTTGGCCGTCAGAGTCGTGTAGGGTGTTATTTCCTCGTCGCTGACAGGCCGGCGGAAGGCGCGACGGGCAAAGGTGGAGAGGATTTTCCCCGCGTCTGCTGCGGCATTTTCCGGCTGCACCTCCACGCGATCCGGCTGGCTGGGGAGTTTGGCCGGAGCCTGCTTCAGGCTGCCGAACAGGCGTTGATGACTCGGCGGCGGCCAGACTTCATTGAGCGGCCCTTCCATTTCCACCCAGTCAATCGCTAGGCCGGGACCGGGCCACGGTGCGGTGCCGCTCTTCTCGATCTCATGAGCGGTGGCCAGGCCGTAGGGGTGGATGGTTAGGGTGGCCTTCGGCTCCATGAACGCCTCGAAGGTGATGACGGCGGGAGTCCCGGCGGGCGCATCGAAATAGCCCGCCAGCTCCGGTTTCGGTCCATCCGTTCCATTGCCGCCAGTGAGGCAGCTGAAGACCACGGGCTTGCCCCCGCTTTGCGCGGCCGAGGCGGAAATGCGGAACCGGTAGCGCCCCCGCTGGTCCAGCCAGAAAAGCGTGGCCGCCTGCCAGTTGGAGGAGGAGAACATGGTGATCTGGCCGTTCGGTCCGGGCCGGAACACCTGTTCGTTGGCTTGTTTCACTTGATAGGCCTCCGTGATGGAAACGTGCTTCTGCTGGGATTTCGGAGCCGGGCCATTCGCGATGGCCTGGTCGAGGGCTTCTTCCGCCGCTTCCAAATAGCGTGCCAGCAGAAACGACGACGTATGCAGCGCCTCGCCCACATTGTCGAAACCGCCGGCCGTGGCGTCCGGGGGCAGCAGATCCTTCACGTGCACGGTCACGCCCAGGAGATCGCACAGCGTGTTTTCATACTCCACCCGATTCAGCCGCCGGAGGATCACCCGTCCGCCCGCCTCCCGCTGGGCGCGCTTCTGCGCGAGCACTTTTTCCTGCAGCCAGTCCACCACCGCCTGTTTCTCCTCCGCAGCGGGCTGGGCTTTGTTGTGCGGCGGCATCTCGCCCTTCTCCAGCTGCTCCAGCACTTTCGCCAGCACGGCTTCATCCGACGGCTTGTCCTCCAGCAGCGGTTCCAGCGAGAGATCCCCTTTTGGCTTCTCCGCCCCATGGCATTTGATGCAGTAGCCTTCGACAAACGACTTCACATCACCTGCCGCTTGGAGGCACCAGGGGGTGAGAAAAAACGTGATCGACAGCAGAAGCTTCATGGGCGGCAAGGTTACCCAGTATTGTCCCGGCCATCGGTTTGTCCATTTCTTGTCCGCCTTATTCCATTGCGCTTTCAAGAGAGGGCTAATTTGACCAAAGACCACGCTGTCAGCGATTTGATGCGTGCTGCATTTGCGCAGAGCTTTTCCAGGCCGTTCTTCAACTGCTCATTTTTTGCGGCCCCGCGTGAACGCTGGTTCCGTGTTGGTCTTTTGCGCTTCGACTTTGAGCTCGGCGTCGGTCAGGCCTTTCCAGCCGAGCTTGCGTTGCTTGGGCGGCTGCCACTCGCGCTTCGCGTCTGCCTCGGAGGAATAGACGCTGAGGATGGATTCGATGCCGCGCCGGGCGAGTCCGGCGAGGGAGATTTCGCGGGCTTCGCACCGCTTTTTGGCACGGGCGAAGGTTTCGTCGGCAGTTGGATTTGAGTTCGCGTCATGCCCACAGATTGACACCACATTTGGATGCCATCAATTCGGCGGCTCTCTGCGTTTACCCGGAACCGAGCGCGGCTTTTTCTTTCTGCTCTTCCTCCAGCGTATTGCCGCCGTTGCTCTGCGCGTGGTTTGTCGCCTGCGACGCAGGCAGCATTCGACTCCACGCGCATGCCTCCCGCGATTCTTCGAGCGGACTAAACCCCTCCGCCGGCAGTTACCGGGAAGTCCCCAGAATCTCCCGGGCCCACACTGCGTAGGGCTCGTCGGCGGGCTGGGCGTTCAGCTTTTCCGCGAAGGTGGCGGCGGGGGTTTGCGGAACTAGTGTGCTGCCTGAGAAGTAGCTGAACAGAATTTTTCAAGCCCGCTGACTTTTCCCACTGCCTCCCTGGCTCTCTGGAGCTTGGCTAAAATTTCCTCACCCTTTGCCCTCCACACGTATCGTTTCGGATTTAGTTCA
>JANOAS010000193.1:0-3239 GCA_031411255.1 bacterium
CAGGAGCAGGGCGGCCCCGCAGGCAAGTGCGGAGCCGCGACGGAGGGTGGTATTCATGGGAGGGTGGTGGTTTTGGTTTGAGTGGTGCGGCACGACTGCCGCCGGGCTTCGGACGGAAAATAGCGCCTCCGCATTCACCCGGTGTGCAAAAAAATCCCCCACCCTCCCCCGCCCGCCCCTCATCCCGGCTGGTGCGGATTCGGCGGGGCATGGCCCCCCGTGGTCTCGCCAGCCTGGCCTCTGGGGCGGGCGGCGGCTCACGTCATTTTTCGCTGGGCTTCAATCATCACACTGCCATCCGACATGGTCCCTCCAGCCCTGAAATTGTAGTTTGGGTTGGAGTGAGACAGAGTGTTGATCTCCGAGCTGACGTCAGCGGGAGGAACCGGGCCAACAGGCCCCCACGGATTGTTGTTCACCGGCGCCGCAGAGGCCGCCCCGCCGCCCGGATCGTAGCTCATGATCTCGTCCGAACTGTTGAAGGTGCAGTAGGCCAGGGCGGCGGCCCGCTCGCCGGAGGCGACGTTCAGTTTGAAGTTATTGCTCCCGAAAGCCCCGCTGCCGGAGACTCCCTGGGCCAGCTGGGTGACGATATCCTCCTTGGTCGTGCCGGTAAAGGGCGCCCCTGCCGACCGTGCCGCTCCGTAAATGGAACAGATGTTTTGGGCATTGCGCTTGTTCTTCGCCGCAGTGCTGTTGGAGTTGATGTTCGAGATCATCGGAATGGCAATGGCGGCAAGAATGCCGATCACTGCGATCACGACGAGGAGTTCTACAAGGCTGAAGCCCCTGCGGGCTCTGGTTCCGGATGTGGTTTTCATTGCTGTGCTGGTATGGATTTTTATGGTTTGAATGGTTCTGGTGACATTCCCGCCAGGCCTGCCTGGCAAGTCGTCCCCTATTCCATGCAAATCCGGGGGCACTGCGTTACGGAAATTATGGAACTTTTATTTAAATAGAGGCACCCCAAGCCAAAACCGGCCGTTTTCCAGGCCAGGCAATCCTAAAATTCTAGAAATTCTCCTCCCGCTCCCCCGCCCCACCCCCGTCCCAGGCTTCCGGAGGTCGCTCGGAATTTTCCGAATGACCTTCCCAGGCTTCCGGAGGCCGCTCGGAATTTTCCGAATGACCTTCCCAGGCTTCCGGAGGCCGCTCGGAATTTTCCGAATGACCTTCCCAAGCTTCGGAAGGCCGCTCGGAATTTTCCGAATGGCCTTCCCAGGCTTCCGGAGGCCGTTCGGGATTTTCCGAATGACCCTCCCAGGCTTCCGGGGGCCGTTCGGAATTTTCCGAATGACCGAGCCCTTTTCCCCGGAAAACCGGGTCACTGCGGCGACAGGCGGAACCGAAGGCGCTCCGCCTGGCTGAGGCTGCGGCCGGCGGTGCGGCGGGCGAGGGCCTTCAGGCGGGTGAGGTCGGTGTCCCACACGGCGGCGCGGGTGTTGGCGCCGACGGTGATGATGCGGGCGTCGGGCAGCCAGGTGGCCGCAAAGATGGCGGCGCCGGTTTCGATGCTGCGGAGCTGGCCGTTCTGGCGCCAGTCCCAGAAGTGGAGGCGGCCGTCACTGCCGCCCAGGGCGAGCCAGTGATCGTCCGCAGAAAAGGCGACGGCGGGGGTGGTCTGTGCGGAGGCGGGGGCACGGCGGATGCTGGCGGGGATGTCCGCCGCGGCGAGGTCCCAAACGGCGGCGGGATTCCCAGCGGCGGCGGCGGCCAGCCAGCGGCTGTCTGAGGTGAAGGCGAGGCTGACGTCGTAGAGAAAGGAGGCATCCAGCTGCGTCACCGGCACGGGCGGGCCGGGCTGGCTGACGTCAAAGAGGAGGACCTGGTTTCCGTGCTGGGGATCGCCCTCCTTTGGCTTGTCCCAGCCGTGGCGGGCAACGGCAAGCCAGTGGCCGTCCGGGGAAATGGCGAGGGCCGGCAGGAGGTAACGGATGCTGTGGATTTCGTGGATCCCCTCCCCCGCAGAGGGATCGGGCTGCGTGAGGTCCCATTCGTAGAGGATCCCGTCACCGCAGACGGCGTAGAGCGTGCCTCGTGGATGAAAGGCGACATGGCGCTCAAAGTGGGGGCGGGTTCCCGTCATGGGCAGGGTGAAGCGCGGTTCCGGGGGCGGCGTGCCCGCAGTGGCGGCCTGTACGGCGGCGGCCACGGGCCAGACTTTGACGTCCGTGTCCTTTCCCGTACTGGCCAGCCACTGGCCGTCCCGGCTGAAGGCAACACTCGAAGCGACGGTCTCATGCGACCCGAGAACGAGCGAGCTGGTGCCGTCGAGCCGGGCCAGGGTGACGAGCCCCTCCGCACGCGGCAGGTCGGGCCGGGGCGCCGCCTCGTTTCCAAACGCCACCCAGAGCCGGTCCGGGGAAAGAGCGAGGCTCCGCGCCTGGTAGCGCCCGGCTGGGAGGACGTGCGGCTCGCTCCCGCTGGAGGCTCCATTCATCGGCCAGCGCCGGATGGCCAACCCGCCCTGCCCGCCAGCCAGGAGGGTGCGCCCGTCCGGGGAGAAGCCGATGTGGAGGATGCCCAGGGGCAACCCGCGGAACTGGAGCGGGGGGCGGTTGCTCCGGATTTCCTGCATGTCCCACACGTGCACGGAGCGCCCGCTGCCCCCTGCGGCCAGCCAGCGCCCGTCTGCGGAAAAAGCGACCGCGATGCCCGTGCCGCTGCCCAGCCAGAGGGTGATGCGGTCTCCGTCGCGCGTGTCTGTCAGCACCACACTGCCGTCGCGCCCCGTGGCGGCGAACCAGCGGTTGTCCGGAGAGTAGGCGACATTGCGCACGTCGGCAGGCTGGGCCACTCCCCCTGGGTGCCGGACGGGGCTGCCGCCTTCCCCGCCGGGCAGGTCGTGGCAGCGCATGAAATTTCCGCCGCTCCAGAGCACCAGCTGGCGTCCGTCCGGCCGGAATTGAGCCTCGAAGAGTGTCTCCGACATTTCCTCCAGCAGCACGGGCGGGGCGGCGGGCTGCCGCAGGTCCAACAGGTAGACGGGCCCTTTTTCCTCCCCCGGCCCGAGGACGAACCACCGGCCGTCCGGGGAAAGGAAGGAGGCGAGGCGGGCCGTGCCGATGGCTGGCGCTGCAATCCGGGGACCGAGTGAAAAGCTCCCCGGCGCAGCCACCTCAAACCGGGCAAAGCTGGCCTCCGGGGACTGGCTCTGCCCGCTCCACACCACCACGCCGCCCGATCCCTGGAGGAACACGAACCGCAGCTTCAGCCCGGGCTCGCTGAATTCCGTGAGC
>JANOAS010000194.1:0-20947 GCA_031411255.1 bacterium
GGGGTTTTTCCCCTGGGGGGGGCGGGGGGGGGGGCGCCCGGTGTGGTGTTTTTTTTTTTTGGTGTGGGGGGTGCGTTTTTTTTTTTTTTCTCCCCGCGCCGGGCCCGGCCCCCGGCGGCCCAGGGTGAGGTGCTCGAGGGCGATGTCGAGGAGCGGGTCGCCGGGCACTCGCCACTCGAACATCTTCGCCCCGCGCTCGGAGACGGCGCGGCAGGAGGCGAGTTGGAGTTCAGGCTTTAGCCTGTCCGGAGCAGCCTGAAGGCTGAACTCCAACCAAGTTTGCCACGCCGCCCGCTCCGCCTCCGCCAGGAGCAGGTCGCAATACCGGAAGCCCGAGAGCGAATACAGCAGCGGGTAGGCGGGCTGGCGCTCGGCCTGCATCTGCTCGGCGACCCGCTCCTCGACAACGCCCTCGAGCACCACACCCTGGGCCGCGCCGCGCTCTGCGCGGCTATACTGGAACAATCCGAACTCGGCACCCCGAAATCCAAAATCGACTCCGCCGTCTCCGGCCTCCGCCGCGCCGGCACGCAGGACGAGCTTCCCCGCGGCTTGCTCACTCGCGCGTGGCTGCTGCGGGCGCTGGGCGGGGCGTGGACGGGGCCGGAGAGTGCGCAGGGGGACCTGGACGAGGCTTGGGAGATCGCCGTGCGCGGGCCGATGCCGCTCTTTCTGGCGGACATTCATCTTTACCGGGCGAGGCTCTTCGGAATGCGCAGGGCGGATTTCGGAATGCGGAATGAATCTGGGGAGGCGGAGGCGGTTGGGTATCCCTGGGAATCCCCGCAGGAGGACCTGAAGGAAGCCCGGCGGCTGATCCTGAAACACGGCTACCTCCGGCGGATGGAGGAGCTGGAAGACGCCGAGCGCGTGATCCCTGCCTGAAGCGCATTTTCCGTCCATCCTTTCACCTCACCACCACTCCACCACACTCATGAAACCCTTCACCAATACCAAAGAAAACCCGCTCCCGCTCAAGACCCCGCCGGGGACGGCGGACTTCACCATGCACACGGACACGAAGGACGGCGTGGCCATCCTCGTCTGCACCGTGGGCAAGACGGTGCTGCACTACGATGCGCGCTGTCTGGCCGACCTGCACGCCATGCTCAAGGCCCACGGCGACTGGATGGACCTCGGCGGTGCCGATGAACAAAAGCCGGCGAAGGAGGGCACGGTGGAGGCGTGGGGCCGGTCCGAAAAGAACCCGCTCGGCGGCTGGTATGGAATGAAGAAGGGATTGCGCGGCCGCTTCGGCGTGTATGTGCCCCCGCTCATGGAAGCCCTCGGCCTCTGTGAACTGGAGCACAACCCGAAGAACAACCGGATGCGGGCGAAGTAGGGTGGTTGCGGCCAAGGTTTTCTGTCGCGTAGCGACAACCTACATTAGCCGTGGACTTCAGTCCACGGGGGCAGTGTAGCGTCGTGGTGTCGCGTAGCGACAATCGAGTCCGGCCCCGGGCCATTGCGCGCGTCCGGAGTTTCGAACCCAGCCCGGTCGCGCAGCCAGCTCAGGGAATCCAGGTGACGGGGTCTATGGTGTCGCTACGCGACACCCGGACTTTACGGCCGTTACCGTGGACTAAAGTCCACGGCTAATTTCGGAGACCGCTCTGCGGTCAACAGGCCAACGGTGAGCGGAATTCGGCGAGGAAGCACGATGACCGATCCAAAATTTCATGGCGCAAGTCCTGCGGGACAACGGCGTTCCGCGTGCGGCGCGAACGGCGAATGTCCCGCCCTTGCAGGGCTCCGGATTTCGGTGAGGGAACCTGGGGCTTCGTTCGTGCCTCACTCCGCCCCAGGCTATGGGGTCCCGTCCGTTGCCTCGCTTTGCTCGCCCTCCGGGCAGCCTGTCGGCTGGCTGTCTCCGCTGCGCTCCGGCTCAGGACTCCGGAGTGGGGGCAGGGCTTGCACATGAAAATTATGGAGCTGGCTCAGGATCTGTCTACGCCGAAGGCGTTAGTTCTCGATAGCCTGGGGTTGGCCGGCGGAACGACGGCCTACCCCAGGAAGGCGCACAATCGAGCGGGTACCCGGAACGGGTTCAATCATCCCGCCGTTCAAGGAGTGCGACGCTAGTCCCGCCCGGACATTCCGGGGATGATACAACCCGGTTCCGGGTAGCCTTGGACGGCGGAAGTGCCCTGGGGTAGCCTCGTGCCTCGGCAACCCCTGGCTATCGAGAAACAACGCCTTTGGCGTAGAGGGCGCTGCCATCGACTTCTGTGGGGGGGCGCTTCTAATTTCCATGCGCAAGCCTTTGACTTGCGGGGCTGGGGCTTGGGGTGGCTTTGTATTTCCCAATCAAGCCGCAGGCTTTGGGGTTCCCTCCTTTTACGCCTCCGGGCTGGGGGCGCTTGGGGCTTGGGAGGGAATCTTGCTGAAGCCTTCTGCTCTGGGCAGGCGGGGTTAGTTTTTCGGCGTCGGGGGGGAGGCGAGGGAGGTGCCGCCGTTGGCGAAAGTGATCTGGCGCTGGCGGTAGAGGTTTCCGAGGGCTTGTTTGAAGGCTTTTTTACTGGTGTCGAAGGCGGCGCGGACGGCCTCGGGCGGGCTGCTGTCGTCCAGCTCGATGCGGCCGCCGGCGGCGTGTAGGGCGTCGAGGATCTGGGTGGCGAGGGGGCGGACGCGGCTGTAGCCGGCGGGGTCGAGGCGGAGGTCGATCTTGCCATCGGGCCGGACGGTGCGGATGTAGCCGGTGGTGCTGAGGCCGACGGGGAGGCGGCTGGCGAGGCCCTCGTGGTAGAGGAGGCCGCGGTGGGCGTCGTTGACGATGGCGTTGTATCCCAGCGGGGTCTCTCCGGTGATGAGGAGCTGGACTTTTTCGCCCTCGTCGTAGACGGGCGGTGTCTTGTCGAGGAAACGGTTGAGCCGGGTGCTGGCGACGATGCGGTCTGAGCGGGGGTCGACGAGAATGTAGACGATGACGCGCTCTCCGGCGGCGACGCGGACGTCCTGCTCGCGCATGGGCAGGAGGAGGTCCTTGGTCAGGCCCCAGTCCAGAAAGGCGCCAAAGTCGGCGTGGGCGCTGAGGACCTCAAGGAAAGCGAACTGCCCGGCGATGGCGTAGGGAGTTTCCGTGGTGGCGATGAGCCGGTCCTCGGAATCCCGGTAGAGGAAGACCTCCAGGCTTTCACCGGGGAGGATGCCCTCCGGCGCGTAGCGCTGGGGCAGAAGGATCTCGCCGTGGCTGCCTCCATCCAGGTAAAGGCCCTGGGGAGCGCGACGGACGACGGGAAGCTGGTTGTATTCGCCAAGTTTTGCCATGCCGTGCCATTGTAGCCGCTGATCCGTCAAACAACGAGTGGATTTGGGGACGCCTTTCCGGGGCCGCTCATCCGCCGTTGCCAATCCGGCGGGCTGCGTCACATTATGCCCCGCCTGGCCCGGGTGGCCGGGCGAAACCCTGAAAACCCAACAACCACACCTTACCTGCTGTCATGAAATCCAGTCTCCCTGCTTTGTTCTGCCTGATCGGGCTCTCCGCGGTCGCGTCCTCCTTTGCCCAGGAGCCGAAAAAAGAAGCCCCTGCCGCCGAGGCGCCCAAACCTGCGTCCGGCAACCCGGTCGTGGAAATGAAGACCAACCTGGGCTCGATCACCATCGAGCTGAACAAGGAGAAGGCGCCGATCACGGTGGCCAACTTCCTGGCCTATGTGGAAAAGAAGCACTATGACGGGACGGTCTTTCACCGCGTGATCGACGGGTTCATGATCCAGGGCGGCGGTTTCCAGAAAAACGGGAACGAATTCGTGGAGAAGGAAACGATGAAGCCGATCAAGAACGAGGGCCAGAACGGCCTGAAGAACGCGACGTACACGATCGCGATGGCGAGGACAGGCGATCCGGACAGCGCGACGTCCCAGTTTTTCATCAATGTGGGCGAGAACGCCTCCCTGGACTACCCGAAGCCGGACGGCTTTGGCTATGCCGTCTTTGGCAAGGTGACGAAGGGGCAGGAAGTGGTGAACAAGATCAAGGGCGTGCCCACCGGCGTGAAGCCGCTGGTGATGCGCGGCCGCAGCCTGCCGAGCCAGGATGTGCCGGAGTCTCCGGTGATCATTGAGAGCGTGACGCTGGCGTCGGCGGCCCCTGCGGCTCCGGCTCCGGCAGCCGAAGCGCCCAAGGCGGAGGCTCCGAAGGCTGACGCACCGAAGTAAGCGGCTGGCGCAGTCGAATTTGCACAGGGAAGCCCGGCACGGTCCGGGCTTCCTTTTTTACGAAAAGGGGAAGCGGGAGGGGAAACGGCGGGAACAATTTCAAAATGAAAACGAACCAACTACTGATGATGGCGGCAACGGGATGGATGGCGGCGGGGGCGCTGGCGGCGGAGCCGCTGAAGTACCCGGAGGCGAAGCGTGGCGAGGTGGTGGAGAAGATCCACGGGGTGGAGGTGGCGGACCCGTACCGTTGGCTGGAGGAGATTGATTCACCCGAGACGAAGGCCTTTGTGAAGGCGCAGAGCGAACTGGCGGAGGGGTTTCTCTCGAAACTGCCGCGCCGGGCGGCGATCAAGGACCGGCTGAAGGAGCTGTGGGACTATGACAAGCACGGGCTGCCGGAAAAGGTGGCGGGGAAGCTGATCTACAGCCGGAAGACGGGTCTGCAAAACCAGGGGGTGCTCTACTGGCGGGAGGACCGCGAGGGGGCGGAGGAGCGGCTGCTGCTGGACCCGAACAAGCTGAGCGAGGACGGCACGGTGGCGCTGGCGGGCTCGGCGGTGAGTGATGACGGAAAACTGCTGGCCTACGGGCTGTCGCGCGCCGGGTCTGACTGGCAGGACTGGGGCGTGATGGAGATCGACTCCGGCAAAAAGCTGGAGGACGAGCTGAAGTGGGTGAAGTTCTCCCACGCGTCCTGGGAGCCGGATGGGAAGGCTTTTTACTACGGGCGCTACGACGAACCCAAGCCTGGCCAGGAGCTGAAGGAGGCGAACTACAACCAGAAGCTCTACCGCCACGTGGTGGGCACGCCGCAGACGCAGGACACGCTGGTCTACGCCCGCCCGGACCATCCGAAGTGGGGGCTGCATGCCAGTGTGACGGATGACGGCCAGTATTTCCTGCTCAGCGTCTCCGAGGGGACGGCTCCGCGGAATGGATTCTTTTTCAAAGACCTGAAGGCCGGTCCGGACGCGCCGATGGTGGAGCTGATGAAGGACTTTGACGCGAAGTATGACTTCGTGGGGCACGACGGGGCGACGTTTTATTTCCACACCGACCACTCCGCGCCGAAGGGGCGTCTGGTGGCGGTGGACACGAAGGACCCGGCCCCGGCGAAATGGCGGACGGTCATCCCGGAAGGGAAGGGGACGCTCCAGGGCGTGTCCTATCTGGACGGGAAGCTGCTCGCGCAGTTCCTCGTGGACGCGCATGATGAGGCGCGGGTTTTCGACACGACGGGGAAGGAACTGGGCACGGTGCCGGTGCCGAACCTGGGTTCACTCATTGGTCTGGGCGGGCGGCAGAAGGATGCGGAGACATTCTACTCAGTGACTGGCTACACCCTGCCGGGCGGTATTTTCCGCTATGATGTGAAGACGGGGAAGAGCACGCCCTTCTGGGAGCCGAAGGTGAAGTTTGACCCTGCGAAGTACGTGACGGAGCAGGTCTTCTACGCGAGCAAGGACGGGACGAAGGTGCCGATGTTCATCACGCGGCGAAAGGATCTGGAGAAGAACGGGCAGACCCCGACGATTTTGTACGGCTACGGCGGGTTCAACATCTCGATGTCGCCGGCGTTTTCGCCCTCTGTGATTTCCTGGCTGGAGCAGGGCGGGCTGTATGCGGTGGCGAATCTGCGCGGCGGCGGGGAGTATGGGGAGGACTGGCACCAGGCGGGCCAGCTGCTGAAAAAGCAGAATGTTTTCGATGACTTCATCGCAGCCGGGGAATACCTGGTGGCGGAGAAATACACGTCGAAGGCGAAGCTGGCGATCAGCGGCGGGAGCAACGGCGGGCTGCTGGTGGCGGCGTGCCTGAACCAGAGGCCGGATTTGTTCGCGGCGGGAGCGCCCTCGGTGGGCGTGCACGACCTGCTGCGGTTTCACAAGTTTACCATCGGATGGGCGTGGCAGGACGAGTACGGACACCCGGACGAGAAGGAGGCCGACTTTAAAAACCTGCTGAAGCTGAGCCCGTATCACAACGTGAAAAAGGGCGGCAACTACCCGTGGGTGATGGTGGAAACGGCGGACCATGACGACCGGGTCTTTCCGGCGCACAGCTTCAAGTACGGGGCGGCACTCCAGTGGGCGCAGGGCGGGGCGGCTCCGGTGCTGCTGCGGATCGAGACCAAAGCCGGGCACGGGGCGGGCACGCCGACGAGCAAGGTGATCGAGAAAACCGCTGACGTGCAGGCGTTTTTCCTGGCGGCGATGAACCATGACTGAGATGGTGCCGGCAGCAGGGGGCATCCGCCGGATCGGGAAGAAATTCCCGTTCGGGTGGTATCGTGACTACGTGCGGGTGAAGCTGCTGACGGACCCGGTGTATGCGAATGCGGCGCGGGAGGTGGCGGGCTCCGACCTGCCGCTGCTGGACCTCGGTTGCGGGGCCGGGGTGCTGGCGCTGTACTTGCGGGAGTGCGGGTTTGCCGGGCGGATCACGGGTGTGGACTATGACGGGCGCAAGATCGCGACGGCGCAGCGGGTGGCCGGGGATGAGCGGACGGTCTTTTCCCGCGTGGATCTGCGCGAGGGACTGCCAGAGCACGCAGGGCACGTGGCCGTCCTGGACATCCTGCAGTTTTTCACCCCGGTGGAGCAGGAGGCGCTGCTGCGCGGGGCTGCGGAGCGGGTGGGGGAGGGCGGGTGCCTGCTGATCCGGAGCACGCTGCGGGAGAGTTCGCTGCGGTTCCGCCTGACGCGGGCGGGGGACTGGCTGGCGAAGCTGACGTTCTGGATGAAGGCGGCACCGACGGCGTATCCGGAGCGGGAAACGGTGGTGCGGCTGCTGGAAGACTGCGGCCTGGAGGGGGAGGCGCGGCTGCTCTCAGGGGCGATGCCGTTTAGTAATTACTGGCTGGTGTTTCGGCGGCGGGGCGGGGAGTGAGGGGCGCGCGCCGGAAGGGGGCAAGGGAATGGTTGGGCAAAGGAATGGCGGGACCGGGGAATCAGGTGAAGGCGCGGGGAGAATCTCAGTGCAAGTGCGGCACGCGTTTGGGGGACGCAACCGCTTTGCGGTAGCCGTAGTCTCTTTGGCAACCTGGGGTAGCCTCGTGCCTCGGCAACCCCAGGCTGGAGGACGCAACGCCTTTGGCGTAGAAGGGCGGTGCTTCCACGCTGCGCGGGGAGGATTTCGTGGAGGCCGGGGCATGCGGGCTACCGGCGGCGCTGGAGGAGCCAGACGAGGCCGGAGGGAGGCTGGCAGGACCAGACGGAGTTGGCTGGGGCGGGGGTGGTGTTGGCACCGTTGGCGCCGCCGCCCCAGACGAGGAGGCGGCTGCCGGACCAGACGGCTGACGGGCCGTAGCGCAGGCCGGGGGCGACGGCGACCGGGCCCCAGACGGAGGCGGCGGGATCGTAGCGCCAGGAGGAGGCTTCGCCATCGGCACCGGCTCCGGTGAGGATCCACTCCGTGCCCGTCCACGTGCTGGTGACGCTGGTGGGGGCGGGGCCAGGCGGGGAATCCGGCGGGGCCCAGGTGTCCGAGCCGGGGGCGTAGCCGAGCACGGTGGTGCCGGTCCAGATGAGTATCTGCTGGCCGGTCCAGGCGCACTGGGTGGGGAGCTGGCTGATGGTGGAGAAGCCGAAGGGATCGATGCTGCGCCAGGTGGCGGTGGAGGGGGAGAAGCAGGTGATGTTGCGCTCGTAATCGACGGTCCCGATGCCTCCGAGGATGGCCATTTCCGTGCCGGTCCAGCAGGCGGCGTGTTCCGAGCGGGCCGCAGGGGCGCCCGTGGCCGGCAGGGCGGTCCAGGCGTTGCTGGAGGGGGTGAAGCGGGCTCCGGTGGCGACGGGAGTCTGGCTGCTGGAGCCAGGACGGCCGCCCCAAATGATGAGATCAGTGCCGGACCAGACGGCGGTGTGGCGGGAGCGGGCCGACGGGGCGGAGGCTGAGGGCAGGGCGGTCCAGGAATCGGTGGCCGGGTTGTACCGGGCTCCGGAATTGACGGCGGTCAGGGTGCCGCCGGTGTAGCTCTCGCCGCCCCAGATGATCATTTCCGTCCCGGTCCAGGTGGCGGTGTGGCGTTCGCGGGCGGAGAGGCCGCTGCCGGGCAGGGCGGTCCAGGTGTTGGTGGCAGGATTGTAGCGGGCTCCCTCGGCGAAACGGGTGGCGGTGCTGACGGTGCCGGGACCGCGACCGCCCCAGATAATCATTTCGCTGCCGGTCCAGACGCTGCTGTGCAGGGTGCGGGCGGCCGGGCTGTCGGGAGGAATGAGTTCCTGCCATGACTCCTGCTGGAGGTACTGACGGCCGAGGGGGGTGAGTTTCGCAGCCTCCAGGGCGGCGGCTCCGGCGGGCGATTCGGCGAAAAGGATGCCTCCGAGCGGCAGGGTGAGATTCACCCCGGCGAGGGCGGTGGTGACTACGCCCGGGGCAAAGTGGCGCGTCTCGAGCGTCCCGGCGGCGAGGGCTCGGGTGTCCACGGCTCCGGCGGCCAGGGTGTCCGCCTTGACCAGCCCGTCGGCCACATCCTGGGCGGAAAATGTGTAGGCCACGGCGGCGAGCCGGCGGTCTGGTTTCAACTGCTGGAAGCCGTGCGAGCCGTCGTCAAACCAGGTGCGTAGAAAGACGAAGGACGGCTGCTCGTTGACGAGGAGGGCCAGCGGCAGCGTGCTCATGCTGGGCAGGGTGGGGTCGCCGAGGGAGACGGCGTAGAACCCGCCAGTGACTGGCAGGGTGACGGTGCCGGTGGGCGGGCCTCCGGAGACTGAGGTGCCGTCATTGCTCCAAATGGTGCGGGTGCCAAGGCCGTCGACGAGGGCGAACTTGAAGCGCCCGGTGCCGGTGAACGGCTGGGATGTGGCGGCGTCCGCCCCGGCGGCGACGCGGCCCTCCACCCGCAAGTAAGGCCCCGCCTGACCGGGGGCGGCCCGAAGCACGCCGGGCAGCAGCGTGGCCGCGGCGAGGACGCAGCGGGCAGACCACAGGCAAATCTGGCGGGTGAGGGTGGGCATGGCGGTTTACTTTTTCCGGTAGAGGAAAAAATCCTCCGGCGGGGTGAAGAGGTAGAGGTCTGCGGTGGGCTGGCCGTAGAAATTTCGCCCGCCGAAGAGGATGATTTCACGGCCATTCCAGACGGCGGTGGGGGCGTCGTGGGCGGGCGGGGCATCGAGGGAGGAAACGGGAAGCCAGCTGTCGGTGGACGGGCTGTAGAGCGAGCCGCCCGAGACGGCGCTGAGTGTGCCGGTGCCGCCCCAGACGAAGAGGTCCTGGCCAGTCCAGGCGGAGGCGCAGCGGCTGCGGGGTGAGGGCGCCGCGGCAGTGGCCATGGGAGCCCACGTGTCGGTGGACGGCGTGTACCTCGCCCCCGTGCCGAGCGGGCCCGAGGCATCGCGCCCGCCCCAGACGAGCATTTCCGTGCCGGTCCAGGCGCAGACGTGCTCGTGGCGGCCGGTGGGGGCCGCGGCGGTGGAAAGAGGGGACCACGTGTCAGTGGCCGGGTTGTAGCGGGCTCCGGTGTTTGTGCAGGCAATGGTGCCCGACACCTCTGAGGTGACACCGCCCCAGATGACCATCTCGCTGCCGGTCCAGACGGCGGAGTGGTCCGCGCGGGCAGTGGGAGCGCCGGCGGAGGAAAGGGCATGCCAGGTTCCAGAGGAGGGATTGAACCGCGCGCCGCTGGCGGTGAGAAGGCTGGCCACACCGCCGTAGTCGCGGCGGCCACCCCAGACGATCATTTCCTGCCCGGTCCAGACGGCGGTGAAGCGGATGCGGGCGATGGGGGCGCCATCCTCGGTGACTGGGGCCCACTGGCCGTTGGCCGGGCGAAAAGTGAGCCCCTCCCGGTCCATGGCCGCGCCCTGGAGCACGCCGCCCCACATGACAAACTCGGATCCTGTCCATACGCCGCGATGCTCCGCCCGGCCAAAGGTGTCCGTGCCGGAGGACAGCTCCGGAGTCCACGTCTGGCTGTCAGGGGAGTAGGTGATGACTGTCTCCACGGGCGGGTCCAGACCGTCGATCCGCCCACCGTAAATGACAAGCCGGTCTCCGCACCACGCCGCGGCAAAGTCCGAGCGGGGCGGGGGGCCTCCGTCCGTGGGCGGGGTGAACCAGAAATTGCCAAACTGGCTGGTTTTCCCCGCAGCCTCGTAGCCGCCGTTCAGGAGGTTTGGGTCGCCCGGGGTGCGGGACATGAGCAGGGAACCGACCGGAATGATGCCGGCTCCGATGCCGCCCGTGGTATTAAAATTCTCGACGATGGCTCCGGGACTGACGGCGTCTCCCGTGACCGAACCAGCCACGATTTTCGCCCCTGTGACGGCACCGGCCGCAAATTTGGCCGCCGTGATGGAGCCCGAGGGCAGGGCGGTGGCGACGAGGGCCGAGGGCGTGGATGCGAGCGGTTGATCGGGTTCCAGTCTCTCGTAGTTGGCGGCATCGTTCGTCTTGAACCAGGCCCGGAATTTCAAACGGGGCTTCTCCAGCACCCAGGTGGGCAGCGGGCTCATCCCGGCATGCGTCGTGTCGCCCAAGGTGATGTTGAACACTCCGTTGGTCACGTCCGCCGTGACTCCGTAGGCCGGCTCTGCGGCAAAGGGGTTGGCCGTTTCATTGTGCCACCACGTCCGCCCGTCGGCCTCGCTGATGAGCGCGACTTTAAATTTCCCCACGCCCGTGTAGGGCACGCCGCCCGCCATCACACGGCCCTGCCAGCCCAGCCGCGCGGTCTGGGCCTGCACGGTGGCGGCCAGGGCGAGGAAGACAAGGAGCAGGAGCCTGGGGGGGCTGATCACAAGAGGGGAGGAGGAGGGGCAAGTATCGGGGATCACTCTATCACGCCGGCAGCATTTCGCCAAGAGGTGTCTCGTGACAATTTTGTTGTGTCCCGTTTCCAGAGGCGGAAATGCGGAGGTGGCGCTGCTGCACAAAAAACGCCCAGTCTTTCGACCGGGCGTCTTCAGAAAAGGGTGGTTTTGGGCGGGACTATTCGTCGCCGTCGCTGCCGATGGCCTCGACCGGGCAGCCGGACATGGCTTCTTCGCACAGCTTGCGTTCTTCGTCGGACTCTGGCTGTTTGAAGACGTAGGAATGCCCCCCGTCGTCGTCGCGGGTGAAATTCGCGGGAGCGGTCTCGCGGCACAAGTCGCAGTCGATGCACTGGTCATCGACGTAAAAGGCGCCCGTGTTGTTCTGCTGGTAGCGGTTTGCTTTGTCGGCCATGGTTGGGTGGGTGATTGGGGCGGTAAATTAAGGGGATGCTTCGGGCTTGCAATGGTTTCTTTGGCTTTTTTTCCTTGCCCGATGCGGAGAAAACCGGAAAGACTGGAACCGGTCACGACTTCGCTTTTTTGCCACCCCGCCTCCATTTCCCCAAACCCCATCCCCTGATTTCATGAGAATTCCCCAATTTTCGGGCCGCGCTGTGGCTCCGGCCCGCTGGTGTGTGCGCGGCCTTGTGCCTGCGTGTGTCCTGCTGGCCGTCATGGCCTTGTTCCCCGCCATCGCGCGCGGGTCGGACAGCGTTGTCACTTTCAACGAGATCATGTACAACCCGCCCGGTGCCGGGGATGCGGGGGAGTGGCTGGAGCTGCACAACATGAACGCGGTGAATGTGGACCTCTCCGGCTGGCGGCTGGCGGGGGGCATCGACTACACGTTTCCTGCTGGCACGGTGATCCAGGGAAAAGGGCTACTGGTCGTGGCGAAGACGCCGGGCGTGATCCCAGGAGCGCAGGGGCCCTTCACCGGGTTGCTGGACAATGGCGGCGAGCGCCTGACGCTGCGGGACAACAATGAGCGCCTGATGGACGAGGTGACGTATGGGGACGCGGGGGATTGGCCAATCGCCCCGGACGGGAGCGGTGTCTCCCTGGCAAAAAGGGCGGGTTACCTGGGCTCCGGCCCGGCGGCCAGCTGGACCTCCAGCGGAACGGTGGGCGGCACGCCGGGGGTGCGGAACTTCGTCCCGCCCGCCGCCGGGGGAAAGACGGCAGCCATCCCGTCCTACGCTGCGTGGAAATACGACGCCAGCGGGGCGGATCCGGGGCCGTCGTGGATGCAGCCCGGCTTTGATGACTCTGCCTGGGCCTCAGGAGCGTCGGCCCACGTTTTCGGCACGGGCACGATGTATGAGGACCCGCCTCCGGCCTCGACGGCGCAGGGCTACTGGACGGTGAAGCGGTGGACGAATGACGCGGACTCCGGCGTCTCGACGAGCAAGACGTACACGCACAAGGTGGACTTCAACCGGCTGGCGGCAGCGACAGCGGCGGTGATCAATGGCGTGACCTTCGACAAGCACCAGGCGGCGGCGGCGGCCACACGGACCGGCACGGGCTGGACGCTGACCGGTGCGGGCACCAATTCCAACAACAGCAGTCACCAGACTCCGGCCAACAACAGCTTTCCCACGCTGGCTCCGGATGTGAGTGCGGGCAGCCGGGCGCTGACTCAGGACTTTTACTACGGAAACTCTGTGGGCGGCATATCCAAACTGGAAATGACGGGCCTGACGCCGGGTCAGTTTTACGTTTTCACCCTCTATGCCCTGGGCTGGGACGTCCGGGAGGCGCGGAGAAACCGGCTGACGCCCAGTGATACGGGCACACCGCTGAGCATCGACGAGGACTACTTCGGCCAGTACAAGCCGCTCCTGGCGCAGTATCACTACCGCTGCCCGGCCTCGGGGAAAATCAGCGTGGATTTTCTCCCACTGAACACACCCACGGTGGCGACCTGGCACCACTACGGATTTTCGAATGAAGTGGCTTCCTCCTACCCGCAGGAGGTGGCCATTTCCACCACGCCTGCGGTGGCGGATGTGTCCTCCGAATTTGCCCTGCGCGGCGGCGTGAATGCGCTGAATGGCAGCGGCCTCGCCACGGAACTGAACCACGCCACCACGGCGGACAATGTGGCCTGGCTCACGGCGGGCGCTGCCACGGACCCGGCTCCTTGGCAGCTGACCGCAGACCTGGGCGCGCCGCAGGACCTGACGAGCCTGCGCATCTGGAACTACAATGAGATGTCCGGCGCGACCGACCTCACGGGCCGCGGAATGAAAGACATTACGGTGCTGGTTTCCCCGGATGCGACCGGCGAGACCTTCACCAGCGCAGGCACCTACGTGCTGGAGCGGGCGAGTGGCGACACGACGGAGGCCGGGCAGCGGGTGCCCTTCGCCAGCACAAAGACCGGCGTCCGGCGCGTGAGGATCACGGCCACCACAAACTGGGGTGACGCGACTTACGCCGGACTGAGTGAGGTGAAATTCTACAAGCTCTTTGTGCCCGACCCGACCCCGGTGCCGGCGAAGGAGGCGGTGGCCGGACTTTTCAACACCGGCATGTCCACGACGACGATCCCGGCCCCCTACGGCACGACGGACCCGCACTGGACGGCGGCTGCGGGCACGCCCACGGTGGCGGGAGCGGCGGCTCCTCCGGTTGTTTCCACGCCCCACTCGGCCTGGCTGGCGGCGGACGGGGTGTCGAACTTCATCGGGTTCACCGGCACGGGCACGGACAGCGTGCCGTTTGGCCAGTTCACGTTCAGCACGACGATGAACCTTTCCCAGTACATTCCCGGGTCGGAGGAGATCAGGTTCTACACGGCTGTGGACAACATCGTGGACTACCTGAAGGTGAATGGCACAGCCCGCCCGACGCTGAGCGTCGCGGGGTTCGCCACCTATCTGGGGCCGTATACGATCAGCGGTCCGTTCAACGCTGGATCGAACACGCTGGACTTTGTCTGGACAAACTCAGGCACCGCGAACGGCCCGGGGGCGCTGCGGGTGAAGTGGGACGCACGTGCCCGCCGCATTCCCGGCACGACACTGGCGGGAAATCCGGTCACGACTTACTTCCGAAAGGCCTTCACCATGACGGGCGGGGCGGAATCGTTTTACTCGCTGGTGCTGGAGCACGCGCTGGACGATGGCGCGGTCTTTTACCTGAACGGCACGGAGATTTACCGGACCAACATGCCAGCCGGTCCCGTGACGGCCAGTACGCTGGCTGCCAGTGAGCTGGTCTACCCGAGACGCAGTGCACGCATCCCGCTCTCCGGCAGTGCGGTGGTGCCGGGGGTGAACGTCCTGGCCGTGGAACTGCACCAGGCGACGGCGGGAAATGCGGATGCGTATTTCGATGCGGCGCTGGACATCTTTGAGACGCCGTCGAGCACGCCGGGCCCGCCTGCGGTGGCCTTCAGCGAGGTGGGCGCGGCCACGTCCACGGTGCCGGCTGCCTTCCTGGAGCTGAAAAATGGCACGTCCTCCGCGCTGACGCTTACGGGCTACTCGCTCCTGTCTTCCAGCGGAGCCACGGCGGACCTGGGCGGCGTCACTCTGGGCGCAGGCGGCCTGGTTTCCCTGGACCCGGTGGCGCTGGGGCTGCCGGCTCTGGATGGGGACAAGTTTTTCCTCCTCGGGCCGGGCGGTACCTCCGTCCTTGATGCGCTGGTCATCAAGCGGCGCGCGCAGGCCATCGACGGCGCGGTGTGGCGCACGCCCTCGCCGGTCACCCCCGGCGCGGCGAATTCCTTCGCTCTGAATGACGCGATCGTGATCAACGAAATCATGCACAAGCACGCCCCGGCCTACCTGCCCTCGGGTGTGGTGGACGATCCGGAGCAGTGGTTCGAGCTTTACAACAAGAGCGCCGCGCTGGTGAGTCTGGCGGGCTGGAGCGTGAAGGGGGGGCTCTCGTATGATTTCGGAGCCGGGGCTTCCATTCCGGCGGGCGGCTACCTGGTGGTGGCGAAGGACAGCGCTGCCCTGGCAGTGAAGTATCCGGCCATCAGCATCGTGGGCAACTACTCGGGCTCGCTCGGGAGCGAGGATGTCATCCGCATCGAGGATGAAAACGGAAACACCGTGGACGAGGTGCACTACTACGGCGGTGGCCGCTGGGACGACCGCGCGAGCGGCGGCGGCTCCAGCCTGGAACTGCGCGACCCGCGTTCCGACAACTCCCAGCCGGAAGCCTGGGCGGCGAGCGACGAGTCCGGCAAGGTGGTCTGGCAGAGTGTGGAGTACTCCGGGCTCGGAGCGCCGACCATCGTGCAGGGGACCACGGTGTCTGAACCTGCGATCTACAACGAACTCATCCTTGGTCTGGTGGCGAAAGGAGAGTGTCTGGTCGACGACGTGTCCGTCGTGGTTGATCCGGCGTCGACAAATCACGAACTGATTCAAAATGGGAGCTTTGAGAGCGGGGCGAGCACGTCGTGGCGGCTGCTGGGCACGCATGGGCTCCATGGCAAATCCGTGGTCGTCCCAGATCCGGTGGACGGGGCGAAAAAAGTGCTCAAGATTTACGCCAGTGACAGCGCGGAGCACATGCACAATCACTGTGAAACGACGCTGAAGGACGGCGCGTCCTTCCACACGCTCAGCGCCACCAGCACTTACCGGATCAAATTCCGCGCCCGCTGGGTTTCCGGGTCTCCGAGGCTGAATTCACGCCTGTATTTCAACCGGTTGCCGCTCCAGGCCATCCTGCCCATGCCAACGGCTACAGGCACGCCCGGCGCGGCCAACAGCCGTCTCGTGGCAAATGCCGGCCCCACTTTTTCCGGCCTCAACCACGCCCCCATCCTTCCCGGGGACGGGCAGAGCTGCCGGGTGCGGCTGGCCATTTCCGACCCGGATGGCATCGCCTCCGCGGTGGTGAAGTACCGACTCGATCCCGGCACCACGTGGGCTTCTGTGGCAATGTCAGGCAGCAACGGCGGCGTCTGGGAGGGGATCATTGCCGCTCAGGCCTATGGCAGCCTGGTGCAGTTTTACGTGGAGGCGGCGGATGCAGCGGGGGCTCCCGCAGTGGCCACCTTCCCCGCCGGCGGGGCGGCCTCCGGGGCGTTCATCCGGTGGGATGACGGCCTGCGCCCGACCACACCGGGGCACGAGTTCCGCTTCCTCATGGCCAAGTCGCTCGCCGACATCATGCACTCGACCACCCAGGCGATGAGCAACCATTTCCTGCCCGCCACCGTGGTCTACCAGGGGACGGAGGTCTTCTACGATGCCGGAGCGCGGCTGAAATCCAGCGAGCGCGGCCGACTTGCCGCCACGCGTCTGGGCTTTGCCCTGGAGTTTGACGACATGCACCTTTTCCGCGGGGTGAATGGATCGATCAACCTGGACCGCAGCGGCATCGGCCTGGCCGGGGGCGCGGGCAGCAATGGCCACGGGGAAATAGCCAGCCTGCAGTACATCAACCACGCGGGCGGCGTGCCGGGCATGATCAATGACATGGTCTACGTCATCGCCCCGCGCAGCGACCAGACGGGCTCGTCCATGCTCACGATGGCCGAGTTCAACGACAACTTCCTCGACGGGCAGTTCGAAAACGGAGGCAAGGGCGCAGTGCACAAGATGGACTACATCTACTACCCGACCACGACGGATGGCGGCACTGCTGCCGCCGCGCCGGAGGGGCTGAAAATCGCGAACCCGGACCTCGTCGTCGGCGTGTCCATTCCCGGGCTGAACGCCCCTGCGAACAAGGAGGCCTACCGCTGGACCTTCCTGACTGGCAATGCCACAGCGGCGGATGAGTACACCGGACTGATCGCGCTCAACCAGGCCCTGCGTGTGCCGCAGGGGCCAGCCTTCGTCTCGGCCATCACTGCGGCGCTGGACGTGGATGAGTACCTCCGCGCCTCGGCGGCCATGGTCTTCACCAACGCCACAGACCACTACTCGGCGGCGGGCTCGGGCCAGGCCCACAATCTGAAACTCTACACCCGGCCTTCTGACGGCCGCGTGCTCTACCTGCCCTGGGATCATGATTACCAGTCCCTGAACACCGTGGGCGCGACCACGGCCACCAGCGCCATCGTGAACAACGGAGACCTGTCGAAAATCATCGCGGCCAAGCCCGAGTGGGAGCGCGCCTTCTGGGGCCACCTGCACGACATCATGAACCGGAGCTTCAACCGCGCCTACATGGACCCGTGGATCGACCACTTCTCCACCTTCTCCACCAATGGCGGGAACTGGGCGAACATCAAAACGTGGATCGACGCCCGGCGCACGCAGGTGCTGGCCCAGTGTGCGACGAAGTTCCCGGCTGCCGCCTTCACCATCACGACAAACGGGGGCGCTGATTTCTCCGATGCCGGGCCGCTCACCACCCTGAGCGGGAGCGGCTGGGTGGATGTGCGGTCGATCCGCCAGCAGGGGAGCCTGGCCACTTTCCCGGTGACGTGGAGCACACTCAATACGTGGAGCGTGCAGGTGCCGGTGGCAGCGGGGACGAACCTCGTCACGCTGGAAGCGGTCGGCTACAATGGCACCGTGGTCGGCACAGACACGATCACCATCACAGGCACGGGTGCTGTTTTCCCGGCGGCTGCGGCGAACACTGCACTGGCCGAGCTGATGTACAACCCGCCCATCGGCGGGGCGGAGTTCATCAAGCTGCGTAACATGAGCGACGCCACCATCGACTTCACCGGCTGCCAGTTTGACCAGGGGGTGACGTGGACCTACCCCGCCGCCTACCGCCTCGCGCCGGGCGCCTCCGTGGTCATCGCTCAGGACCTCGCCGCTTTCGCTGCGGCCTATCCAGGCGTTACGGCGCTGGGGCCGTTCACTGGAGGCTTGAGCAACGGCGGGGAAACCCTGCGCCTGCTCGATGCTGAAGGCAGCCCCATCTTCACCGTGGCCTATCCGGACTCCATTGGCGCAGCGGACGGAGGCGGCTACTCGCTGGTCCGTTTCCTGGGCGGGGCCTCGCCGGACTTGGCCAGCTACGAGTGGTTCCCCAGCCAGAGTGCCGGGGGAAATCCCGGAAGCGCCAGCCTCTTTGCCTACGCTGGCAGCGCCGCCGCAGCCGACGAGGACACGGACGCCGACGGCTGGCCGGCCCTGCTGGAGTATGCCTTCAAGACCGACTCCGCCAGCGCTGCGAGCGTCCCTGGATTCGTCAATGAATCTGCCACGCTCAGTGTGGACGGCACCGTGACCAGCTGGAGCTACGAGCGCCGCGCGGGTGTGACCGATCTGACCTTCCTCCCCGAGGCTTCCACGGACCTGGGAGTCTGGAGCACCGTTCCCGGCACGCCGACCATTACCCCGCTTCCCGAGGGCCGGGAGCGCATCACCTACCCGGCTCCCGCCGGGGCTCCGGGGCAGCGCTTCTTCTTCCACATCCGCGTCACCCGGCCTTGATCCATGAAAACGGGCGGTGGCCTCACGACCACCGCCCTTCGGAAATCAATCAGCCCTGCGCGCCGTTACGACTGCTTGGCTTTGTCGAACTGCGCGTCGAAGACGATCTTCGAGGAAGGGAAATCAACCTTCTTGCAGAAGGCGCACGACTCCGTGGCGCCGAACTCGCGGTCCATGCCGCCGTCCTCCCACTCAACGCTCAGCGGACCGGCGTAGCCGATGTCGTTCAGGGCGCGGATGATCTTCTCGAAATTGATGCAGCCGCGGCCGACGGACTTGAAGTCCCAGAACCGGTTTGGCTTGTGGAAGTCCACGTGACCGCCGAAGACGCCCGCCTCGGTCGGCGTGTCGCTCCAGGCCACGTCCTTCATGTGCACGTGGAAGATGCGGTCGTGGAATTTCCGGATGAACTGCACGTAGTCCACCCCTTGGTAGCCAAAGTGCGACGGATCGTAGTTGAAACCGAAGGCCGGGTGGAAATCCAGAGCCTCCAGCGCGCGCTGGGCGGAGGCGATGTCGAAGGCGATTTCTGTCGGGTGGACCTCCAGGGCGAAGCGCACTCCCAGCTTGCTGAACTCATCCAGGATGGGCTTCCAGCGCGTGGCGAAATCCTTGTACCCGGCGTCGATCTGGCCCGGCAGGACGGGGGGGAAGCTGTAAACCAGGTGCCAGATGGAGCTGCCGGTGAAGCCGTTCACGACCTTCACACCGAACCGGGCCGCCGCCTGCGCCGTCTTGATGATTTCCGCCGCTGCGCGCTGGCGCACGCCCTCGGGCTCGCCGTCGCCGTAGATGTAGTCCGGCAGAATCTGCTTGTGGCGCGGGTCGATGTTGTCGCACACCGCCTGGCCAACAAGGTGCGTCGAGATCGCGTAGCATTTCAGCCCGGCTTCATCGAGTTGTTTGCGCTTCGCATCGCAGTAGGCCTGGTCGGCCTTGGCGACTTCGAAGTGGTCTCCCCAGCAGGCGAGCTCCACCCCGTCGTAGCCGAAGGACTTGGCCTTCTGCAGCATGACATTGAGGGGGAGGTCGGCCCACTGGCCGGTAAAGAGGGTAACGGGTCTGGCCATAGTGAGGTCGAAATTATCGGCGGGCCGGGGAAAGTCAACCCGCACGCCGACGGATTGGAGGGTTCAAGTGCTGTTCCGGCATTCCTGTCAGACTCCGCTTTTAACTGACCACCGCTCCAAACTTCGCAGCCAGGGTGCGCAGGAAGGGGCGGTGGTTCTCGGGGAGGGCGGTGTGCCATTGTTCAAAACGCACGACCAGCGGGGCCTGCGGATCCCGGGCTCCTTCGTGGTAAAAGGCGGTGGTTTCCCAGCCCTGCGGGGTTTTTTCGAAAAGGGGCAGCAGTTCGGCGGCGACGACGAGGTTTTTCTCCCTCTGCACCGGGGTCTCGCGGAGGGATTTTTCCTCGGCGTGGAACCAGTCGATAAAACTCCGGCTGTCCAGCAGGGCGGCGGCGGCGGTGATCCGCTCCTGGGCGTACTCTCCAAGCCTCGGCGCGAAGTCCCGCCACTGCGGGTAAGGCGGGTCTTTGGCCCAGGATTTCTCCATGGCCCGCAGTGCGAAGAGTGATCCGGCCTCGCACAAGGCCTCCTCCAGCCACTGGTTGGCCAGTTTCTGCTGGAGCCATGGCTTTCGGGCGGTGGCGTCGTTCGAGTGGCCGGCCAAGGCGTGGACAAACTCGTGGGCAAACTGGAAGGCGTACTGGGCCCAGTAGGTGCTGCCGGTCGCGAGGCCGATGATGATGCGCCCGTCCACGGCGCGGTCAAAGGCGGTGACGGGGAAGTCTTTCGATTTGGTGATGAGGAAGCCCGGGCACTGCCAGTTCACCTGCGGGCAGTGGGGCCACATCGTTTCTGCGGCTGAGCGCAGCACGGCCTCGATGTTTTCGAGCGGGGCGTCTTTGAAATCCGGGCTGATTCTGAAATCGAGCCGGCGTCCGGCATGGCGGGCGGATTTTTCCTGCCCTTCCGCGCCGGACGGAACGAACGTGCCCAGAGCGGCGCCCAGCAGGCCTGCCATGAATTCCCGCCGCCTGGCGCAGGCGGGGGCGGGCTTTGTGGCGGGAGGCTGGTGCGATGGCGCTGGAATGATGAGTCGCTGGCTGGACACGGCAGACTCCTGGCCCAGCGGGAGGAAAATGCCAAGTGCGTGTTGTGATTTCGCCTGCGGCAGGTTCCCCGACGGGGTGATTTGGCGAAATTGGGCGAAGCCGCCTGGCTTCATGGAGAATTCAGGTTTCCAGGCGACAATGTCCGCATGAAGCCCCCCCATCTTGCCCTTGCTGCTGCTGTGCTGGCCGCCTCCGTCATTCCTGCCGGAGCTGCGGACCCGATTCTTGACTCCTGGTTTACGGCAAACTCGACGGTGTATGCCCGCGTCATCCAGAGCAACACCCTGACCACGCCGAAGACGATCTGGCCGGACGCCGGGGTGACGAACAACAACACGGGCACTGCGGCCCAGACGCTGCCGACGTACGCGGACGTGCAGCAGGTCCGTTACACGGCGACGGATGTTTACATCAACTCCAACGGGCTGGCGTCATACACGATGGGGCCGTGGTTTACAAATGGGGGCGGGTTGTTTGGCTTTTGGCCGCTGGGTAAAAACTACCAGGTGCGCATTACGCGCAGCCCTGTGCCCGCCA
>JANOAS010000195.1:0-9698 GCA_031411255.1 bacterium
CTGAATCCACCGGGGACCGACAGCACGGAGTACGTCGAGATCATCAACCCGGCCGGTGGCATTGTGGGCATGAACGATCTTTGGCTGCTGGTGGTCAGCGCCAGGGCGTCGGACCTGGGCGAGGTGAAAAAAATCATTGACCTGCGCGGCCAGTCCACCGGTCCCAATGGACTTGCGATCTTTGCCGACGGCATCGAAGAACCGCTCCAGGGCTGGGTTGCCCCCCTGAACGGGAATTTTGGGGTGCCTCTGGTGTCACCCCTCACACTCCGTGACGACCCGAAGTTTTACAGTTCCGAGGGCATTGAAAACACGGACATCAACTTCGGCCCTGATACGCTGACGCCCAACAGCGGGCTGGCCGTGCTGCTCGTTCGCGGATTCACCGGAAGTCTAACCACTCTGATCGATCTCGATGCCGACAACAACGGGGTTTTCGATGCCGGGGTGCCGTGGACCCAGCTGATCGACTCTGTTTCCTTCGGCTCCGTGGTCGATCCTTCCGTGCCATCCCTGACGACCGGCGCTGTGGTGCCGGACAATCTTTCCCGCTATGTCGGGAATGTGGCGGCCAACTCCGCCGGAGCGTGGTTTGGCGGTCAAATGCAGACCTCGATCCAGGGGCCTCTCGCCACCGATTACTCGTCAAGCACTTTCGGCACGTTTAAAGGTGCGGCGAGCCCTGGCCGGATCAACGTCACTGCAGCTCCCTCCAGCGCGGCCAGTTTTGTCATCAACGAGGTGAACATCAACCCGCCCGGTGGTGACAACGACAAGGAGTTCATCGAAATCGCCTGCACCACCGGAGGAGAAGCCAGCACCAACAGCTACTCGATTCTCTTGATTGACTCTGACGGGGCGAACACCGGCACGGTGCTGAAAAGCCTGAGCCTTGACGGCCTGGCGACCGGCAAAAACGGTCTACTGCTCCTTGGGCGCGACTACATCGAGGCCAACCGGGCCGTCATTCCGTGGGACGGCACGATCAACTCAAACGGGGCTTACGTGCCAAAGCCCGCCGCAGCCACCCGCCTGGGCTCGCCGGCGGGAATGGTCGACGACGTCATTGGTGGTGCGACTGACAACGGCGCCGTCAGCCTGTTGCTGGTCCGCAACTTCAATGGAATCGAAAGCTCGGACATCGACGACGGCAAGACCGCAGATGGGGCCCCCGCCGGATCGGCCGACGATGGCGTGATCGATGCCCCGGATTTCTGGAGTGGTGAAATCACCGACGCGATCGGCATGAGATACTGGGACACCAACCGCAAGGATGCCGCTGGGGCGGCTCTCCCGCCCGCACTGGTGGGTCGCGTTTACGGGGGAGCAGACCTGAGCCAGGGGGAGCCTGCCGTCACCGTTGGCTACACCCCGGACAGCATCGCTCGCTACCGCGACAACACTACGGCCCTCTCTGCTCCGGCTTGGTACGGAGGCGACCTGAGTGGCACCGCCGGCACCGCAACGGCCTACGATGCCGCCCAGCGTTTCCCGCTCACTTTTAAGGGACGCGTCACCCCTGGTCTGCCGAACATTCCTACGGCGGCCTACGATGCACTGGACACGGACAGTGACGGGCTCAAAAACCTTGTCGAAGAGGCCATCAACTCGATTCCCGGCACCCCGGACGCCATCAAGGGCCCGCAGGTGGCCCGTCTGGATGTGGCCGGCACGATTTACCCGGCCATGACCTACACCCGGCTGAAAAATGCTCCCGGCCTTCTCTATGAAGTCCAGACCAGCAGTGACCTCACCACCTGGGTGACCACCAGCGACGTGACCCAGGTCTCCTCGGTGGACAATCCGGACGGTTTGACGCAAACCGTGGTGGTTCGCCCCTCGACGGCGTGGTACAACACCCTGCCCGCCACGGCGAAAAAGGCCTTCCTGCGGCTCAAGATCACGCGGCAGTAATTTTTTCTTCGCAGCGCAGCCGCTGACGGCCAGTTTCCGATTCCCGAGCCCGGCATGACCTGATCATGCCGGGCTTTTTCGGCCCGCTGAACTATAATTTCCATAAACAAGGATTGCTAATTCATCTGAATTGCCATAATTTATGGCAATTCCATGAAGCAATTTCCTCGAAACGGGCAGCTGAGGCAGGGGCTGCTGGCGCTGTGCTGCGGGCTGGTTTTCCCTGCGAGCGGGGAATTCGCGGCGGGGCAGGGCTATGGCCTTTCCGCGCCGGTGGCAGTGGGGAAATACCTGAACGGGAAACTGCCGTCGACCACGCCCACACTGGCGGGGGCCGGGGCGGCACCTGCGCTGCTCTCTCAGGTGCAGGCGTTCACCAGTTTGGCCAGCCTGACTCCACGCGCGGGGCTCATTCCGTACGACATCAATGCCCCGCTCTGGACGGATGGGGCGGTGAAGTCGCGCTGGCTGGCCATCCCGAACGACGGCGTGGCGGACACGGCGGCGGAGAAGATCACCTTTTTCCCGACCGAGAACTGGCAGTTCCCCCGGGGCGCGGTGCTGGTGAAGCAGTTTGACCTGCCGGTGAGCGACACCAACCCCGCGCTGCGCAAGCGGCTGGAAACGCGCTTTCTGGTGAAGGGCGAGGACGACATTTTCTACGGAGTGACGTACCGCTGGCGTTCGGACAACTCGGACGCGGATCTCGTGCCCTTCTCCGGTGCGACGGAGACGGTCAGCATCGCCACCGCCACGGGGACGCGCACCCAGGAGTGGACCTACCCCGGCCGCGTGGACTGCATGGCCTGCCACAACACGAATGCCGGGAGCGTCCTCGGCCTGCGCACGCACCAGTTGAATCGCGATCTGGCCTACCCGGGCGGCGCGACGGACAACCAGCTGCGCACGCTCAATCACCTTGGCTTTTTCTCCCCGGCTCTCGCGGAATCCGCCATTTCCGGCTTCCTCAAATCCGCCCGGCTCACTGACAGCGCCGCGTCCGTGGAAACGAGGGCGCGTTCGTATTTTTCCGGGAACTGTGCGCACTGCCACCGTCCGGGCGGGATCACGGGCGCGTATTTCGACGCGCGGTTTGAGGCCCCGCTCGCGCAGCAGAATCTGGTCAACGGGCCGCTGCTCTACGACAATGGAATCGCCGGAGCGCGGCTCGTGGTGCCGCAGAGCGTGCCCCAGTCCATGGTGCATGTGCGGCTGGGGAGCAATGGGGCCGAGCGCATGCCGCCCGTCGGGCGGAGCGTGACTGACCAGGCGGCACTGGACGTCCTCGCGCAGTGGATCGCTTCCCTGCCCGTCACTCCGGCGGGGGAAAACACCTCCCCGGTGGCCCGCGACGACGGGATTGTCATGGCGTTCAATTCCTCCGTGACGACGAACGTGCTCTCCAACGACTCCGATGCGGACGGGGACGCGCTCTCCCTTTTCACCCTCGGCCTGGCTGCGCACGGGCTGGCGCTGAAAAACGCGGACGGCACCGTGACGTACACGCCCAATGCCGGCTACAGCGGCGCGGACAGCTTCACCTACACCGCCCGGGATGCCCGGGGGCTCTACTCAAATGAAGCCACCGTCAGCGTGACGGTGGCCCCGGCGGCCTCGGCGACCTCCATCGCCTTTACGGATCGCAGCAGTCTCGTGCCAGCCGCAGTGCGCAGTGGCGTGGCGCTCGTCGTGTGCGACCTGAATGGCGACCGTCTCGACGACATCGCCCATCTGCACATCGGCACCACGCTGAAGCTGGAGTTCCAAAAGCCCGGCGGCGCCGCCTTTGGCAGTCTGGATCTGGGCAGTGTGGGGACAAACGCCCAGTGGGGGCTGTGTGCGGGAGACATTGACAACAATGGCATCGCCGACATCGCCACGGGCGGCTATTACGACGGGATCAAGCTTTTCACCGGCAATGCGACGGGCACCGCCTGGACAAAATCCACCCTGGCGAATGCGAACCTCTTCACCCAGGCGCCCGGTTTTGCCGACATCAACAACGACGGCTGGCTCGATCTCTTTGCCTGCCACGATGACGGCGAGTCTCTGAAGTTCCGCAACAACAAGGCCGGCGGCCTCATCAATGACGCCCTGCTCATCAATACGAAGACCACGCCCGTGAGCGACAACTCCGGCAACTACGGCATCGTCTGGACGGACTACGATGGCGACGGGGATGTAGACCTCTACATTTCCAAGTGCCGCCAGGGCGTGAATGACCCGGCGGATCCGCGCCGCATCAACAAACTCCTGCGCAACGACGGCGACACCGACGGCGACGGTTCCATCAACTACACCGAGGCCGGGCCCGCCGCCGGACTGGCGATTGGCGACCAGAGCTGGGCGGCCGACTTCGCCGACATCGACAATGACGGAGACCTGGACTGCTTTGTCGGAAATCATTTCGCCCGCAGCCTGCTCTTCCGAAACAACGGCAACGGCACCTTCACCGACATCACCACCGCCGCCGGAGTGAACGTGAACATCACCGTCATCCAGGACATCTTCCGCGACTTCGACAACGACGGGTACATCGACCTGCTCGTCACCGGCAATGCCCAGGTGCTCCTGCGCAACAACGGCAACAGCACGTTTACGGAGATCCCAAATCCCTTTGTCGCGAAGGCAATGGAGTCTGCCGCCGTGGGCGATCTGAATCACGACGGATTCGTCGACATCCTGGCCGGCTATTCAAATCTCTACAACACGCCCAGCACTTACACGGACCGGATCTTCATGAACAACACGAACCCGAACTCGTGGCTGGCCGTGGACCTGCGGGGGCGGAAGAGCAACCGCAGCGCGGTGGGGGCGAGGCTGACGCTCTACGGAACGTGGGGAAAACAGGTCCGCGAAGTCCGGGCGGGGGAGGGCTACAGCTCGCAGAATTCCCTGGCGGCCCACTTTGGTCTGGGGAACCGGCAGGACATCGAGAAGCTCGTCGTCCGCTGGCCGTCCGGCACGGTGGACACGATCCAGCACCCGGCGGCCAACCGCTATCTCTTCCTCGCCGAGGGAGGCTCCCAGCCGCCCGTGCTCACCCGCCCGGCGGCCCAGCAAAATCTCAGCGGCGACACGGTCAGCCTCGCCCTCCAGGCCAGCGATCCCACGGGCGACGCGCTCGTCTTCTCCGCGCTGAATCTCCCGCCTGGCCTCGTGCTCACGCCGTCGACAGGGCTCATCACCGGCGCGCTCACGGCAGCCAGTGTGGGGCGCTACAGCGTGTCCATCAGCGTTACGGATGGCTACTCGACTGTTTCGGACAATTTCATCTGGGATGTGAATGCCCCCTCCCCTTTCCTCGCCTGGCAGACGGCCACGCCGGGTGCCGGCACCACGCCCCAGGCCAATGGCGACGGAGACTTGTTTGACGACGTGCTGGAGTACGCCCTCGGCGGCGACCCCGCTTCGGGCGCCTCGCCGGGCGTTGCGGACGCGCTGGAAATAGCCGGCACGGGTGTCTCCTTTTCCGTGCGCAGGCCGTCGGGGCTGGGCGGGGTGACGTGGTCGGTGGAGACGAGCACGGACCTCGCCACCTGGACGCCGCGCCCGCAGTCCCCGGTCATCACCGCCTTGGCGGGAAACAGGGAGTCTGCACGCTGGGAGGGCGTCGGGCTCACCACCACGCCAGGCTTTGTCCGCCTGCGCGTGACCCTGGCAAATCCCGCCGCCACCAGCACCACCCTGCCGCTGGGCTGGCTCTCCCGTGCGCTGCCCGCCGGGGCTCTCACTCCCTTTGGCCAGCCCTTCCGGCAGTCCCCGCTCTTCAGCGCACGGGTCACGGCGGCCACTGGCGGCACACTCACCGTGGCTGGTACGCCCGCCATTCCGGCCGGGACGCCGTGTTTTGTCGAGGTCATCGACGGCACCTTCGCCGGTCACCGGTTTGACCTCGCCTCCTCCTCTGCGGGCCGCCTCGTGCTGGATGCCGCCAGCCTGCGAAACACCAGCGCCGCCATTCCCGCGCTGGCCGGGGCCCGTGTCGTCGTCTGCGCCCATGCCACGCTCGGCGGTCTGTTTTCTCCCGCGCTCTTCCGCGGCAGCACGAACGTCGCCACCGCCGATCAGCTCCTCTTCTATGAAAACTCCGGCACCGGCGCGGAGGGCTACCAGACCGTTTTCCTGCTCGACGGGCGGCCGAACAGCCCCGTGCTCTACTGGCGTCGCGCCTCCGGGGCCAGCGCGGATCAGGCCGGGCGCATCATCGCTCCGGGGGAGGGCCTGCTCGTCAAGCGGCCTGCCGGAAACCCCGCGACAGCCGTGCTCCTCACCGGCCAGGTGCGTGCGAACCCCTTTGCCCAGCCCTTGAAAAAAGGGGCCAATCTCTGCGCCGGCAGCCTGCCCCTCGCCCGCAGCCCTGCTGGTCGCGGCATGACCGGCGCCGCCTCCGGATTCACCGGCTCGACGAACACCGCCGCCGCCGACCAGATCCAGCTCATCCAGCCTGCGGGCGGCATGCAGAGCCTTTTCCTCATGCAGGCCCCGGGCGTCACGCCCTTCTGGCGCTTCACCTCCGGCGCGAGCGCCTCGCAGGACGCGTCGCCCATTTTCCAGCCTGCGGGCTGCGTCTTTCTCCGCCGCGCCTCGGCCCCATTGCCAGGCTTTGTCGTCCCGGCAGGCTGGGTGCCGTGAGTGCGGGGAGCGCCCTCACGGCAGCACCCGCAGCTGGCCCGCCGTGCGGCGCACGTGGCGGGCGGCAGGCAGATTGATCTGGCACTGCGCGGCTCCCGGGGGCAGCAGACTGCGCACCGCTTCCACCTCATCCCACCCGATGCCGGGCACGCCGTGGTGCAGCAGCCACGCGCGGATCTGCCGACGCTGGAGCGCGAGCGGCGCGGCACGCAGCGCGGCCACGGGGAGCGTGGCCGCAGGCGGCGGCAGGAGGGAGTCCAGCCAGTCCTCATCCGCAGCAGCCAGTTCCGCCGTGCGCAGGAGGGCCGGGCGGATGTCCCGGCCGAGCACGGCGTGAAAGAGCGGGATGAGTTCGTGCCGGAGGCGGTTTCGGGTGAAGGCCGGGTCGTCATTCGTGGCGTCCTCGCGCCACTTCAGGCGGCGGGCCGCAGCCCAGGCCTCCAGGTCACTGCGCGGCGTGGCCAGCAGCGGGCGGAGAAACGTGAGCCCGTCACGCGTGCTGGCCGGTCTCATGCCTGCCAGCCCGCGCAGGCCGGCCCCGCGTCCCAGATTCAGCAAAAGGGTTTCCACCTGGTCGTCCGCATGGTGCGCCAGCAGCACGCGCGGGCACCGGCGACGGCGCGCCACCGACTGGAAAAACCGCGTCCGCGCCAGCCGGCCCGCCGCCTCCAGCGACAGGCCCTCCACCTTGGCCAGGGCCGCCACATCCGTGCGCCCCAGCTCGCAGGGCAGCCCGTGCCGCGCCGCCAGCCGGGCGACGAATGCCGCATCTGCCGCTGCCGCGCGGCCGCGCAGCTGGTGGTTCAGGTGGCAGACCACCAGCTTCCTTCCCCCCGCCTGCACCAGCCAGTCCAGCAGCACCACAGAGTCCAGCCCGCCCGAGACACCGATGAGGTGCCGCGTGCCGAGCAGGGCGCCGGGAGGCGGGGGCAGGGTAGTGCGGGACGCGTTCAGCGGACGGTGGGGTGGGCTGGGTGGTCTCACCGGCCTGGAGGCGGCGCGTCGGGCAGGTCCGTGCAGTTCTGCAGGATGAAGTCGTGGAAGAACTGCTCCGAGACCCGCTCGTAGTAGCTGCCGATGGCCCCGTGGTCGCTCGTGCGCGAGCACCCGACCACCACGTAGTGGGCCGGGCTCTTCGGGTGCAGCAGGATGATCGCCCGCGTGCGGATGACGTACCTCAGCGTGGACGGCCGGGGGCGCAGGCCCAGCGCCTCCTGCACCTCCGGCAGCCCACCACTTTTGTCCTCCTGCAGGTCCTGGTGGCGCAGCACCTGCACCCCGCCTATCACCGCCGGGGTCAGCCCGGCGAAGCGTTTCGCATCCAGAGACTGGAGCAGCGTCTTCAGGTCGCCGGTGCTGCCCGCCGGCGTGGCCAGCTCATGCCGCGCGGCAAAGAGGATGACCGTGTCCGCCATGCCCTCCTTCGCCTGCGCGTAGTATTGCGACTCCGCCCCCGAGATCGGCACCCACTTCCCCATTTCCTCCAGCGGGATGGGCAGCACCAGCCCGCCAGGCATCACCTGGGGCTTGGGCTTTTCCTTGAAAAATTCAAACGTCTCGCAGCTGGTGAGCAGCGGCGTGGCAGCGGCGAGGCAGGCGAGGAGGCCGGTTTGGATGAACGCGCGTCGGGTCATGGTGGGGGCAAAGATGGCGGGTTTTGGAACGAATGAACGAGGAAACGCCGCAGGCACGCAAATAAATAGGCCAACTGCGGCGCGGCGGCGTTTTTCCAGAGGAACCCGCAGGGCGGCCCCCAGCCCAAGGAAGGAGACTTTGCCAGTCTCGCCGCGCCCCAAGCCCACGGAAACCCGGCCGGCACCAGGAGCAGGGCACCAGGAGAGTGGTCCGCACAGTCCTCTTTGCGGTTCGCGCCCCGAGCACGACTGACAGGGGGCGCGGGTCAATCGCGAATGGACGCGAATCAAAGCGAATGAAGGAGGGGGAAATGGGCGGGGGCAATCGTGCTGACACCGTGGGCGCTGGCCCAAGGAACGAGACTTTGCAAGCCCCGCCGCGCCCCAAGCCCCGAGCCCCACGGTGCAGCAAATCGGCTAAAGCCTGCACTCTTGACGTTCTCCGCAGCCCCCAGCCCCGCCATTCCGAAATCCGAAATCCGAAATCCGCATTCCCTTAGGGCCGCGTCACCGCCACCGCATTGCTCCCGCGTTCATTTCCCGTCGTCAGGACCACGAAGACCTTCGCCGAGATCGTGATGCCCGAGGCTGGGAGGCCCGCAGGGGAGGAAAAGCTGAGCCCCTCGCCTGGCTGGATGATCCCGATCACCCCCGACGAGTCCGCGTCGTAGGTCGATCCGGGGCTGATGCGCACCTGGTAGTTGGCCAGGTTTGGGTTGTCGCTGGGCGTCCAGGCGTAGTCCACCTGGTTCGTTGTCGCATTCCACACGGCGGTCAGCGTCACCGGGTCCGGCGTGCTCCCGCCGGAGGGGTTGATGTTCGGCAGCGACTCGTAAAAGGCCGACCCCGGCGGGAAATCCCCCAGGATCTTCGTCCGGTACGCATTCAGCAGCGGGCGGATGTCGCGTTCCCAAATGAGGTCGCGGAACGGCCGCATCACCGCCAGCCCCGTCGTCGCGAAGGTCACATCCGCGTCCCCGTTTTTCAGCGCCGTCAGCCGCGCCGCCGCCTCCGCCAGCGTGAGCGGCACCGCCACACTCGAGCCCTCCGGCAGATAGCTCGCCACCAGCGGCGGGGTGAAAAGTGGGTTCGCCACCTGCGCATTGATCGTCGTCCAGAGACTCACCATGTCATCCCCGGCGCGAATGATCGCCGCCAAGGCAGAGCCGACCTGCGGCTGTTCCGGCAGTGCATTCGGGTAAGTCGTGTGCCCCAGACTCCCGCGCACCTTCCGGTTAAACGCGCCGATCGCCTCCACCACCAGCGCGCGACCCGTAGCCACCGCATCCCGTCCAGTTTCCTCCAAGTTACGCAGATACTGAATCGACGGGTACTGCGGCGCCGGCGGCGGCAGCACCGGCGCGCTCCCCGGGGCCGTCTGCACATTGTTATAAATGTTGCGCAGACTCAGCAGATCCAGCCGTATCTTCGCCGGGCCATTTCTGGCAGGCACTACCGAGATCGCGCCAGGCGCGAGACTGCCATTCACACCCGCCCAGTGGGGGAGGAATTCAT
>JANOAS010000196.1:0-22391 GCA_031411255.1 bacterium
GCTGGACGGCCCGCCCCAGGCACCGTAGGAGAAGCGCACGGTGTACCGCTGCCCCGGCACCGTGTCGAAGCTCTGGTAAACAATGCCCGCCCCGCTGATCTGGCTGCTGTTAAAATGGACGTTGCCGCCCGTGATGGAGTCTCCTCCGCTGGGGATGAGGGTCCAGCCGGCACCGCCGGAATCAAACGCCCCATTTTGAAAGGGGGCGGCGGTGGCGGTGGTGGGCAGGCAGAAGGCTGAATAGCCGAGACAGACGGCGGCGAGAGTGGCGGTTTTGATGGGGCGGGGGGGGTGGGGCGTTTTATTCTGTGACCGGTGGTGGGGAAGGTGGGGAAGGTGGGGCAGGGCGGCGGCTGGCCGCCGGGGCTCACGCGCTGACGGTGATTTCGATCCAAGGGCTCCACTGGCCGATCATTTCGCCGTCGCGCTGCCAGATGCCCCGCCAGCGCCATTTTTGCGAGGTGGCGGGCAGGGGGTGGGAGTCGGTGTAGTTTGGGTTCGTCTCGGCGGCGAGGAAGGTGGGGCCGGTGGTGCGGTCGAATTCCCGTTGGCTTCAAACCGTCCGGCGCGGTCAAAAAGGAACTGGACGAACGACCGGCGCGGCACTTTTCCGCAGCAGCTGGGTCTGGCGATGCGGGCGGGAGCGGCCAGGCTGGGGTCAAGCGGCCCAGCCCCCCGGCAGGCGGGGTGGACGGGCGGAGATAACCGGGCGGGTTCACGACCGAAGTGTTATCCGATTGCTCTTCGGGGCGTCAATATTTTTCCAAAAGTTTAGGGTTTTTGACTATCCTTTGCTTCGTGAAACAACGCGGGGATGCAGCCGCTGTTCCTTGCTGGGGCGGGGATGCAGGCCGCAGAGATCTGCCGGAAAAATGGCGGCTGGAGACAGCGCGTTAAGTCAAAGAATGGGAGGTGCCCAAGTTTTCCTGCGGCGCGGCAATTTCTCAGTTGCTACGCTGCTGTTGGGGGCGGGCGCACTCAGTGCGCATCTCAGAAACCCATGACACCGGGCTGGGCGTCCCAGCCGACGCGGTCGAAGGCGCCAGGCCAGGCGTGGCCGCCGCCGTTAAGGGGGGAAGCGGACCTCGCGGTCTGTCTGGCCGGGCGGGGTGGGCCAGATTTGGGTATCTCGGGCTGGGGGGAGTTCGTCGTTCGCAACCGGACCGAGCCCGGACGCACCCTTCCGCAGAGCTGGCCCGAGCGGGCTTGGGAACCACGCCTCACGTCCCGGCCCAGCAGGAGCTTCGCCTCACCCCAATCCCCGCGCCCCACCGGAGCAGGCAGGATCATTTCGGGCAGGATGATAAATCCAAAAGCGGCGAGAATTGAACAGGAGGGAACAGAGAAAACGGAGAAAACGCAGAAATAACCTGTGGTGCCCCTGCCATCAGTCACCTGCCTGATGAAGTGGCCGGACTTTGATGTCCGCTCCTTGAGTGCTGGGACTCCGCTTTCTCCGTCTCCTCCTCACAAAGTGCCCCCGCCACGCAAGGTAGGGCGAGGCTCCCGCCGAGCTGTATCGCCCCAGGCCCCGCGCGCCACCGGAGCAGGCAGGATCATTACGGGCAGGATGATAAACCCAAAAGCGGCGGGGATTGAACAGGAGGGAACGGGGAGAACCGAGAAAGACCTTGTTGCGCCTCCGCCACGCAAGGTGGGGCGAGGCTCCCGCCGAGCCGCAGCGCCCCAAGCCCTCCGGCGATTGGCATTTAGCAATCAACAGTAACCCATTGGCAATTTCCGAGCCCCCCTTTTCCCCGATCCGTGCCCATCCGCGTCATCCGCGGTCCCCCATTCCGAAATCCGAATTCCGAAATCCGCATTCCCTCTTCCCCTTCACGTCCTCCGCAGCGCCAGGATCAGCTCGTCCAGCTTGTTCGCCAGCGTCTGCATCTGCGCCTGTGTGCGACGACAACTATAATTGAGCGCTGACGACAATTAAAACTGACCCCTGACCGGCCCACCCCGGTCACCCCGCTCAGGGGTCCTTGCCGCCCGGCAGGCACCTCCCTGTCGCCCGTCATGGAGGTCCGGACCGCCCGCCCTGGGGGTCCGGGTCGCCCGACAAGCAGTCCCGACCGCCCGTCCTTGGGGTCCGGAGTGGCCGTCCCGGGGGTCCGGACCGGCCGTCATGGGGGTCCGGAGTGGCCGTCCCGGGGGTCCGGAGTGGCCGTCCTTGGGGTCCGGACCGGCCGTCATGGGGGTCCGGACCGGCCGTCCCGGACCCCTCCCTGCGTCAAAATGGCCCACTTTTGGCCAAAAATGGACCCACCATAGCCAAAACGTATGGAAATTTAACCCACCCGCTCCCCAGCCCCTCCGCTGCCCCCGGTGCGGCGAGACTCGCGCCGAGCCGCATCCCCCAAGCCTCCGCGCCCCGCCCGAGGAAGGAGACTTGGCAAGTCTCCCCGCGCCCCAAGCCCCCTCTCAAATCAACAATCCTTGTTCATCGCTCACCAACCCTCCCTGCCGTGCCGCCAGCCTTCCCTCCATTCGCCCCAGACCGCATTCCGAAACCCCTAAGCTGCATGCCTCCTGTCCCCGCCCTTTTGTCCCAGCAGGCGGGGCTTTGGTCCCGGTTTTCCCTGGCTTCATCCATTTTCACCACCAGATCGCATTTCTTTGCTCGCCAAATGGTGCGCGCTGGTTAGCATCGCTGCGTCATGAGATTCTGCTCCAGTTCGCCCACCTTCAACGACTCCGCCTTCCCGATGAAAGCCTGGGGCGGGCTGTTTGCGCATCCTGTCTGCCCTTGGTCCCCGTGCTGTCCTGCCTGAGATTCGCCCTGCCATGTCGAACCCGTTTTTCGATCACCCGATCCTCAATTCTCCCTACGAATGCCCCCGCCGGCATTGGGAGCTGGATGAAACCGGTCAGCCCACCCAGAGGACCTTGGAAATTCGGCGAAAGGCCGAGTTCATCACACCCATCCCCAAGCCGAAAAAGCGCAAATCCACTCCCGCCCAGGCGGAAATGGTCTTCGACGAGGGCAAGGGACTCTCCACGAAAGAGCAGCAGTACGACCCCACCTCAGTCATCAATGAAGTGCGCGGTTACGTCCAGACCTGGCGCAGCCTGCCCAGTCCGAACCAGTGGCAGGTGACGCCGGAAACCCAGAGGCTGCTCCAGCACTGGCGCCAGCACAAGTTCAGCAACCAGCGCCCCTTCTTCTGCCAGATCGAGGCCGTCGAGACCGCCATCTGGCTGACCGAGGTGGCCCCGCTCTCCACCTCCGGCAAGCGGATTCTCTCCCTGCTCGCCAGCGTCAACAAAGAGGCCAACCCCGAACTCATGCGCCTTGCGCTCAAGCTGGCAACCGGTGCGGGCAAGACCACCGTCATGGCCATGCTCATCGCCTGGCAGACCATCAACGCCGCCCGCCGCCCCTCCAGCCGCACCTTCACCCGGGGGTTCCTTGTCGTCGCCCCGGGTCAGGCCATCCGGGACCAATTGCACGCGACCCCGGCAAATGTGGCATACTGGCACTCGATGATTTTTAGTTGGAACTAAAACCCGCCCCTGCACCCTGTACCGCTGAAAGCATGAAACTCTACGTTGGGATCACTGATCGAGATTGGTTCCGATTCCTGCGAGCACGGGGTGCTGTGGAAATGAACTTTTGGAGACCTAGGAGCACTGCGGATTTCGGTGCAATCCAGCCTGGGGAATTATTTCTCTTCAAGACGCGCTTTCCCGAAAATCGAATTGTCGGTGGTGCCTTTCTTGTTCGTCACACAACCCTTCCTCTTGATTTGGCCTGGTCAACATTTGGGGAAGCGAATGGGGTCTCTTCGTTGGCGGACTTCCGAATCAAAATCAGCTCTATTCGTGGGGATAAGGAAAAGAACCCCACCATTGGCTGCACCATTTTGACGGAACCATTTTATCTTTCCGATGACGCGTTCATTCACCCTCCGGAAGACTGGGCATCTAATATAGTAACAGGGAAATCATACGACGCCTCCACTGGTGAGGGTTTGCGACTTTTCGAACAAGCAAAAGCGGAAATCCTGCGCGATTCTATTTTTCCCGGGGAGAGCTCCAGCAGGGTCGCGGAGGATTCTCCCCGCTATGGCGAAGCGAGACTCGTCCAGCCCCGATTGGGACAAGGCGGATTCCGGGTGCTAGTGCTGGACGAGTATGAGCGTCGTTGTTCCATCACGGGTGAGAGAACACTTCCCGTCTTGGAAGCTGCGCATATTCAGCCCTACTCAGAATTTGGACCTCATGAGGTTTCGAATGGAGTTCTTCTGAGGTCTGATCTTCACACATTGTTCGACAAGGGGTATATGACCATTACGAACGACCTCAGGGTTGAAGTCAGCAAACGAATTCGCGAAGAGTTTTCCAACGGGCGGGAGTACTATGCTATGCACGGACAACACCTAAGAGTAGTCCCGTCTGTAGTTTCGCACAGGCCGTCCACGACTTTTCTCGAATGGCATCAAAACAACTGCTTTCTTGGATCGTGAGGCGCATCATGCGCTCAATATCCTCAGACTAAAAGGCGCAAAAAGCGCAAAAAAGACAGAAAGAGCTTTGAATGCTTCCAGTGATTCTTTTTGCGCCTTTTGCGCTTTTTGCGGCTAAAAAAGCGATGGCGGGCGCGCACGGTGCGACACAGACCTTTTCCCAGATGATCCTGGAGAACCTGAAAACCGCCGGCGTGCAGCAGGCGCACAAGGAGGACCGCATCACCTTCACCGCCCTCAACCCCTGGCCGGGCGAGGGGCGCGTCTGCGCCGAGGGACGCTACTTGGAAGGCGACGTGGAGAAGCGGGCGGGCATCTTCATCGGCCCGGAGTTCGGCACGGTGCAGCGCGCCGATCTGGTGGAAGCCGCCCGAGAGTGCGGCGATGCCGGGTTCGATGTGCTCATCGCCTGCGCCTTCAACTACGAGGCGCACGCCACGGAGTTCAGCAAGCTCGGCCGCATCCCCGTGCTGAAGGCCCGCATGAACGCCGACCTCCACATGGCCGAGGACCTCAAGAATACCGGCAAGGGCAACCTCTTCGTCATCTTCGGTGAGCCGGACATCGAGCTTCTCCCCGAGCCCGACGGCCGCCTCCGCATCAAGGTCAAGGGCGTGGACGTCTTCAAACCCCAGACCGGCGAGGTCATCAGCAATGGAGCCGACGGCATCGCCTGCTGGTTCATCGACACAAACTACAACGAAGAAAGCTTCTTCGTCCGCCACGCCTATTTCCTCGGCGCGAACGACCCCTACAGCGCCCTCAAGACCACGCTGAAAGCCGAGATCAACGCCGAGGCGTGGGCGACGCTGAACAGCGACACCTCACGCCCCTTTGAGAAGCCGAAGCAGGGACGCATCGCCGTGAAGGTGATCAATCATTTGGGCGATGAGGTGATGAAGGTGTTCAAAGTGTAATGGAGGGGGCTGCCGTGAGGTGGACTGATTCCAACAGGAATCCAGCCACAAGGAGCACAAAAAGCACAAAAGGGCCCGATGCACGCATCAAAAGACTCTTGTTTTGTGAGCTTTGAGTTCTTTGCGGCCAAGTCCTGCTTCGGAACAACCACTCCCAAGACTGGTGTTTATAGCGAATATTGGGTTGAGAAACCTCTGGAATGGCGCAACCTGCGCCCAGCCACTCCAGCCCCCGCAACCGTCCGGCTCCCTGACTAAAACCGCAACGACACCGCCATGCTGACCACACGCACCAACCGACTTGACCCCTCCCTGATCCCTGAAGACCAGCTGGCGAACCTCGCCAGGGCCTTTGCCCTGCCCGGGCATGTGGCGTTGATCGATGATGAGGGGAACCGGACGGACATACCGGAAACGCTTTTCGCGCACTTCGCCCGGATCGTCCGGCTGATGTCCGAGAGGAAGGCGATCGTGATGCTGCCTGAGGATGAAGCCTTCACCACGCAGGCGGCGGCGAACTACCTGGGCATGTCCCGGCAGCATCTGGTGAACCTGCTGGACCAGAACGAAATACCGCACCACAAGGTGGGGACGCACCGGAGGGTGACCTTCAAGGACCTGCTGGCCTATGAAAAGAAACGGGACAAGACGCGGCGGCAGGCCATGGACAAGCTGACGGACGAGGTGATGGCCGCCGGGCTGTATTTCCCAAAATCTCCAGCCGGGGCGACGGATGAGGGCTGACTTCAAGGTGGTGCTGGATGCCTGCGTTCTCGCCAACTATGGCGTGGCGAACCTGCTGCTGCTGCTGGCGGAGAAGCCCCGGCTTTACCTTCCTTTCTGGAGTGATGCCATCCTGGATGAAACTTGGAGGACACAAACCCGTGAACTGGACTGGCCGGAGCGGATCGCTGACGGATTTCGCCGGGAACTGACGCGGTCATTCCCGGAGGGGATGGTGGAGGGATACGAATACCTGGAAGAGAACTGCACCAATGAGGCAAAGGACCGGCACGTGCTGGCCTGCGCGATCCACTGCAAGGCGGAGGTGCTGCTCACGTTTAACCTGCGCGACTTTCCGGAGAAAGCCCTCAGTCCGTGGGGCATCTCGGCAAAACACCCGCAGGATTACCTTCTGACGCTTTTCTCCCTGGAGCCGCTCCATGTCATGCAGCAGATGGGTGGCATCGCGCAAAAGCGGGGAAACACGATGGAGGATTATTTGATTGATCTGGGCCGCTTCGTGCCCGCCTTTTCGTCCCGGGTGCTGGATGAACTGAACGCCTGAAATACCACGCATGGACTTCCGTATAGCCGACACCTTTACCGACAGCCTGGCCCGCCTGACGGGGGAGGAACAGAAAGCCGTGAAGACGACGGCCTTTGACCTCCAGCTGAACCCGGCCAGCCCAGGGCAGAGCTTTCACAAGCTGGACCAGGCGAAGGACAAGAACTTCTGGTCGGTGAGGGCGAGCGCGGACCTGCGGATCATCGTGCACAAGACGGCGGGCAGCCTGCTGCTGTGCTATGTGGACCACCACGACAAGGCGTACGACTGGGCGAAGCGCCGGATGCTGAAAACGCACCCAACCACGGGAGCGGCGCAGCTGGTGGAGATCCGGGAAACGGTGAAGGAGGTGGTGGTGCCCGTCTACGTGCGGACAGAACTGCCCACAGCGGCCAAGCCGCTGCTTTTCGCCAAGCGGTCCGATGCGGAACTGCTTGGCTACGGGGTGCCGGAGGAGTGGCTGGAGGAGGTGAAGCAGGCGGATGAGGACAGCATCCTGCTCCTGGCGGACCGGCTGCCGGCGGAGGCGGCGGAGGCGCTGCTGGAGCTGGCCACAGGCGGGAAACCCCGCCCGGCCCGCCCGACGGAGGGCAAGACGAGCCCGTTTGACCATCCGGACGCGCTGCGGCGGTTCCGCGTGATGACGAATGTGGAGGAACTGCGGAACGCCCTGGAGTTTCCCTGGGAGAAGTGGACCGTCTTTCTCCACCCGGAGCAGAGGCAGTGGGTGGAGCGGGCGTACTCCGGCCCGGCGCGCATCTCGGGGTCTGCGGGTACGGGCAAGACCATCGTGGCCCTGCACCGGGCGGTGCATCTGGCGCGGGAAAATCCGGAAGCCAGGGTGCTGCTGGCGACCTTTTCAGACACTCTGGCCAGCGCCCTGCAAACGAAACTGAAGCGACTGGCAGGCAGCGAGCCGAAACTGGGCGAGAGGATCGATGTGTACTCGCTGGATGCGCTGGGGCTGCGCCTGCACAAGGCGCACTGCGGCCCGGTGAAGCTGGCGGACGGGGAGACGGTGTGCGGGCTGCTGAAAACCGCCTCGGCAGAAGTGGGCGGGCACAAGTTTGGCCCCCATTTTCTCCTGACGGAATGGGAGCAGGTGGTGGACGCCTGGCAGCTGGCTTCATGGGAGGGTTACCGGGATGTGGCGCGCCTGGGCCGGAAAACCCGGTTGTCCGAAGCGCAGCGGGCGGTGCTGTGGAGCATCTTTGAAAAGGTGGTGTCCGCGCTGGCCTCCCGTGGCCTTTCCACCACGGCCGGGCTTTTCACCCGGCTGGCGGCAAAGCTGGCGCAGGCGGACCGCACGCCTTTTGACTTCGCGGTGGTGGATGAGGCGCAGGACGTGAGCGTGGCCCAGCTGCGCTTTTTCGCCGCGCTGGGAGCCGGACGGCCCGAGGCTCTGTTTTTCGCCGGGGATCCAGGCCAGCGGATCTTCCAGCAGGCCTTCTCGTGGAAATCCCTCGGGGTGGACATCCGGGGGCGGTCGCGGACGCTGCGGATCAACTACCGCACGTCCCACCAGATCCGCCAGCAGGCGGACCGGCTCCTGGGGCCGGAGGTGTCTGACGTGGACGGCAACACGGAGGACCGGAGCGACACGGTCTCTGTCTTCAACGGCCCCGCCCCGGTGGTCAGCGTATTGAAGAGTGAGGAGGAGGAGATCCAGGCAGTGGGACGGTGGCTGGCGGAGCAATCCAAAGCGGGACTGGTGCCGCATGAGTTTGGCGTCTTTGTCCGGTCCAAACAGCAGCTGGAGCGGGCCGAGGCCGCAGTGGCGGCAGCCGGACTGGCAGGCAGGGTGCTGGACGAGCACGTGGAAACCTCTCACGGCCATGTTTCCGTCTGCACCATGCATCTGGCGAAGGGACTCGAATTCCGCGCGGTGGCGGTGATGGCCTGCGATGACGAAATCATCCCGCTTCAGGAGCGCATCGAAACAGTGGGAGATGATGCCGGCCTCCAGGAAGTCTACGACACCGAGCGCCACCTGCTCTACGTGGCCTGCACCCGGGCCCGTGACCACCTGCTCGTCACCAGCGCGGGACCAGCTTCGGAGTTTCTCGACGACCTGAAGGCGGGCTGAGGCTGCCGGCAGCCAGCCACCAGACCGCCAGCGCCGGAGGAAGCAGGCAGGTGCCAGGGTCCCCCCGGCACCCCGGCTGGAGGCGGTGGGAACCTGTCGGGCCCCTGCGGCGTGGCTGCCGGGGCCGGGGTGCCTGAGGCTGGGGGCGGGAGGAGAGGGAAGGCAAGGAGGGTGGAGGCAAGGAGGGATTGACGATTGATGAACAAGGATTGGTGATTTGGGAAGGGAAGGATGGGCTGGTGGCGACGCTGGGGACGGGGTCACAATCCAAGCTCGCCTTGGGCCGGGGGCGGTGCGGGGGCGGGGGCTGCGGTGGTTTCTCCGCCGAGGAGGGCGCGGAAGGCGGCTTCGTCGAGGACGGGGACGTTGAGTTTGGTGGCTTTTTCGAGTTTGCTGCCGGCCTCGGCTCCGGCGAGGAGGTAGCTGGTCTTGCCGCTGACGCTGCCGGAGACTTTGCCGCCGTGGGCGCGGATGAGGTCGGCGAGGTCCTCGCGGGGGACGCTGAGGGTGCCGGTGATGACGAAGGTCTTGCCCGCAAGCGCATCCGAGGCGCGCTCGACGACGGCCCCGACGGGCGGGGGCTGGACGCCAAGTTCCCGGAGACGGGCGAGGAGGCTCTGGTTTTCCGGGCTGCGGAACCAGGTGTGGAGGCTCTCGGCGACGATCTCGCCCACGTCGGGGGCGCTCTTGAGTTCCTCCAGGGGGGCGGTGGCGAGGGCGTCGAGGGAGCGGAAGTGCTCCGCCAGGGCCTGGGCGGAGGAACTGCCGACGTGGAGGATGCCGAGGCCGAAAATGAGCCGCCACAGGGGCTGGGTGCGGCTGGCGGCGAGGGCGGCGAGAACGTTGTCGACGCTCTTTTTTCCCTGCCTCTCAAGGGCGAGGAGCTGATCCGCCTGGAGGGCGTAGAGGTCGGCGGCGTCGCGGGCGAGCCCGGCATCGACGATCTGCTCGACGAGGACGCTGCCGAGGCCCTCGATGTCCATGGCGCCGCGGGCGGCGAAATGCTGGAGCCGGCGTTTGATCTGCTCCTGGCAGTAGAAGTTCGGGCACTTCACGGCGACGATCTCGGGGTCCCGCACGACTGCGGTGCCGCAGACGGGGCAGGACTCGGGCATGAGGAAGGGGACTTCGCTGCCGTTGCGTTTTTCCTTTTTCACCTCGACGACGGCGGGAATGATCTCGCCGGCCTTCTCGATGATGACCGTGTCGCCGACGCGGATGTCCTTGCGCTGGATCTCCTCCTCGTTGTGCAGGGTGGCGCGGGACACGGTGCTGCCGCTGACGAGGACGGGCTCCAGATTTGCCACGGGGGTGAGGGCGCCGGTGCGGCCGACCTGGATCTCGATGGAGAGGACGCGGGTCTCGGCCTGCTCGGGTTTGTACTTGTAGGCCATGGCCCAGCGCGGCGACTTGGAGGTCATGCCGAGGCGCTCCTGGCTGGCGAGGGAGTTCACCTTGACCACGGCGCCATCGGTCTCGTAGGGCAGGGTGTGGCGGAAGGTGTCCAGCTCCCGGATGGCTGCGAGCAGCTCGTCGAGGGTGGTGATTTTCCAAGTGCGCGCGCCGTGGCGCAGGCCGGCGGCGGCGAGGAGGGCGGGCAACTGCTCCTGGTGGGTGACGGGCAGGCCATCGAGCGAGCCGAAGCTGTGGAAAATGAGGTCCAGCGGGCGCTGGGCGGCGACGCGGGGATCGAGCTGCTTGAGGGTGCCGGCGGTGGCGTTGCGCGGGTTGGCGAAAACGGGTTCGCCGGCTCCGGCGCGGGCCTCGTTCATTTTGACGAAGCCGGCGCGGGGCATGAAAACCTCCCCGCGCACCTCCAGATCCTGCGGGCCGCCCGGTGGCAGGGTGAGGGGCAGGCTGCGGATGGTCTTGATGTTGGCCGTGATGTCGTCACCGGTGGTGCCGTCGCCGCGGGTGGCGGCGTATTTCAGCCGGCCGCCCTCGTAGCGCACGGCCACGGCGACGCCGTCGATCTTGGGGTCCACGATCATTTCCACCGGGCCGTCGGTGCCGAGGCCCTTGCGCACCCGGTCGAAAAACTCGGCCACCTCGCCCTCCGAGTAGGTGTTGTCGAGGCTGAGCATCCGCTGCGGGTGGGCGATCTGGACAAAACCCTCGATGGGCTGCCCGCCAACGCGCCGGGTGGGCGAATCCTCGCGCACGAGGTCCGGCCATGCGCCCTCCAGGGTGACCAGCTCGCGGTGCAGGCGGTCGTACTCCTGGTCGGAGACTTCCGGTGCGGCATCCGTGTAGTAGAGGCGGTTGTGGCGCTCCAGCTCCACGCAGAGCTGGGCGATGCGGGCGGCGGCGGCGGTGCGGTCCATGGCGGGGGAAAATGGAGGAGCCGGACTCTAGGCGGAGCGCAGTTCCTCCTTGGTGGCGAGGGCGAAGACGGGGATGCCGCGGGCCTCGATGTTGGCCCGGCCGCCCTCCTGGCGGTCGACGAGGGCGATGACGAAGGCGACTTTTCCGCCCTCTTTTTCCACGGAGTCGATGGCCGTGAGGGTGGAGCCGCCGGTGGTGATGACGTCATCGACGACGACGACGGTGTCGCCCTCCTTGAAGTTGCCCTCGATGAGCTTGGTCCGGCCGTGGGACTTGGGCGTCTTGCGCACGGCGAAGGCGTCGACGGCGGGCCCCTCGTGGCCTGAGGCGATGGCGATGGCGAGCGCGACCGGGTCCGCGCCCATGGTGAGGCCGCCGACGGAGCTGACGGAGGCGCCGAGCTGCGTGCAGGCGTCGCGCAGGGTCTTAAGCCCCAGCTGGCCGATGAGGATGGCCCCGCGGGCGTCCATGGTGGTGACGCGGCAGTCGACGTAGAAGTCACTCTTCGCCCCGGAGGCGAGGGTGAAGTCGCCAAAGAGGCAGGATTTGGCTTTCAGGAGGGTGAGGAGTTCGGCTTTCAGGCTGGCGTGGTCAGGCATGGTCCCTCCGATTTTGGCGAGGGATCGCCGGGCTGCGACGGGAAATTTTCACGTCCTGCATGATCTGTCCGCCCCGGTGGGAGGAAAAAATCTGCGGCTTCGGGGAAAAATTTCCCGCGAGCGACTTGCGAGGCCCCTGGATTGTGCTAAATAACTGCCCGGCCAATCCAAAGGCCGTTCCTGTTGCCCCGTGGTGTAATGGTAGCACATGTGATTTTGGTTCATTTAGTCTTGGTTCGAATCCAGGCGGGGTAGCTCAGGCAACAGGATGTAAAAAACGAGGTGGAAACGGTGAGGACGGCGCGTTTTGGGCGCGGAGGAAGGAGTGGACGGAGGATTGAGGATTTTGCAGGTGTCTTCGTGGCTGGATGGGAATTTGGGCCGGGTGGGCAGCCGTCGGCACAACTCTCTGAAGTCCTGCAGGGACGGGACTCCACAGATACGGGTAAGCAGAGGGACGAGGCGCAACCCTAGGTAACCAGCAAGCACACGGAGCCCTGCAGGGGCGAGACAATCCGTCCTTGTCATACGGCGGTTGCCTGCGGCTCGAACGGCGAGTGTCCCGCCCATTCAGGGCTCCGGATTTCGGTGAGGGAACCCGGGGCTTCGTTCGTGCCTCACTCCGCCCCAGGCTAAGGGGTCCCGTCCTTGCAGGACTCCGGACTGGGGGCGCTGGGGGCGCTGGGGCCTGGGGTGGTCTCATATTTCCCCATCAATCGCCATGGCTGGATGTCTGCCGGGGCTGGCCACGGCGTGTTTTTTTCGATTCTTGATGATGCCCAGGGAACTCCAGGCTAGCACTGAAGGGCCATGAGGGCCGATGGAGACGTGGAACTGACGGATGAACAGCTTTGGAACGGGACGCTTCACGGGATTTTCGATCGCGTGGTGGCTGAGAACGGGCGCCGGGTGGCGGTGCGGGATGGCGGAGGCAGCTGGAACTACGAGGAGCTGGATGCGCGGTCTGAGGCGTGGGGCCGGGAGCTGATGCGCAGGGGGGAGCAGCCGCTGGGAGGTGTGGTGCTGATGATGCCGAAGGGCCGGGAACTGCTGGCGGCGATGCTCGGGGTGCTGAAGGCGGGGGGGTATTTTCTTTGTGTGGATGCCGCCACGCCTGCGGTGCGGCGGGAGGCGATGGCCCGCCAGGCTGGAGCGCGGATCCTTTGTGTGGCGGGGGATGAGGGGGTATGGCCGGATTTTCACGGGGCGCGGATCTCTGCACGGGAAATCGTGGATGGCGGGGGGGAGGTGTGCGACTTCCCGCAGCGCGGGGGAGGGGATCGCTGCTTTGTGATCCAGACGTCCGGCACGACGGGGGAGCCCAGGGGCATCATGGTCACTCACCGGAGCTGGCTGCACACGGTGGCGCGGCACGGGCGGTTTTTGGGGCTGGTGGCGGGTGACAACTTTACGTGGCTGGCCAGCCCGTGGTCATCGGCGGGGTTGTCGGCGCCGTTTGCCGCGCTGCTGCACGGGGCGGCGACGCATCCGTTCGATGTACGGGAGCAGGGGCTGCATGCGCTGGCCGGGTGGCTGGGCGAGAGGGAAATCACGGTCATGCACTCCACGCCCACGCTGTTTCGCTCGCTGGCGGCGCAGGTGGGGAAAAGCGGGACGCTCCATGGTCTGCGGGTGCTGCGCCTGGGCGGTGAACCGGCATGCACGGCGGACTTCGAGCTGTTCCGGCGGCATTTTCGGCCCGGTGCGATTTTTCTGAATGGCTACGGATCCAGCGAAGCAGGGTACGTTTCCTGCCACCGGATGGAGCACGGCGACCGCCCGGCGCACGGGCAGCTGCCGGTGGGGCTGGCGGCGGCGGGTCATGAGATCGTGATCATGGACGGGGATGGCCGTGAGGTGGAGCAGGGCGGGATGGGGGAGATCGTGGTCCGGAGCCGGTGGCTGCCGGAGGGCTGTTGCGGCGGGGCGGAGCGGGAGTCTGGTGTTTTCCGGCAGGTGGCGGGTGATCCGGAAATGCGTGAATACTGGTCCGGGGATGTGGGCTTCCTGACGCCGGAGGGCCGGCTGAGGCACTGCGGGCGGAAGGATGACCAGGTGAAGGTGCGGGGCCTGAGGGTGGATCTGGGGGCGGTGGCGGAGGCGATCCGGCAGCTGCACGGGGTGGAGGAGGCGGCGGTGCTGCTGAATGAAGCGGGCAGTCTGACGGCCTTCGTGGTGACGACGCGCCGAACGGAGGCGCTGCGAGGGGAACTCGGCCAGGTGCTGCCTGACTGGATGCTGCCGTCCCGCTGGCGGAGGCTGGACCGGCTGCCGCTGAAGGCGAATGGAAAGCTGGACCGGGGCGCGCTGCGGGCACTGCCGCCGGAGCCGGTGTGCCTGGTTCCGGCTCGGACGGCCCACGAGCACGCCCTGCTGGCGCTCTGGCGCGAGGTGCTGGGCCAGGAGGAAGTGGGCGTGTACGATGATTTTTTTGCCCTGGGCGGCACGTCGCTGGATTCGCTGACGCTGCTGGCCAGGATCAAGCAGGTGCTGAAGCGGACGGTGACTCCGGTGCTGCTGATGGAGCGGCCGACGGTGGCGCAGCTGGCGGAGGTGCTGGACAAGGGCCTGGCGCAGCAGTCCGGGGAACGGCTGGCGGCCCTGCGCACCGGCGGGCACGGACCGCCGGTCTTCCTCTTTCCCGGCGGGTGGGGTGGGGAAAATGAGCTGCTGGTCTTCGCGGCCATGCTGCCATTTTTTCCGGAGCATCTGCCTGTTTACGGAGTGCTGCACCAGTGGATGAGCACTGGCGGGGCGGAGGAGACGACTCTGGCGGACATGGTGCAGAGGATTTCCACGCAGATCCGGGAAATAACGAAGGGCGGGGCGTGCCACCTGGTGGGTGAATGCATCGCGAGCGCCCTGTCGCTGGAGGTGGCCTGCCTGCCGGGCTCCGGAGTTTCCACGCTGGTGCTGCTGGACCCAACCGAGGTGGATGTAAGCCGGGAAAGCGAAGCCAGCCTGCCCGCTGCGGTGCGGGCGTACCGTCTCGCGCTGAAGTCCGCCGTCCTCCGCGCCCCCGGCTGCCCGGTCTACCTCATCGGCTGCCGGGACGAGGCCGGTGTGGACGAGCGGCTGGCGGCGTGGCGGGAAAAAACGGGCGCGGTTTCCCTGGCGCGCGTCCCGGGTGATCACGACTCCTACATTCGCGAGCATGGCCCGGTGACGGCACGGGAACTGGCCGGCGTCCTCACTGCCGCTGGTAGCCCCAACGCGAAACACCCCGCCCTGCCTCTTTGTTTACAGGCGTCCGGTGGAAATCCTTCGTTCGCACCACCGGCAGCGTGGCAGCGAGATGGTGCCGGGAGTGAGGAACCTTGAACACCTGGGGGCCGGTTTGACCCGCCTGCGTCCTGCCGCCCTGGCGGCCCCGGTCCTGATGCCCGCCTGCGAGGCTCTGCGAGGCTGCGATTTCGAATGGCGGTAGCAATTCCCAAGCCTGCCGGCCCGGGTCAGTCTGCCTGCTCGGCTCCGATCTTCGAGCCGAGGGCTTCGGCTTCGGCCAGGGCGGTCTCCCACGCGGCGGTGGCGGCGGCGATCTGCTCCTGGACGGTAACCAGGTCGCGGTTGAGTTGCATGGCTTTGCCTCCGGAGGCGTAGATCTCGGGCTTTTCGAGTTCTGCGGTCAGCTCGACCTGGCGGGCTTCAAGTTTGGCGATGAGCTTCTCACACTCCACGGCCTTTTTTTCGCGCTCGCGGCGCTCCTTGCTGCGGGCTTCGCGGGCGAGGGCTTCGGCGCGCTTTTCCTCCCGTGTCTTGAAGAGTTTGACCGGGGCGGAGGCGGCGGTGTTGTTGAATTCGGGCCGCGAGTCCGTGAGCTGCTGCCCGGCGGTGAGGGCGGCGCGCTCGCTGGTGGCGCGGGTTTTTTCCAGGAAGTACTGGTAGTCTCCGGCGTAGGGTGTGAGCTGGCCTGCGGAAATGTGGAGGACGGTCTTCGCGATGGCGCGGATGAAGTAGACGTCGTGGGAAATGAAGAGGAGCGTGCCCTCGTACTGCTCCAGCGCGCCGACGAGGGCGTCGATGCTGCCGATGTCGAGGTGGGTCGTGGGCTCGTCCATGAGGAGGAGGTTTGGCGGATCGAGCAGGAGCTTGACCAGGGCGAGGCGGGTTTTTTCCCCTCCGCTCAGGACGCTGACGCTTTTAAAGACGTCGTCCCCGCGGAAAAGGAAGCTGCCGAGAATGGTGCGGGCGGTGAGTTCCGGGACGCGGTTCTCGATGTCCATGGCCTCGGCGAGGACGCTGTTCTTGGGGTTGAGCATTTCCCCTCGGTACTGGCTGGAGTAGCCGATCTTCACGTTGTAGCCGGGCTCGATGGTTCCGGCCTGGTGCTTGAGCTGGCCGGCGAGGAGCTTGAGCAGGGTGGATTTCCCCGCGCCGTTCGGGCCGACGAGGACGGTGCGCTCGCCGCGCTCGACTTCGAAATTCAGGCCGGTGTAAATCTGGAGGTCGCCGTAGGCAAAGTCCACATCCTTGGCCACGATGGAGCGCTGGCCGGAGCGGGCGGGCTGGGGGAAGCGGAACTTCACCGTTTTCTCCGCCGCCACGGGTGCCTCGATGCGCTCCATGCGGTCGATTTGCTTCAGCTTGCTCTGGGCCTGGGCGGCCTTGCTGGCCTTGGCACGGAAGCGGTCGGCGAAGTCCTGGAGCTTGGCTATTTCGCGCTGCTGGTTCTCGTAGGCGGCCAGGTGCTGGGCCTCGCGCGCCTCCTTTTCGGCGAGGTAGGAGTCGTAGTTGCCCCGGTAGCGGTGGAGCTTCTGGTGGGCGAGTTCGACGATGGTGTCGACGAGCTGGTTCAGGAACTCCCGGTCGTGGGAGATCATGAGGATGGCGCCAGGGTAGTTTTTCAGATAGGTCTGAAACCAGACGAGGGACTCGAGGTCGAGGTGGTTGGTCGGTTCGTCGAGGAGGAGGAGATCGGGCTCAAGGACGAGGAGGCGGGCGAGGTGGGCGCGCATGACCCAGCCTCCGGAGAGGGTGCGGGCGGCGCGGTCAAAGTCCTGCTCCCGGAAGGCGAGGCCGCGCAGGATGGTCTTGGCCTTTGCCTCGGCCTCCCACGGGGCATCGTGCCCTGCGGTGGCGACCTCCATGACGGTCTGGTCGCCCACGGGGGCGCTCTCCTGGGGCAGGAATCCGATGAGGCAGCCTCTTTCGAGGTGTACACGCCCCTCATCGGGAGACATGTCCCCCATGATCAGGGAGAACAGGGTGGTTTTGCCCGCGCCGTTGGGGCCGACGAGTCCGAGGCGCTCGCCCCGGTTGATCTGGAGGGAGACGTTTTCGAACAGGGTCCGACCGGCGAATGACTTGCTGACTTGGGAAACGATGAGCATGGAGCGGCGAAGAATAGGAGCATTGCGCGAATGATCAAACGGCAATGACGGCGGAAAAAAGCAGGCCCGGCACTTTCATGCCGGGCCCGGTGAAGACGAAGCTGGATCGCGTGATCCTCTTATTTTGTCGAGAAGGCGTAAAGGTGCGTCATGGTGGTGATGTAGAGGACGCCGTTGGCGGCAACGGGGCAGGCGAGGATCTGCGCGGGAAACTCGATGGTGGCGAGTTTTTTCATTTCCCGGCCGGCGGCGAGGATGTTCAGCTCGCCCTCTTCATTGCCGACGTAGATCTTGCCGTCAGCCACGAGGGTGGAGCCCCAGATGTGGCCCTTGGTGTCGAAGACCCAGAGTTTCTTCCCGGTCTCGGCATCCAGGCAGTGGACACGGCCGCTGTAGTCGCAGGTGTAGAGCAGCCCGTCGGCGATGGAGACGGTGGAAATGGAGCGCTCAAGCTCCTTGTACTGCCAGACGGGCTTGCCTGTGGCGCCGTCGATGCAGCTGAGGCAGCCGACGCCCTCGCCGTGCTCGGGATCCTGGCCGATGGAGATGTAGACTCGTCCGTTGTGGACAACGGGAGTGCCGATGATCTCGCTCGGGCCGTCGAATTCGGCGTATTTCTTTTTCGCGCCGGACTGGTCGGCGCGGTACTCCGGCGGGACGCAGTCGAACTTCCAGAAGACTTCGAGGGCGTCGGTGTCGCCCACTTTTTTCGGTTCCGGGTTGAAGCCGTAGGTGAATCCGTCACCCGCGCCGAAGACGACGGTCTTTTTGCCGCCAAGCTCGCCCAACGCCGGGCTGGACCAGTTGCAGTGCATCGTGCGCTCTCCGATTTTTGCGGTTTCTTCTCCGAGGAGTTCGCCGGTCTTTTTGTTCAGACAGACGATGGTGGGGGCCTGGGGGGCCGGGAGGTTGGTGTGGGTCCAGTCGACCCCGTTGGAGGTGACGACGAAGACCTTGTCCCCCTCAATGACGACGGAGGAACTGGTGATGTTGTGCGGGAACACGCCGAGTTCGTCGCGCATGTCAAACTTCCAGATGACGTCTCCGTCCTGCGGGCCGACTTCGGCGGTGGGCGGCGGGGGCTGGTTGGGCGCAGGCAGGGGCGTGAAGTATTTTGCCTCGTCCATGAAGGGACCATCGTTTCCGTTGGTCTGGCCCTTGATGTCGACACACACGACTTCGCACTTGTTGGTGACAAACCAGGCGCGGTCGCCCTCGATGGTTGGCGTGGAGCAGAGGCCGAGGTATTCCCAGTCGGACACCTTGCCCGCGCCGAGCTTCGGGATGGCGAGCTGCCACTCAAACTTGCCGGTCTTTTCCTCAAAGCTCATGAGCACGCCGCGGTCGCCCTGCACCTTCGGGTTGCGGGGGACTTCATTGTTCGTGCCGACCAGCACGCGGCCGCCGGAAACGGAGGGAGTGCCGTAGCTTTGAGAGCCGAGCTTGGCCCACCATTTCAGGTTTTTCGTGGTGGCGGGGTCGATGTCCTCGGTGCCCTTGATCCGCTTTCCGGGGCTGAAATCGGAGGGGAGTCCTTTTTCAGTGGAGACCATGTTCCGGCCGGCCGAGCCGCACCACTGGGGTGAGTCGGCGGCGCTGGCGGCGATGGTTGAAATGGCGAGGAGGAGGGCGGTGTGCAGGCGTTTCATACGGTCTGGTGTTCGGGAAAAGCGGTTGAGTGGCGTGTTATTTGTCGTTCGGGGTGACGGTGATGTTGTCGATGAAGACGCGCTTCATGCTCTGGGGGGAGAAGCCGAAGACGCCGGGGGCACCCTGTTTGTGGCCGTCCTTGTGCTCGACCTCGAAGGTCCAGGCGTCGGGCTCGGGCGTGCCGCGCTCCCAGGCTTTCGCATGGACTACGGCGGTATTCCCGTCTTTTAAGTCCACCTTTGTCTTCAGCGTGTACCACTGGTTAGCCTTGATGGGGAATTCCTTTGATTTGTTCAGACGCTCGTAGTTGGAAGAGACGCTCAGCACGTTTTCATTTCCCTTCAGGGTGATGAGGTAGTGCTGGTTGATGACGCCGACTTCGGATTTGATCCGCTTGTTGCCATCGGTCATCATGTCGGCCTGGAGGGTGTAGTTCTTCGCCTCCTCGGTGCCGATGAAGGTCATGGCACGCTGGAAGAAAATCTGGTCGAGGGTTTTTGTCAGGCACTTGCTGCCGTCCTGTTCGCGGACCTCCCATTTGAAGCGGGCGCCCATCCAGGCGAGCGGCGGGTAGGCAAACTTCACACCAGTCTCGGTGGCGTGGTCCTGGTCGATGGTGAAGGCCTCGAAGTCCTGCTTCTGGGCGAGGGCGGGCATGACGCGGCAGCGGATGACGCCGGTGAGTCCGTCGGCGGTGGTGGCCTTGAAGGCGCCGGCGCTGACCTTCGGCGCAGGGCCGGCGGAGAGGACGCCCTTGTCGTCAAACTGGGCGTCGGCTGTGGCCTTCACCTTGGCGGTGGCCGGGATGTAGCTTTCCCACTTCGCGTCCTTCACCTCGCCGACGACGAGGCCGTTGGCATCGATCAGGCGGAGGGTGAAAGTGGCCTTGCCGTTGGGCTGGAGGACGACCTCCTGCGGCACGGGCTGAAGCGCCACGGCCTTGCCGGGGACGAGTTTCACTTCCTCGGGGGCCTTTTCAAGGGTGATGGCGCCGGTGTCGATCTGGAAGCAGTAGACATGTTTCCGGGTGGAAACGATAAGTTTTCCGCCGGCCACGGCGGGCTGGGCGTTGCACTCGCCCTGCATGTGGATGGTCTTGAGCACGGTGCCCTTGTCCGCGCCGGGTTTCACGATGTGCAGGAAGCTCTCAAAGCCGCCGCCGAGGGCCGCGCTGCCCTTGACCGGGCAGTAAAGCAGGCCGTTCAGGGCGAGGGGGGAGCTGTGCAGGTTGTCCTCGGCGAGTTTGAGTTCCCAGTCGAGTTTGCCCGAGGCGCCGTCGACGCATTCGAGGTTCCCGGTGTTGGTGAGCTGGTAGACCTTGCCGGCCATGACTGTGGGTGAGCTGGTGAAGCTGCCGACGGGATGGCGCCAGGCCTCGTCCGCCTTGGTCAGCGGCGTGGCGTCCGTCTTGGTCGGATCGGCCTGCTTCGGCGGAATGACGGCCGGGATTTTAACGCCGACGAGGCGGCCGGACTCTGAGGTGTCGACGTTCTCGTCATTGTGGATGCCGACGAGCGTGTCACTGACGACGACAGGGGAGCAGCCGACGCCCATTTTGGAAATCTGATAGCGCCAGAGAAGCTCGCCGGTGCGGGCATTCATGGCGAGGAGGTTGCCGTCGCCCGTGCCGTAGTACATCACGCGCTTGCCGTAGCGGGTTTCCACATAGGGCGTGGAGTGGGAGCTGTCCTTGGGCTGGATGCCGCCGCTGTTGAACCAGACGAGCTGTCCGGTCTTCTTGTGGAAGGCGTAGAAGCGGTCGTTGGCCGGACCGGCGGCGCCCCAGTTGGCGGTGATGATGTGGACGATGACGGTGTCGCCCTCGACGATGGGGGCGCCGGTGCGGCCGTTGGGGAAGGTGATGCGGCCGAGAGTCTCCATGAGAGAGTGCTCCCAGACGATCTTGCCGTCCTTCGCATTACAGCAGACGAAGTGGCCGTTGGTCGTCTGCAGGTAGAGGTTGCCGGTTTCCGCATCGTAGGCCGGGCTGCCCACTGCGTAGCGGTTGTAGGCGGTGTCGGAAATGTAGTCGCGGAACTGCTTTTCCCAGACCTGGTTGCCGGTGGCGAGGTCAAAGCAGCTGAGGGTCTCGGTGAGGTCCTCAAACTCCCCGCGGTAGCCGAAGATGTAGACCTTGCCGTCGATGATGAGCGGGGTGCTCTGGCTGCGGAGGTCGGAAACCCAGAGCGGTTTCTCGTTGATTTCGCCCTTCTCGTAATGTTCCAGGGAGGCGCCGTTCTGGAGCGGGCCGCGCCAGTGGAGCCAGTTGTAGGCATCAGCGGCCCACGAAGGACCGGACAGGCTCAGCAGGGAGCCAGTGATGAGGGCCAGAGCCAGGAAGGGACGAATGCGCATAAATCAGGACAAGGGTGATTGGGTGGTGCCGCAATCTCTGCAAGGCAGGAGCGGTGAAGGCGAACTTGTCCGCTGGGGCCATCAAGTCAAAACCAAAGGCACCTTGCCGCTTGTTCTCCCGCAGCCGTTGCAGGCTACAGGTTTTCCCCTACCGTGACAGCCCGTTTGGGGGATGGAGATGCTGTGGCTGGCCGGGTTTCTCCGGCGGGGGGCGTGCAAAATATGGAAGTTCAAAAAATCCCTTGCAAACCCGAAGTAGTGGGGGAAAGTCTCGGCCTGCCTGACCGCCCTTTCGGCGGTCGTTTCGTTCCTGAGTAGCTCAGCGGCAGAGCGGGTGACTGTTAATCACTAGGTCGTTGGTTCAATCCCAACCTCAGGAGCCATTTTTTCTGCAATGTCCGAGCCCGGTCCGTGATGGCCGGGTTTTTTCGTGCCCGGAATCACCTCCAGGGCGCAAAAAAAGCCGCTGCTGGAGCAGCGGCGGGAATGCCCCGGCCAGGAGTGTGAAACGAGGCGTCACACGCATGGCCGGGCTCTGCGGACTTGCTTATTTGTCCGGCAGGATGGCGGCGACGGGCGTGCTGTTGCCGAAGAGGGTGAAGTCCTTCCACGTCCAGACGACCTTTTTATCCGGCGTCACCTCGATCATCTGCGGGTTGGTCGGGCCGGCGTGGCAGTTGCTGATGAAAATGTTGCCGTTGGCGAGCTTGTCCACGCGGCAGACCCAGGCGAGCTGGATGCCGGGCAGGTCGTTCTGTTCGAGCTTCCAGACGATTTCCTTCTTCGGGGTGACTTCGAGCACGCTGTGGCCGTTGCCTGTGCCGATGAGGGTGTTTCCATTGGCCAGACGGGTGGCGGAGAAAACGTGGTTGCCGAAGGCCTCGACGCCGTGGCCGCCTTTCGGCTCCTTGCCAAACATGGGGATGGGGAAATCCCAGATCACTTTTCCTTCGGCGTCGTATTCCTTGACGATGCCGTCGCCTTCATGGCTGGCGAGGTAGGTGCCGGCGGCTGTTTTCCGGACGAGGCGTGTGTCCGAGTGCGCGCCGGAGCGGCGGACCTGCATCTTGATTTCCTTCACAATCTTCCCTTCGCGGTCGACCTCAATGATCTTGCTCACACCGCCGACGGAGATCATGGTGCGACCGTCCTCCACGCGCTGGAAGGCGTGGATTTCCAGCGAAGTTCCGGGAAAGGCCTTGGCGGCGTCGAATTTCCAGACGACTTTCTTGTCGTGGTCCACCTCGACGACTTTCTGCCAGCCCTGCTGAAAGAGGACGTGGCCATCGGGCAGGAGCCAGGCGTCGTGGATGCCGCCCACCTTGTGTTCCCACTCGACTTTGTCGTCCTTGCCAATGATGGCGAGGCG
>JANOAS010000197.1:0-5795 GCA_031411255.1 bacterium
ACTCGACACCTTCGCGCAAAAGACCCACCTCGAGCGACTCCTGCTCGCCAGGAAATACCCAGAGCCCTGCGACGGCGAGGCCGACTTCCTTTCCAAGATCCCCAGCGACGTCTACCGCCACTGCGGCATCCAGCCCCCGGCGGAGAAACCCATCCACCTCCCCTACCCCACCCTCGGCACCCTCTTCAAGGGGCGCGAGACCTTCCTCGCCGACCTCCGCACCTCCCTCGCGGCGCAGCACCCCACCGTCATTCGCGGCGCCCAGGCCATCCACGGCATGGGAGGCGTGGGGAAAACCCGCGCCGCCGTCGAGTACGCCTGGGCCCATGCGGATGACTGCACGGCCCTCCTCTTTGTCACGGCGGATTCCCCGGACTCCCTCCTGCGCAACCTCGCCGCCCTCGCCGGTCCCCTCGTGCTCGATCTCCCGGAGAAGGACGCCCCCGAGACCGCCATCCAGGCCGACGCCGTCCTCCGCTGGCTCCAGCAGCATCCCGGCTGGTTCCTCATCCTTGACAATGCCGACGACCCGCCCGCCCAGCGCGCCGTCGCCGACCTTCTGAAAAATTGAGGAGAAGCTCGGCCAGCTCCTCGCTCCGCTCCGGGGGGAGTGAGGGGCGGCGGTGGGTTTCCTGCCGGGGCCGGGCGGGTGAGCCAGAGGGGGCGCGGGGGAACGTCCTCCCGCCGCCCCCGCCTCCTGATCCCGGAGGGATCACCGCCATGAGCGATGCGTCGCAGCGAAGCATGAGCGCAGACGCCCCGAATCCCGCCCCCCGACAAAAGCAACCCCGGAGGGTGTCGCGGCGGCGGACACCCTGGGAAGCGGCGCGGGGCGCGTGCCCCCCAAAAGTTGGGGTGACCTCCACGGCGTCGTGAGAGTGCCCGCCAAAAGTTCGGGTGACCTCCACGGCGTCGTGAAGGCGTCTCGGAAAAGTTGGGGTGGCCTTTCCCACGTGGGAAACGTGCCTGTGAAAAGTTGGGGGGGCCTTCCCCGCGTGGGAAACGTGCCTGTAAAAAGTTGGGGCGGCCTTCCCCACGTCGGTAAAATGAGGTCAGAGAGTGAACCCGGAAGCCATTCCCGGTCCCGCGCCTCCGGTTCGCCCAGGAGGATTCGCTTTGGCACCAGAGCCGACCCCAGAGGGAGTCGCAGCGCCGGCCGGTAGCGGTTGGAGGAAGCCCCTCGAAATGGCCGCTCCCCGCTACGACGCCCTCCGGGGGCGGAAGGCACCAGACGGAGCGGGACCTGCCTTTTTCAAATCCGCATTCCGAATTCCGAAATCCCCCTTCCACAATCCGAAATCCGCATTCCGAATTCCGAAATCCGGATTCCCCCCTTCCCCCTCTCACTTCCCCCGGCGCGGGCGGAAACTCATCACTAAGCGGATCACCGTGCGGGGCAGGGAGCGGATGGCCAGCGCGGCCAGCTTCATGCGGAAGCTCGGGTAGACCAAAGCGCGTCCTTTTTCCAGGGCGGCCAGGCTTTCCCGGACCACCGTCTGCGGGGTGACGTAGGATCCGGCCGGGGTCGCGTTGGCTTTCCCCTCGCGCCGCGCCACCGTGCCAAACTCTGTGCGCACCGGCCCCGGGCACACCGCCAGCACGCGGATGCCCCACTCGCGCCCCTCGATGCGCAGCGCCTCGCTCAGGCTGCTCACGTAGGATTTCGTCGCAGCATAGACGGCGAAGTCGGGGATCGGCAGCTCACTCGCCAGTGAACTGATGTTGATGAATCCGCCGCCCTTCCGCACCCGCATCGACGGCAGGAAGGCGTGGCAGAGGTGCGTCAGGGCCACCATGTTCACCTGCATCATTTGGTTGATCTTGTCCCAGTCGGAGCCGTCCAGCGTGCCGTAGTCTCCCAGGCCCGCGTTGTTCACCACCACGTCCACCGCGCCGCCCACCTTCGCCAGCAGCGCCATGCGGTCCGCCTCATTGCCCAGATCTGCCGCCACCACCGTCACCTCCTCCAGGTTTAAATGCCCGGCCACCAGGTCCGCCCGGAGCAGCAGCAGCCGGTCCTCCCGTCGCGCCACGAGGATGAGCCGCTTCACCCGCCCGGCCAGCTGGCGGACGAACTCCTCGCCCAGCCCGGAACTCGCCCCGGTCACCAGCACCGTCTTCCCTGCAAAGTAGTCAGTCATGTCTTGAAAAAGTGTCAGCCATTTCCCTGAGCCGCCTGCCACGCGTCAAAGCCGCCGGTCAGGTTCAGCGCCTCCGTGACGCCGTGCTCCCGCAGCAGCCCGACCGCCCGCGCACTGCGCCCGCCCGCCTTGCAGTGGACGACCAGCGGACGCACCGCCGGGATTTCCCCCATCCGCTCCGCCAGCTGCCCCAGCGGGATCGCCACAGACTCGGGAAATCTGGCCGCGGCCACTTCGTCAGGTTCACGGACATCCAGCAGGGTGTAGGGGCGCCCGCTGGCGCGCAGATCGGCGAGTTCGGCGATGGTCATGGCAGGTAAAACAGGCGGCAGCCCGCAGAGCGCCTCGTAATCCACGAGCCCGGTCTGCGTCGGGTGGTCGCCGCACAACGGGCAGGCCGGGTCCCGGCGCAGCTTGATCTCCCGGAATTTCAAACTCAGCGCGTCCACATGCAGCAGCCGCCCCACCAGCGGCTGGCCGATGCCCGCCAGCAGCTTGATCGCCTCATTTGCCTGAATGGCCCCCACCAGCCCCGGCAGCACCCCGAGCACCCCACCTTCCGCACACGACGGCACCGCGCCGGGGGCGGGAGGGGTCGGAAACAGGCACCGGTAACACGGCCCGCCCAGATGCGGGGCAAAAACGCTCGCCTGCCCCTCGAAACGGAGGATCGATCCATACACGTTCGCCTTTTTCTGAAGCACGGCGATGTCGTTGCTCAGGTACCGCGTGGCGAAGTTGTCCGTGCCGTCCAGCAGGCAGTCGTAGCCGGAGAGCAGCGCGTCCGCCGTTTCCCGGGTGAAGCGCACATCATGCGGCTCGATGCGGATAAAGGGATTCAGCGCCCGCAGCTGCTCCGCCGCCACCGCCACCTTTTTCCGCCCCACATCCGCCGTGCGGAAAAGCAGCTGCCGCTGGAGGTTTGACTCCTCCACCACGTCCGCCTCCACAATCCCGATCCGCCCCACCCCCGCCGCCGCCAAGTACAGCAGCGCCGGGGAGCCCAGCCCACCCGCCCCCACGCACAGGAGGCTCGCCGCCCGCAGCCGCTCCTGCCCCGCCGCTCCAAACTCTGGAATGGCAAGGTGGCGCGCATAACGGGTGGCTTCAGCTGGGCTCATCATTCGGGTCCGCTGACTGTGCCCCCATTCCCGCCCCTGTCCATTCATCAACCCGCCCCCGGAATAAAAATCTGTATGACAGTTTTCCTTTGACCTTGCGCCCAACTCCGCCAGACTGGCGGCCATGAAAGCGCTGGTGAAAAAAGAGGCAGCCCCAGGACTCTGGCTGCAGGACGTGGCCGAGCCCGAAGTGGGCATCAATGACGTGCTCATCAAGGTGGAGAAAACCTCCATCTGCGGCACCGACGTGCACATTTACAACTGGGACGAGTGGGCCCAGCGCACCGTCCCCCCCGGTCTCACCATCGGCCACGAATTTTGCGGCAGCATCGTCGCCCTCGGCTCGAACGTGCACGACTTTAATATTGGCGACATCGTCAGCGGGGAAGGGCACCTCGTTTGTGGCCGCTGCCGGAACTGCCTCGCCGGCCGCCGCCACCTCTGCGCCCACACCCGCGGCGTCGGCGTCAATGCCACCGGCTGCTTTGCCGAGTACATCGCCATCCCCGTCACCAACGTCTGGCACGCCGACCCGAAGATCCCCAAAGAGATCATCTCCTGCTTCGACCCGCTCGGGAATGCCACCCACACCGCCCTGTCCTTCGATGTTCTGGGCGAGGACGTCCTCATCACCGGCGCCGGCCCCATCGGGTGCATGGCCGCCGCCATTGTCCGCCACGCCGGAGCCCGCCACGTCGTCGTCACCGACCTGAATCCCTTCCGGCTCGATCTGGCCCGCCGCCTCGGTGCCACCCGCGTGGTGAATCCGAAGGAGGAATCGCTCAAGGACGTCCAGCGTGAACTCGGCATGACCGAGGGCTTCGACGTCAGCCTGGAAATGTCCGGCGCCCCCGCCGCCATGGAGACCATCCTCGAAAACGCCTGCCACGGCGGCCGCATCGCCCTCCTCGGCATCTTCCCGAAACCCTTTCCCGTCAACTGGGACAAGGTCATCTTCAACATGCTCACTCTGAAAGGAATTTACGGGAGGGAAATGTACGAGACCTGGTATAAAATGACCTCCATGATCCAGACCGGGCTCGACATTTCCCCCGTCATCACCCACCGGCTGCACTACACAGAGTTCGAGCAGGGCTTCGCCGCCATGCGCAGCGGGGAAAGCGGCAAGGTCGTCCTCGACTGGACCTGACCCGCCGCCCGGCCTGCCGGGAAATCTGAAATTTCATCTAGGGCCAAATTTTTCACTGGAAACCCGCCTGCCTTCGGGTATGAATCGCGCCTTATGTTGTGGGGACTTATCTTTTCTATTTTCTGGCTTTCCGTCGGCGTCATGTGCTTCGCATACCTCGCCAAGGGGAAAGCGTGAGCCGCTGCCTTCACGCGGCGTCGTGATTTTTCCGTCATTTTGGCGGATTGCAGGCTTGCGCACCGCGCCCGCTTCGTTCTAGGTTTCAGGAGAACCCCATTCTCCTGATGAACAAAAAACTCCTCTCCCTCCTCCTCGCCGGCCTCGCCGTGCCCCTCACCCCGGTAGTTTCCGCCCCCAAGCAGGACGGCAAAACTGAACAGAGCGACTCCGACAAGGAAAAACCCGGAAAGCCCGACCGGCCCGACAAGCGGGACAAGCCGGCGAAGCGCGACCAGGAAGAAGCCCAGGCCCAGCGAGTCCGCGAAATCAGCGAGCAGGCCGCCGCCCTCGCGGCCAGACTCCGGGAAATCCAGGCCGCCTCGGAGAAACTCCAAAAGGAACTCCACGCCGCCCGCGAGCACGCCCCCGCCCCCGCAGACGGCAGCGCCCGCCGCGAGCAGGAGGAGAAAATCGCCCAGATCAAGGCCGCCTCCGAGGCCCGCGTCCGCGAACTCGAAACTCGCCTCGAAAAGTCCCGCCAGGAATTCCACGCCGAGCTGGAAAAATCCCGCGCGGAGGCCACCGCCCGCATCCGCGAACTTGAAACCCAGCTGGCCAAAGTGACAGCTGAAAACAAAACCCGGACCGAAAAGGAAAAAGCCGCCGGCTCCAGCCGGAACTCCGCCGAGGAGAGCGCCATGAAGCTCCTCGTCCAGTCGAAGGAGTTTGAAAAGAAGCTCAGCGAGCACCGCGCCGCCCTGGAACTCACCAACCTGAAACTTGAGCAGCGCACCCAGGAAAAACTCGAACTCGAAGCCCGGCTCGGCGCGATCCAGAAGAACACCGCTCCATCTACGGCTCCACAAGCCAACGACAAGCCCCCCGGGAAAAAATCCTCACCCATCAAAGCCACCGCCACCGCCGAACTGAAGGCCGAGCCGGTGGTCAAGGACAAACCCGGAAGCAAACCCGAGCCGAAACCCGAAGGAAAAGCCGCCGCCACCCCGCCCTCCGATTTCCCGGCCATTTCCTGCGTGCAGGACGACGCCGGCATCGAGCGCGACTTCGCCCGCACCGCCCGCCAGGCCGCAGAAATCTTGAAAGCCAATCCCAAAGCCCGCTTCCAGATCATCAGCCACGCCGGACTGGACGTCGACGTAACCGAGGCACTCAGACAAAGCGGCCTGCGCGCCGCCTACCTGGCCGCCTACCTGAAGTAGCAGG
>JANOAS010000198.1:0-6873 GCA_031411255.1 bacterium
GGCGGAGGTGCCGGTGGGCAAGGGCATGGCCGGGCTGGCCGCCGAGCGCCGGAAGCCGGTGCAGACGTGCAACCTGCAAGCGGACACCACGGGGGACATCCGCCCGGGGGCCAGGGACGTGCCCGTCCAGGCCAGCATCGCCGTGCCCATCCTCATCGATGGCGAACTTCGCGGCGTGGTCGGCTTTGCCCGCGGGACGTGCCACGACTGGACCGAGGCGGAGATCGCCACGCTGGAAGCGGGGGCGGCGGAGTTGGGCGGGAAATTAGAGGGTTAGAGGGTTGGAGGGATAGAGGGGTTAGAGGATTGGCGGAGGCGAGTGGGCCATCGCTGCCGCCGGTGCGTGTGGGGGCGAGGGAGTGTTCCGGGCAAGAGAGTCCGCCGTGGGGAGTTGCGGTCCCGCCCACGGCAGCAGTCGAAGAGGGGTCACTCCTGGCCTGCCGAGGGGTCACTCCAGGTGAAAACGAGGGTCACCCCTCCGCTGGCGAGGGGTCAGGGGTCGCCCGGCGAGGGGTGACCCCTGGACGGACGAGGGGTCAGGGGTCCTCGGACGAGGGGTGACCCCTGGGCGGAGGAGGGGTCAGGGGTCGCTAGGCGAGGAGTGACCCCTGGGCGGAGGAGGGGTCAGGGGTCGTCGGGCGAGGGGTGACCCCTGGGCGGAGGAGGGCGGGGAGGGGAAATGGCGCTGTCGGGAGGAAAATGAGGGGATTACGGCAGGAAAACGGGTGTAGGGGCTGGGGTGGGGCGGAGGTGTCCAGCGACAATTATCAATTCCCTTGGCGACAATTAGAATTGACCCCCGGCGGCGAATTGGGGGCGGAGATGTTTTTTGAGGGGGAGGAGGGGGGCCTCGGGGCAGGCGCTGGGCAGGGTGGCCCGGGGCCCGGGGCTGGCCGCAGGCGGCCTCGCGGGCAGCGGCAGGAGCCCGTCGCGCACCCCGGCGGCGGGGCCGTTTCCGGTTTCATGCCCCTCCGGCGCACTCCCCCGTCCTGCAATCCTCCAACCCTCAGCCGCGCTATTCCTCCGCCAGCTTCCTCTGCAGCCACGCCAGAAATCCCTCATCCTTCGGGGAAAGATGCAGCCCCCGGGCCTTCATTCCGCCCAGCACATCATGGGCCTTCCGCCACCACGTCCAGGCCTCCTCCGGCTGCCCTGACTTCTCGCAGTGGTCCGCCAGCTTCCAGTAGGAGACCCACAGGTCGCGCTGCCACGCGGCATTGGCGGGGTCGCTGGCGGCGAGGCGTTCGCGGATGGTCTTGCTCTCGGTAAAGGAGCGCAAGGCCCCGGTCAGATCGCCCTGGTCCACCGCGCGGTCGCCGAGTTTCTCCAGCGAGACGGAGAGGTCGCGTTGCCACGCGGCATTGGCGGGATCGCTGGCGGCGAGGCGTTCGCGGATGGTCTTGCTCTCGGAGAAGGAGCGCAAGGCCTCGGCCAGATCGCCCTGGGCCACCGCGAGGTCGCCGAGTTTCTCCAGCGAGACGGAGAGGTCGCGCTGCCACGCGGCATTGGCGGGGTCGCTGGCGGCGAGGCGTTCGAGGGTGGCATGGCACTCGGTGAAGCAGCGCAAGGCCCCGTCCAGATCGCCCTGGGCCACCGCGAGGTTGCCGAGTCGTTCATTTGAGATGCTGAGGTCGCGCTGCCACGCGGCATTGGCGGGGTCGCTGGCGGCGAGGCGTTCGGCGATGGTCTTGCTCTCGGAGAAGGAGCGCAAGGCCCCGGCCAGATCGCCCTGGGCCAGCGCTAGGTCGCCGAGTTTGTCGAGCGAGACGGAGAGGTTGCGCTGCCACGCGGTATTGGCGGGGTCGCTGGCGGCGAGGCGTTCGTCGATGGTCTTGGCTTCCGAGAAGGCGCGCAAGGCCCCGGCCAGATCACCTTGGTCCACCGCGAGGTCGCCTTTCAGCGACAGCCAAGCGGCGCGTGCGGCTTCGTCTGGAAACTCGACGTGGTCGCCGACGGGGACGAGGGTAGAGGCGAGCGAGGCGGCACCGCTTTTGACGGCGTGGCTCATGAGGGGAATGAGCAGCTGGGTGACGGCCCGGGGGGAAAGCCGGTGGCCGGACTGAAGCTCTTTCTCCAGGAGGGGATGGAGGGTGTCCCAGGTGAGGGAGGAGGTGGAGGGGTGCGAGTCCCCCGTCATCCCCCCGGTCGTGGGGAGGCGCTCTGGGGGGCCGTCCACCGGCATGAGGGCGGTGAACTCAAACTTGGGTGAGCACCAGGAGACGAGGTCCTTGGCGTGGTGGAAGCAGGAGGCGGTCTGGGCCTGGTCCAGGGTGAGGATGATCTGGGCCTGAAGGGCGCCGAAGGCCTCGCGGGAGGCGTTCATGTTTTTCCAGAAGGCGGCCTGGGCGTCGAGGTCGCTGGCGGCCTCGGCATCGGGGTCGGGGCAGAGGAAGATGAGGGGAATGGCGGGGCTGGCGAGGGTGCGGCAGTGGGCGACGAGGGCGGATGGGGAGGCGCGGTCATCGGCGGCCCGGGGACGGTAGCGGACGAGGTGGAGGGGGCGGCCTGCCGGCTGGAGGCTGCGGACGAGGGAATCGAACGCGTAGACGGAGCGGTAGCGCAGGAGGGCGAGGCCTGGAGCGGGCTGGGTGAGGAACTGCGCCAGCTCGGGCAGTGCGGTCTGGCTAGGTTCCCACATCCAGTCCCAGCTCGGTGAGGTATTCTTTGGCCAGGGGGTGAACGCCGAGCCAGGGGTCGCCATTGTACTCAATGAGGGCGCCACTCATGAGGAGGTACTGCATGTCGGGATCCGGCTGGGTGGGCACCTCGCGCCCGAGGGAGCGGTCCTTGGCGATGCCGGCGAGGCGCTCCTGGAGGGGCCGGGGGGCTCGTTTTTCCTCCGGGGGGTAGCCGATCTGGAGGCCCATGGTGGCGACCATGCGGTCGAGGGCGATCCTGATGTTGGCGAGGTCCATGACCTTTGACTTCTGCACGGGGATGAACTGGGCGCAGGCCTGGATGGCGTCGAAGATGTCGCGCAGGACGCCGCCGGTGCGCTCGATGAGGTGCTCCATGGCATCCTCCGGGAGGACGGTGGCGTCCACCCGCTTCCGAATGATGTCGCGCAGGGTGGCGCGGCCCTCCTTGCACGGCTTGCCGTGGCGGGTGTTCACCTTGATCATGGGCAGGCCGACGGTGTGGTCGAAGTAGGACTTGATGGCGCTGGCCTCCGGGGAGTGGAAGGTGAAGACGGGAATGGTGTAGACGGTGCGCAGGGAGATGTCGCCCAGCAGGCGGCCGTCATTGACGAAGATTTGGCGGGCGTCGGCCAGGCCGAGCTTGTCCAGATCCTCGATGACGAGGAGCACCCTGGCTTTCGGGTTCCCGGACTTGGCACGCCAGGCCTCCTCGGTGGCAAGGCCGAGGGCGTTGACGGCCTCGCGAAGCTCGCCCTTGCGCTGGCGCACAATGCTGACGGTGCTGGAGTCTGTGCGGGAGCCGAACTTGAGGGCGCTGCTGAACTTGACGGAGAGGCCCACGAGCATATCGAGCAGGCTGGGTCCGGTGCCGACTCCCGCACCGCCTTCGATACTGGCATCGCGGGTCTCGGACTGTGTCCTGGTGGTCTGGGAGAAGAAGGCCACGACGGGCTTGAGGACCTTTTCATCCAAGGGCAGCTCGTTCGCCTTGGCGACTTCGATGATGCGGGTGCAGGCGGCGAGGAGCACGTCGGCGGCCTGGTTGCCGCTGACGGGGAGGAAATCTCCGGCATTCAGGCTGATGGGGAGCCATTCTTCGCCGAGGTCCGAGATGAGCTTGTTCAGTTCGGTGCTTTTCCCGCAACCGCGGTGGCCGTAGACGAGGATGCGGTGGGACGCGTCCTGGTCGAGGAGGCTGAGGAGGTTTCCCCGGAAGCTGGTGAGCGCGTCACGGGCCTCCGCCGTCTCCACCCAGAAGTCCCTGATGGCTCCATTGGTGAGTGGCTTCGGAGAGCAGTTGGTCCTGGCGTCGGCCAGGGTCTTTGCGGCGTGTGACATGGCCCGGACAGTAGCGGTAAACGCGGGATTGACAACCCCGGGGCGGAGGAGAGGCGGAGCGGGATAGAAGATTAGAGAGTTAGAGGATTGGAGGGGTAGAGGGGCGGACTTTCCGGCTAATGCTCTAACTTTCCAACCCTCTACCCCCCTGCTCATCCATCCCGCCTTCGTCCCCCCGTCCACGCGCGGTGCCGGGGATTGCCTGAGGGCTTGGCGGGGTGTGGGGGGTGGTTGCGGGGGAGGGGAAACGGGATTTGTTCGCTGGTCCCTGTCCGGGCTGGTGCCGGGGCGGGGGACGCGAAACCTGAACCCTCTTTTACTCCGATGACTCTGACTCGCACGACTCGTTTTTTCCTCCCGCAGCCGACGGCCCTGGTGGCCGGGGTGGTGGCGGCATTTGTTTCCTCGACGGTGCTGGCTGCGCCGAAACCGCTTTACCAGAGCCCGGTGCTGAAGGCGGACTCGGCGGCGGTGGAGATATCCGTGGATGTGACGGGGGTGCAGAAGCTGTACTTGGTGGCGGGGGATGCGGGGGATGGGTTCGGGTGTGACTGGGCGGACTGGATCGAGCCGCGGGTGACGGGTGACTTCGGCGAGAAGAAGCTGACGGAGCTGAAATGGGACGCGGCCTCGGCGGAGTGGGGCCAGGTGCAGGTGGGCAAGAGCGCGGGGGGATCGCCGTTGAAGGTGGCGGGGCAGGCGATCGCGGAGGGGATCGGGACTCATGCGAACTCGGTGATCGAGTTTACGCTGCCGGCGGGGGCGAAGAAGTTCACGGCGCGGGCGGGGATCGATGAGGGCGGGGCGAAGCAGGGCGCCAGCACGGTGCAGTTCATGGTTTACAAGGAGAAGCCACCGGTGAGGAAGGGCGGTGGCGGCGGCGGCGGTGGTGGCAAGGACGCGGCGGATGAGCTGGCGGCGCTGGAGGTGGCGGAGGGGCTGGAGGCCTCGGTGTTTGCGGCGGAGCCGCTGCTGCTGAGCCCGTCGGCCATCGACATCGATGCGAAGGGGCGTGTCTGGGTGGCGGAGATCGTGAACTACCGCGGGCACAATGGGAAGCGGCCGGAGGGGGACCGGATCCTGATCCTGGAGGACACGGACAAAGACGGGACGCTGGACAAGCAGACGGTGTTCTGGCAGACGCGGGACATCGACTCGCCGCACGGTGTGTGTGTGCTGGGGAACCGGGTGATCGTGGCGGCGAAAGGGAAGGTGTGGGCGATCACGGACACGAACGGGGACGACAAGGGGGACGTGGCGGAGGTGATGTTCAGCGGGATCGACGGGGCGCAGCACGACCACAGCATTCATGCCGCGATGTTCGGCCCGGACGGGAAACTGTATTTCAACATGGGCAATGAGGGCCACCAGCTGAAGGACAAGGACGGCAAGCCGGTGACGGACGCGGCGGGCAACGAGGTGGTGAACAGGCGGAAGCCGTACCAGCAGGGCATGGTCTTCCGCTGTGACGTGGACGGGTCCAATGTGGAGACGGTGGGCTGGGATTTCCGCAACAACTGGGAGGTGACGGTGGACAGCTTTGGCACGCTGTGGCAGTCCGACAATGACGACGACGGCAACAAGGGGGTGCGGATCAACTACGTGATGGAGTACGGCAACTACGGCTACGCGGACGAGGTGACGGGCGCGGGCTGGCAGCAGCAGCGGTCAAACATGGAGACGGAAATCCCGCTGCGGCACTGGCACCTGAACGATCCGGGCGTGGTGCCGAACCTGCTCCAGACGGGGGCGGGATCGCCGACGGGGATCATGGTTTACGAGGGGGATCTGCTGCCGGAGAAATACCGCGGGCAGATCATCCACTGCGATGCGGGGCCGAATGTGGTGCGGGCGTATCCGGTGACGGCCTCCGGGGCTGGCTACAAGGCGACGGTGGAGAACATCCTGGAGGGGAAGGGGGACAAGTGGTTCCGCCCGTCCGACGTGCTGACGGCACCGGATGGATCGCTGGTGGTGGCGGACTGGTATGATCCCGGCGTGGGCGGCCATGCCATGGGGGATCTGGAAAAGGGTCGCCTCTTCCGCGTGGCTCCGAAGGGGGCGAAATACAGCGTGCCGTCGGTGGATGTGACCACGGCGGCGGGTGCGGTGGCGGCGCTGAAGAGCCCGAACAATGCGACACGCTATCTGGCGTGGACGGCGCTGGCGAAGATGGGCAAGACGGCCGAGGCGGAACTGGTGAAGGTTTGGGGCGGCACGAACCCGAGGCATCGGGCGAGGGCGCTGTGGCTGCTGGGCCGGATCGACGGGGCGAAGTACGTGGCGGCCGGGATCGCGGACAAGGACGCGGACATCCGCATCACCGGGCTGCGGCTGGCGCGCGAGCTGAAGCTGAACGTGGAGGGCACGGTGGCAAAACTGGTGAAGGACCCGTCCGCCCAGGTGCGCCGCGAGTGCGCGCTGGCGCTCCGCTTTTCCAAGTCCGCCGAGGCCCCGAAACTCTGGGCCACGCTGGCCGCGCAGCATGACGGCGCAGACCGCTGGTATGTGGAGGCGCTGGGCATCGGCGCGGCGCTGAACTGGGACGCCTGTCTGGACGCCTGGCTGGCCCAGGTGGGCGACAGCTGGAATTCACCGGCGGGCCGGGACATCATCTGGCGCAGCCGCGCGAAAAAGACGGCAGGCTACCTAGCGAAGATCGTGACGGACAAGGCGACCAAGCCGGAGGAGAAGCCGAAGTACATGCGGTCGTTCGATTTCCTGACCGGTCCGGAAAAGGAAAAGGCTCTGGAAGAGCTGCTGCTGCAGTAACGAGCGGGGTGTGCGCTCCGTGCCCGCTGCTGGCGGGCGGGCATGGGGCGCGGGCTGGGGGCGCGAGGTCAACCGCGAATGGACGCGAATGACGCGAATCAAGGAGGAAAATGGGCGGGGGATG
>JANOAS010000199.1:0-13239 GCA_031411255.1 bacterium
CAGCCGCGCGCCCCGAGCTTGTGCCCCCAGCCACGCGCCCCGGCCAGCCCCAGACCTGCGTCCCCCGCAAGCCACCTCCGGGTTCCCACCCGGTGCGCGCGCTTGGTGCCCGCCGGCTGCAGCGAGCTGCAAGCCGGAAAGCGGCAGCAAGCTTCCGCAGTCCACGGCGGCTGCGCCGCGCATTTTGTCCCGGTCTCCCCAGAGGGCCTTGATCCCGGAAACAGAGCGCCCCAGCCAAACAAGGGACGCCCTCCGGGGTCGGGGAAGCCGGCGCACTTCCAGCCCTTCACAGCTCAACAATCCTTGCTCATGAATCGTCAATTTCTCCAGCCCCAAGTCTCCCGTCTCCGAGTCTCCTCGTCTCCAAGTCTCCTCGTCTCCTCGTCTCCGGGTCTCCGAGTCCGCTCGTCTCCTACTGTGCCGGGATGGCGCGGTAGTAGGCGCGGCCTTCGGGCGCGGCGGAGTCGGTGGCGGGGAGGGAGCCGTCTGGGCCGGCGGTGACGGTGGCGAAGGTGGACCAGCTGGCGAGGTCGATGCTGCGCTGGATGAGGTAGGCCTGGCCGGTGGTGCCGTGGAAGCTGAGGGCCATGCTGACGCCGGGCTGGCCGGCGATGCTGACCTCATGCGGGCTGACGAGGGTGACGGTGACGTTGAACACGCAGGTGGCGACATTTCCCGAAGCATCCGTGGCGGTGGCGGTGACGGGGGTGATGCCGATGGGGAAGAGGCTGCCGGGGGCGGGGGAGGCGGTGACGGTGGGGGGCAGGACGTGGTTGTCCGTGGCTGCGGGCAGGGCGAAGGGGACGGCCATGCCGGCGGGATCTGTGGTGGCAAAGGCGAGGTCCAGGCAGGGGCCGAAGACGGGGGGCACGGTCTCGCGCACGATGAGGCGGGCGGCGGCGCTGGTGGTGGTGACGGCCCCGGCACCGGTGATGACGCAGTCGTAGAGGCCGTCGTCGGCCAGTGCGGCGGTGGGGATGTCGAGCCACTGGGCCGTCTGCCCTGCGAGCGGGGCGCCGTCCTTTCGCCACTGGAAGTAGAACGGACCGGCGGAGCTGAGGGTGACGAGGAAGGTGGCGGGCTGGCCGGGATCGACCAGGCGGCCGCAGGGCTGGCTGAGGATGACAGGTGCGGTGCCGAGGGGGACGCCGCCGGGCCGGGCGAGGACGTAGAGGTTCTTCGCTGTGTAGGTGGCGGCATTTTGGTGGAAGGTCCAGTCCACGCCGAGGGTGACGGGGACGGGGTCGTTGCCGATGCCGAGGCAGCTGTTGCCGCTGCTGCTGCCGGGGCCCCAGTTATTGTAGGCAAAAAGGGTCTGGCTGGCGGCGGGGTGGTGGATCTGCATGGAGCCGTAGGTGCCGGTGGTGGAGCGGGTGTCGCCCCAGTCAAAATTGGTCGCGCTGGCATTGGGCACGGCGAGGGCGCTGGGCGCGGAGTAGTTGTGCGGCCAGAACTCGATGTTTCCGGCGAGTCCGGTGCCGGTGGTGACGGGGGCTCCGGCGGAGGCGGCGACGGTCATGTTCGCGAGGTTCTGCTGCCAGACGGCGCCGCTGGCGAAGGTGGGCACGCCGAGTTTCCCGACCTCGGTGGAGAAGGGATCGCACGAGACCCAGACCCAGGTGGTGACGCCGGCGGTGGTCAGCTCCATGATGTAGGCGAGGCGGTCAAAGCTGGTGAGCTGGGGGTACTTTGACTCGTCCACGGTGTAGGGGACGGCGGTGGTGGCGAAGGTTCCGGCATTGGGCACGGGCAGGGCGTAGAGGAGGGTGAACCCGGCGGACTCCGGGATGCCGGCGAGCACGGCGGGCGGGGTGTAGGCGGTGAAGGTGCCGGAGGCTCCAGGCAGGCTGGCATTGGCCGCGGGGCTGCGGTCGCGAATGCCGGAGACGGTGACGGTGTAGACGGTGCCGGGTGTCTGCGCGCTGGTGGTGAGGGCGACTTCATTCGGGCCGGCCATGGAGGCTGCGAGCACGGTGAGGCCGCCGCTGAGAGCGAAATTCGCCGGGCTGGCGGCGCTCCCGGCCACGGGCTCGCTGAAGGCGACGGTGCAGCGGCCCAGCGTGCTGGAGGCGGTGACGCGGGTGACGGCGGGGCCGGTCACGTCGGTACTGCCCGAACCGGGGAGGACGAACACCTGAAGCCGCCGGGCCGAGTAGGCGGTGGCGCCGTTGGCGGCAAAGGTCCAGTCGGGATGGTAGCTGGCGCGGGCGGTGTTCGGGTCATTGCCGATGCCGAGGGCATAGACGGGGGCGGTGCCGGTGGTGGCGCCAAAATTATTGAAGGCAAAAACCGTCTGCTTTGCCCCGGTGTCGTGATTGTGCACCTGCATGGAGCCGTGGCCGGCGGTGGGCGCGGTGCCGGACATGGTGTCGCCGAAATCAAGGGTGGTGGCGCTGGCTCCCGGGATGGCGATGGCATTGGGCGCGGAGTAGTTGTTTGGCCAGAACTCGATGTTTCCCCCGGTGGCGGTGGTGCCCTGGACGACGCTGGCGACGTTCGACTTCACCGTGAGGTTTGTGACATTCTGCTGAAAGGTGGCGCCCGCCGCGAGGGTGGGGATGGCGATTTTCCGCGGGTCGGTGGTGAAGGCGTCCATGGAGGTCCAGACCCAGTTCGGCGTGGAGGAGCCGGTGGGGGTCAGCTCCAGGTAGTAGGCCACGCGGGTGAAGGAGGCGATGTCGGCGGAGTTGTTCACCGAGTAGGCGAGGGCGGTGGAGAGGCCTCCGGTGGGGAGGTCGATGGAGTAGGCGAGCTGGTAGCCGGCGGCCAGGGCGCCGGCATTGGCGACGACGGCGGGCGGGGTGAAGAAGTTCGCACTGGGGCGCACCATGACGTGGAGGGTGCGCTTCGTGTAGTTGCCGGCATTTGAGGCGAAGGTCCAGTCCACGCCGTTGGTGGTGGGGGCCAGGTTGTTGCCGATGCCGACGTCGAGGATCTGGCCGTCGGTGCCGAAACGATTCACGGCCAGTACGGTCTGGGAGGCGCCGGCATCGTGATTGTGAATCTGGAGGCAGCCGTAGCCGGCGGTGGGCACGGTGCCGGTGATGGTGTCGCCCGTGTCGTAGTTGGTGGCGCTGGCGCCGGGAACGGAGAGGGCGTTGGCCTGGGAGTAGCTGTTTGGCCAGAACTCGATGTTTCCTCCGGTGGCGGTGGTGCCGTTGACCACGCCGGGGACGTTGGAGATGACTTCGAGGTTGGTGACGTTCTGCTGAAACATGGCTCCATTCGCCAGGAGGGGCAGGCCGACTTTTCCGCGGCTGGCGGTCCAGGCGTCCATGGAGGCCCAGGCGTACTGGGTGGCGCCCCCGGCGGTCTGCAGCTCCAGGTAGTAGGCGACGCGGTCAAAACCGCCAGGAACGGAGCGCTCGTCCACGGTGTAGGCGGCGGCGCCGAGGGCGTTCAGGTTTCCGGTGACGGGCAGGGCGATGGAGTAGACGGTCTGGTAGGCGCTGGCGGCTGCGCCAACATTCGTAACGACCTCGGCGGGGAGCGAGGCCAGGCTGACTGCGACGGTGGTGCCGGGGGCGATGAGATTGGCCGAGCACGAGGTGTCGCGAAGGCCGGTGATGGAGAGGGTGAGCGGAGTGGCGGCGGGCTGGGCGGTGGTGGTGAGAATGATCTCGCGCGGGCTGCTCCCGGCTGCGGCGGAGAGGACAGAGACTCCATTGCTGAGGGAGAAATTTCCCGCAGTGATGGACGAGGCCAGCACGGGCTCGGACAGGGTGAGGGTGATTTTGTTCAGCGAGTAGTTTGCCCTGGCTGAGACAACGGCGGGCGGCGTGATGTCGCCATCTGTCTTCACCAGGACCTGGAGGGTGCGGACGGTGAAGCCGGCGGCGTTGTTCGCGAAGGTCCAGTCGAGGCCGCCATTTACGGGGGACGGGCTGTTGCCGATGCCCACGCAGACATCGCCCGCACTGGCGTTGCCGCCCCAGTTGTTGAAGGCGAAAACGGTCTGACCGGCGGCGGTGTTGTGCAGCTGCATGGAGCCGTAGTTGCCGGTGGTTTTCGGCGTATCGCCGAAGTCATACAGGGCATCGCTGGCGGTGGGAACGGAGGGGGGGCGGTTGCCGCTGTAGTCGCGCGGCCAGAACTCCAGATTGCCCGCCAGGTTTGTCCCGGTGACGAGGCCCGCGACATTCGAGGCGACAGTCATGCCGGTGACGCCCGTCTGAAACTCCGCGCCCGCTGCGAGGGTGGGTACGCCGATTTTCGAGGCGTCCGTGGTGAAGGCGGGCATGGATGCCCAGACGTACTGGAGGTCGCCAGTGGGGGTCTGCAGCTCCATGTAGTAGGCGACGCGGCTGATGGGGCCGATGGCGGCGCTGTTGTTCGCGGCGTAGGCGGGGGCGGTGGTCTTGTAGCTGGCTGCGGTGGGGATGTCCAGGCTGTAGGCCAGGGAGTATTCGGCGGACTCGGGGACGTTGTTCAGGTAGCCGCGCGGGGTCTGGGCAAAGAAGGTGGCGGTGGTGCTGGCCGGGAGGGCGAGGGCGGCCGGGGTGCGGTCGGTAATGCCGTTCACCGTGACAGTGTAGCCGGTGCCCAGAGTCTGCTGGCTGGTGGTCAGGGTGACGGTGCGCCTGGCCGCATCCAGGACGGCGGCGGAAATGGTGAGGCCGCCGCTCAGGGCAAAGTTGGCCGGATTTGCTGCGGTGTCGGCGACTGGTTTGGAAAAGGTGATGGAGACGTGAGTCCGGTCCGCAGTGGCGAGGGCGCGGGAGATGCCGGGCGGCAGCGAGTCGCCGAGGGGCGTGATGATGGACTGCACGGCTGGGGCCCAGGCATCCGCCATGTGATCATAGCCGGCCTGACCGGGGTGGAGATTGTCCGGCATCTCCGCCAGCGGCACGGCGGCGCGCATGTCGAGAAAGGTGACGCGCCGTCCGAGTGCGGCCTGGGCATTGATGCGGGCGACGACTTGCGGGTTGAACTGCGCCTGAATGTTTGAGTTGGCGGGCTCTCCGCGCTCCATGAGGTTCGTGGCGATGATGTGGGCGTAGGGCAGCTTCGCGGCCAGCTTCGTGATGAGGGCGTCCCAACGGTTGATGGCATTCCCCGTGTCCAGGTTCTGCCCGAAGTCATTCGTGCCGATGTGGAGCAGGATGACGTCCGGGTCCGCCACCACGCCGAGCCACTTGGGGATGTCCGCGTCCACCTGGTCGATGCGCCAGCCTCCGATGCCCTGGTGGTCCAAGTCGGGCAGGGTGGCGACGGGGTTTCCGGTTTGCACGCCGACGAAGTCCACATTGAACCCGGCAGAGGTGAGCAGGGCGTAAAGTTTGTTTCTGTAGCCGCCCGCCGCGCCGGAGCCGAAGGTGATGGAGTCGCCCAGCGGAAGGATGCGCGTGGGCGGCGTCTGGGCAGAAGCGGCACCGCCGAGCAGCGCGAGTAGGAGAGGGAGAAGGCGGGGGATTTTCATGGAAGGGGGTGGCGGGGTTGGAGGTTTTTCCGAAGTCCCCCTTTTAGCACCGCCGGGGGCAACGTCAATGAAGACATGGCACATCAGCGGTGGTGCATCCGGGGCGGGCTGCCGGGCGTATTTTTCTCTGGCATGCCGGGCTGTTGCCTGAATTCCTAAACTCTTGCGTGCCGCCAGCACGCCTTCCCAACCAAAATCATCTCCCATGAAACCCTCCGCTCTCAAACAACTCAGCAAAGTGTGCTTCGTTCTCGGATTTGCCTCCATCGCGGGGTCCATCGCCATCTGGTACACCACGGGAGGCTCGTCGCCGGAGCTTCAGGCGCACAGTGAGCGGTTCGGGATTTTTGTCGGGCTGTGGGCTCCGACTTTTTTCATTCTCTCGAACCGCTTTGACCGCTATGCCGACCTCGCCGGGAAAGCGTGAGCTTGATGCTGACGTTCTGATCGTCGGTGCAGGCGTGGCCGGCCTGGGTGCAGCGCGCGAGCTGCAGCGGGCCGATTGCCGCGTAGTGGTGGTGGACAAGGGGCGTGGCGTGGGTGGACGACTGGCGAGCCGGCGTGCCGGTGGGGCGACGTTTGATCACGGGGCGCAATTCATCACGTCTCGCGATCCTCGTTTCACCGAACTGCTGGAGCTGGGGCGGCAGGCTGGAGCTGTGGAGGCGTGGTGCCGTGGATTTCCCGGAACTGCGGAGGGCCACACCCGATGGCGCGGAGCCCCGGCAATGACCGCCGTGGCAAAACACCTGGCCGCAGGGCTGGAGGTGCGTCTGGAGAAGGAGATCCGAGCTGTGCGGTGCCAGACAGACCGCGTGGAGCTGGAAACGAAGTCAGGCGAAATATTTTCCGCAGCCGCCGTGGTGCTGACGGCGCCTGTCCCGCAGGCGCTGATGCTGCTGGACGCAGGGTGCACAGCACTCTCCGCACCCATGAGAGCGAGACTGGAAAAGATAGAATATGAGCGCTGTCTGGCCGTGATGGCGGTGCTGGACGGGCCGTCGCGGGTGCCGAAGCCGGGGGGATTTGCCCCGGCGGGCGGGCCGGTGGCATGGATCGCGGACAATCAGATGAAGGGCATTTCAACGGAGCCAGCGGTGACGATTCACGCCACGCCTGGATTTAGCCTGCAGCACTGGGACCGCGACCGTGAGGAGAGCGGGCGGATGCTGCTGGAGGCTGCTGCGGAGTGGCTGGGGTGCGGCGTGAAATCCAGCAGCGTGCACGGCTGGCGCTACAGCAGGCCGCTGCGGGTGGAGGAGGACGCCTGCGTGGTCCTGAACCGGACTCCGCTCTTGATCCTGGCAGGGGATGCCTTCGGCGGGCCAAGGGTGGAAGGGGCCGCCCTTTCCGGATGGGCGGCGGCTGAGACGATTTTGAGCATGAAGTTTCCTGAAAAACTCGAATCCCCATGAAACCCATCCCACATTTCCTCGCCGCAGCGCTTGCGGGTCTGCTGTCCTCCTGCGCTTCGCCAAAGATTTGCTCGCGCCCAATCAAAACATCCGAGCCGGCTGCGGTGGCGTTGCTGGCGGCATCGCAGCAGGCGCACGGGGGCGGCGCCTATGCAAAGATGCGCGACCTGAGCGTGCGCTACGAGGGAAAATGGGGAATGATCGGCCCGCGTTTTCAGCCTGTGCTGGTGGACAAGAAATTCCGCGGCAACTCCGAGGAGCGCCTGATCCTGCCGTCACGGACCATGGCCCAGAGGCACACGGGGCCCGGGGGTGAAAAGTGGGTGCTCAGGCAGCCGGGGCGGGTCTCGGTTTCCTACAATGGTGCGGGCTCGACGGATCCGGAAGCGAATCGCGCCGCCGCACTCGTGGCCGATGCGTACACACTCTTTCTGCTGGGGCCGCTGTATTTCGACAGGCCGGGCGTGGTGCTGGGCCTGAATGGCGAATCGATGGTGGATGGCGCGCTGTGCGACGAGGTGCTGGCCGTGCTGCGGCCGGGATTTGGCGAGGCTGCGGAGGACCGGGTGGTCCTCTTCGTCGACCGGGCTGGAAAACAACTCCGGCGGGTGCGGATGACTCTTAATGGCCTGGAAAGTACGCGCGGAGCGGAGGTGGATGTGACCTTCCGCGAGTTTCGCCGGATCGGCGGCATGCTCTGGCCGACGGATTTCGACGAGCGCATTCGCGTCCCCTTTGACCTGCACGCGCACCACTGGAAGCTGGCCGGACTGGAGATCAACCGGGGGTTCGGTGCGGAAAATCTGAAGACGGACAAGTGGGAAGGGAAGGCCGGCGGCGTGACAGCGCCTCTCGATTCCCTGCCCCCTGCGAAGCGATGAAACGGAGAGCTACTCCAGCCGGGTGACGTGCCCGCAGGCGGGGCAGGTGGCCTTCACGGCACCGGGGACGTAGACAAAGTTGCTGCCGCAGTCCGGGCAGGACATCTGGGCCTGCGGGCGGCGGGCGAGTTCCGGCGGGGCGGCGGGCAGGGCGGGGGCCTGGACGGCGGACTGGGCAGGCCTTGAAGAATTGTGATCCGCCGGGCCGGAGGCGAGCAGGCGGCTGAAAATGTCTCCGCCCTCGGGCAGGAGGGTGACGCGGGCGTTACCGGCGGTCATTTTCTGGGTTTCGAGGATCTCGAAGAGCGCAGTGGCGACGTCGGGGTCGTGGGAAATGGCCTCAAGGGAGGCGCCGACGAGTTCGGGCCGGATGGCGGCAGCCTTGGCGAAGGCGATGGCGGCCTGGCGTTCGGCTGTGCTGGCGATGATGCTGACCTGGTTGGCCCCGTCCTGTTTGATGGCGGAGGTGACCTGGCGCAGGCGGTTGACCACCTTGCTCTCGATCTGGCGGATCATGCCCGTGTCGCGGAAGTGGACTTTCCGGATGTAGACGGAGCCGAGCTTGTAGCCCCACTCGTGGGACTTGGGCGAGACTTCGCTGCGCACGGTGTTGCTCATGGCGTGGCGGTTCACGAGCATGGAGGCCAGGGGCATGTTGCTCAGGCAGCGCACAGTGGAGTTGCTCACGTTCGCGCCGAGGGAGCCGCGCGGGTCCGTGTTCTTGAAAAGGTAGGCCACGGGATCACTGATGTACATCTCGTGCCAGATGCCGATGCCCATGGGGGCGCCCTCCTCGGAGTTGACCGGCTGGCTGCGGAGGTACTGCTGGTCGAGGCGCATGTCGATGACGTGGCACTGGCCGAGCCAGTTCACAAAGAAGGCACGCCACCCGATTTTCAGGAAGAGGAGGTGGAGGCCGGGCTCGTCGATGGTGTCGATGACCTTGCCGAAGAGGACGTAGACGTAGCAGCGGCGCTCGCCCACGATGGTATAGATCCCGAAGAGCCGGGCGATGCCGAGCAGAAGCGGGACGGCGAGAAAGCAGCCAAAAAAGGTGATGCCGGCGGCGATGAGGAATTGCTGGGTCATTTGTGTACCTCGGTGAAGACGTGCTGTGCTTTTTCGAAAAGGGAGAGACGGACGTTGCGAACGTAGGCTTTCAGCGCTGCAGGGCCGCTGGCCTTGAGGCTGCCGAGCTGGGCGGCGAGCGCGTTCAGGGGCTCCACCTCGGCCTGCGCCTTGAGGGTTTCGATCTCCACGGCCCTCTTGGACTGGACGATCTTCTGGTCAGCGGAGGCTTGGGCGAGGCTGATGTCGGAGGAGACCTGGTTGTAGGCGGTGTTGATGGCGGCCAGGGCGGAATCGACCTCGCGGGGCGGATCGATGCCGGTGATGAGGGTGGCATCCAGCACGATGCCGTAGCGGGCGGCGGAGGAGAGGCACTCGTGGTCCATGTGCTCGTTCAGGTCGCGCAGGTTTTTCCGGATGTCATTGATGGAAATGCCGCTCACGATGGTCGCATCGGGCGCGTGGGGGTGGCTTTCCCCCTCGGCGGGCGGGGCGGGCTCGGCGGGAGCTTCGAAGTTGGCGATGCGTTCGCGCAGCACGGAGACAAAGTAGCCCATGACGTGGGCGATGGGCCATTTGACTCCGAAGATGTGGGCGTAGAGGTTGCGCTCTGAGACGCGGTAGCGGATCTGCCCGGTCAGGCCGGTGTTCAGCTGGTCCTTGGTCACCGCTTCGAGGATGGTTCCCTCGCTGTTGGCCTTGGGGTTTTCGGGGTCCCAAGCCATGTTCACCGTCTCTGTGGAGATGGAGCGCTTGTAGACCTCCTCCCACGGCCATTTAAAATAGGGGCCGCCGGGGGGAATGACGCGCACCTGGGGGTAGGAGTAGCGGGTCCGCTCGTCGGGATTGAGCGAGGCGGAGAGGGGATCGTCCAGTGTGGTCAGCTCGCCCAAGCGAACGGCCCGGCCAAAACGGGTTTTTACCGCGCGCTCATTTTGGTTCACTGTGTACAGCCCGCCGACGAGGTAGCGAACGATGAACCACAGGAGAAAGCCGACAAGGCAGCCGCTGATGACAGACATGGTGGTGTTTTGTTGAAGTGGGAAGGACCTGGCATTCCAGAGGACACTGACTGGCCCGGCGCAATCTTGGTGCGGGTTTTCAGCCGGGGCCAGGAGAAATCGCGACCAATTTTATTCCGCACGGGTGGTCGCAAGGCAAAGGAGGGGCTGACGCGAGTTTGGAACCTCGTCGCTTTTTGGTCTCATGATCAATCATTAATGTCTCGTTGAAAGATGGAGTTCTCATTTTTGATATGGAATCCCGAAAATTACAGGAATGTTGAATATGATGGTGGCCTAATTCATTCCTTCGCATCCCGAGAAACCTAAGTTTTGCTAAATTTCGCCTCTTCTTTGAGGAAATTATCAGATTCTATATAATATCTATTGAAAAATATGGTAATTATGGTAAACTGCCGGAATGAATGCGAAACTCTTCCTCGCCTTTTTCCTCACAGCCCTCCTCCTCCTCGCGAAATCCCCGGCCGCCACATACACCGTTGCGCCCGGCGGACTGGATGCGAACGCAGGTACAGCCGCCAGCCCCTGGAAGACCATCCAGAAGGCTGCGAACACGTTAAAAGCCGGTGACACCGTCCTGGTGAGCCCCGGTGTGTACAAGGAGCGGGTGAAAATCAATGTGTCCGGTTCCGCTGCGGGCGGGTTTGTGACCTTTCAGGCGAATGGAACTCCTGGAACCGTGGTGATCGACGGTCAGGGCGTGGCTGGTTCGGGCGACATGATTTCCGTCACGAACAAGAGCTACCTGAGGATCTGCGGGTTCGAGATCCGGAACAACCTGAACGTGGACGACAAGTCCGGCATCCGCGTAACGGGTTCCGGCGACCACATTGAGATCCGCAACAACCGGATTTCTGAAATCCGTGGCACCCACGCGATGGGCATCACGGTCTACGGGACGAGCCAGACGACGGCGATCACGAATCTGGTGATCGACGGCAATGAAGTGCACCACTGCGACCCCTACACGAGCGAAACGGTGACGGTGAACGGGAACGTGAACGGATTTGAAGTGACGAACAACTACATCCACGACGTAAACAACATCGGGATCGACATCATCGGTGGAGAGACGAGCATCATGCCGAACCAGACGCTTGTGGCGCGCAACGGCGTGGTGCGGGGCAACGTCGTGGAGCGCTGCAATGACGTGCAGGACGGCACGGCGGTGGGCATCTATGTGGATGGTGGTTCCGACATTCTGGTGGAAAACAACCGCGCCACGGGTTGCGACACCGGATTTCAGGTGGGTGCGGAGAACGAGGGTGCCACGACGCGCCGGATCACGCTGCGCAACAACATTGCCTCCAAGAACCTGAAGATGGGCCTCATCCTCGGCGCGGCGGACGACACCATGGGGCGCGTGGACGGCGTCACCGTCGTGAACAACATTTTCTACCAGAATGACCAGCAGGATGAATGGGCGGCGGAGGTGCTGCTCGAGTGGGCCAGCAACTGCACAATCCAGAACAACATCTTCAGCATCCTCGCCGCGAGCCCGATCTATTTTTACTGGGCGGACTCAGCCAGCGGCCTGGGCAACAAACTGAACAACAACCTCTACTACGGGAAGAGCGACGGAGAGTGGACGTGGAAGGGCGTGGGCTACAACAGCTTTGCCTCCTGGCAGAGCGGGGCAAAGCAGGACACCGCCGGCAAGTATGGCAACCCTGGCTTCGTGGACGGCGCGAATGGCAACTTTCACCTCCTGGCGACCAGTGCCGCCATCAATATGGGCAACGGCACGAATGCCGGCGGCCTGGACATCGACGGCATGGCCCGTGTGAGCGGCGCTGCGGTGGACTGCGGTCCGGATGAATACCGCCCTGTGGACGCGTGGGCGATGGCGAAGTTTCCCGGCAGCCGGCTCAGCATCTGCCAGCTCCTTTGTGAGGACCCTGACAGGGACGGTGCCTGCAACCTGATGGAGTACGCCTGCGGCACAGATCCGCTGCAGCCTGCGAGCCGCGGCTCCCTCTCGGTGGCACCCGTGCGGAAGACCACTGGCACCTACCTCGGACTGTCGAGCCCTGTCAATGCAGCGGCGACGGATGTGGTCGTCACCACGCAGTGCTCCAACGACGGCACCGGCTGGACGGCCGTGACCGCCGCCCAGGTGAGCGCGCCACTGGTGGCCAATGGGCTGTCCAGCTGCCAGACATTACAGCCTTGTGGTATGGCGCCAAAGTTCTTCCGCCTGTTTGTTGCTGTCCGTTAATTCTCATTTTTGCGAGTCAGCTCCTAAAAATGGAGAGGGTCCGGGGGTGGAAAAGGCGGGAAACTGCGGTGATAAACGGGGGATTCGCAAGGGCGGGGTTCGGCGGGGCGCGGGGCTCTCAGAAAGAGGAAAGCGGGCCTGAAACGGGACTGAACCAAGGCCCCTCAGTCAATCCCTGAGTGGGAGGCAGCACAAAAGACGCGTGCAAAGCTGGCGGGCCCCGCTAATCTCCCAGCCATCCGCAGACCGACCTGATTCGTATACAAAAATCGTGAACGCCCAAGACCAACTCAACCAGCAACTCCGCGAAGTCATCTCCTGGCATTTTTCCCCCGAAACGGGCTGCCCGTTTTGGCTCGACTGGGCGAAAAACGCCGGGTGGGACCCGCGCCAGGAGATCAAGACCATCGAGGATGTGAGGAAATTTCCCCACTTCGAGGACGACTGGCTGCGCGACGAAAAAAACGAGCGCTGGGTGCCGAAGGCTTTCGAGGGGCGTCCGTTCAACGTTTTTGAAACCGGCGGAACAACTGGACTGCCAAAGCAGCGCGTCGGGTGGGACGACTACAAGCACGACTACGAGCAGTTCTCCCACCAGCTGGAGGACGAGTATTTCCCGAAGGGGTCAAACTGGCTCATGCTCGGCCCCACCGGCCCGCGCCGCCTGCGCCTGGCCATCGAGCACCTGGCCGCCTACCGCGGCGGCAGCACGTACTTTGTGGATCTCGACCCCCGCTGGGTGAAAAAGCTGATCCAGCGCGGCCAGTACGACGAGGTGGAGCGCTACCAGAAGCACGTCATCGACCAGGGGGTGGAAATGCTCAAGCACCGGAACATCAGCTGCCTTTTCACCACGCCCCGCCTGCTGGAAAGTCTGAGCGAGCGAGTCTCCGTGCCCGGAGTCGGCGTGAAGGGGATCTTCTGCGGCGGCACCAGCATGACCCCGCAGATGGTGCGCTTCCTGGCCGAGGAGGTGTGCGAGAATAAAACGCGCTTCGTCCCCACCTACGGAAACACCCTCATGGGCCTGGCCTGCAGCCTCCCCTGGGAGCTGAAGGAGAAAAACTACAGCGTCACCTACTACGCCCCGCAGCCGCGTGCGGTCCTGCGAATCGTTGATCCGAAGGACACCGCCCGCACCATGAACTATGGCGAGTACGGCCGTGTCGAGCTGACCACGCTGACGAAGGAATTTTTCGTCCCCCGCTTCCTCGAG